>JAYWGO010000162.1:0-46687 GCA_043778205.1 Polaromonas sp. | reverse complement strand
GGCATGCTCAAGCTCGAATCGCCCAGCGCATCACGCGTGGCAGAGGCGATCAAAGCCAACATCAAAGTTATCGCTTGTGAAAACACCATGCGTACCTTAAAGCTAACACGAGACGACATGCAGTCAGCCATCAGCTACGTCCCGGCCGGTGTGACCGAAATCATGACCAAGCAAAGCGAAGGCTGGGCCTACGTGCGGCCGTAAATCGACGACACGTTGGGCTAGGAGCCTGGGCGGCAGAAGAAACGTCGGCTGCAAATTGACCGCAGCGGTCTATTTTTCGCCGATTTCTTGCCAAATATCCAGATATTCGGCGGTTAAATCGTCAAAAACTAGTCGGCGCTGGGGCCAATTTTCACTTCGACGCCTTCTGCCGCCCAGGCTCCTAGACCACAAGAGCGGGACTTGAGTTAGCGCGGGCAGAGTAACAAAGCATTTAAAGCTGGCATGTCACCCCGTGGCCTGCGGCCTGCCTTCTGCGGTACTTGCCCTTGAAGCGGGTTCATGGATGGCGGATCAAGTCCGCAATGATAAATTTTGAAAATTGCTAAAAGCTACAGCATTGGGTAAGGTTGTTGGCTTCACGCAGAACGGCGGCTGGGGTTTTTTGAAATCAGACATGCTGATCATGACATCGGCATAAATAGCTTCCATTTCTAGCTGCTAATTCAAGTCTGGATTAAGCGCTAGTTATGGCGCTTAATAGTCATACGCGTAGATGAATTTAACCTTACTACTATTCTCATAGCTGCTTACGCTCTTTTTAATTTGCTACATGACTTCTTCTCACTGAATGATGCCAGAGTGCCGTACGTGCACTGCAATTACTCAACCACCGGTATCCGCGTCGCAGGCGGTGTGTTGCGGCTGCGCCCGCAGCGCACCAACCCGTCAATCATCACCATGCCCACGCCGGGAATATCGCCACGGGTGATGCTGTCTAGCATGTCGCTGCCGGCTGAGTGCTGGGCTTTGTCTAAAAACACAAAGTCTGCCGCGCGACCGACTTCTATCAACCCGCAATTCAAGCCGCGTATGCGTGCCGTGTTGCCCGTGGCAAAGCAAAACACCAGCTCCGGCGTTATGTTGCCAAGGGCGGACAGCAAGGAGATCATGCGCAGCATGCCTAGCGGTTGCACGCCTGACCCCGCCGGGCCATCAGTTCCCAAAATCACTCGGTGGGGGCATTTGAGTTGCAGCGCCGCTTGCGCCGCGGCAATAGCTACCTTTTCATTGCCGTTATGCACAATTTCAATGGCCCGCGACGACTTTTCACACAGCTCGCACACGTGTTGCTCTGACAGCGACGTGTGCCCACCGTTGATGTGGCCAATGATGTCAGCATCAGCCTCCAGCACCGTGTCTTTGTCGATGTAGCCTGATCCGGGCACTGACGGGCCGCCCGTGTGGATGGTGCTTTGTATGCCGTATTTGCGCGCCCAGCTGACCATTTCTTTGGCCTCATAACCCGCCTTGACGGTACCCAGACCGACCTCGCCCAGCAGCGTTACCCCAGCGTCTGCCAGGTCTTTGAAGTCTTGCTCAACCATGCCTTTTTCAATGATGGGCGCACCTGCTATTACCTTGACACCACCGGGGCGAAAGTTGTCGAACGCTCGCTGCGCTGTAATCGCCAGCGCCTTCAGGCCCACGATGTCTTTCGGTCTGCCGGGTAAATGCACCTCACCGGCGGAAATCATGGTCGTCACGCCGCCGTGCATGGTGGACTCAATCCAGCCGAGCTGGTTTTGGCGGGGTGTCCAGTCACCAAAGACGGGGTGAACGTGGCTGTCGATCAAGCCTGGGCTTAGGCAGCACTGCTGTGCGTCAAGTCACATGCACCTGCCCCACGTGCCTTCAACTACCAAATTTGACAGGGAGAAGCGATGGGAGCGGGTTTGTGCAAACTGGAGCGAAGGCGCGTCGTGCTTCCAAATGGGCAAATACTTAGGTTACCTGCGCGTGATTCGCGGAAGTTTGCACAAACCTGTCCCGTCGCCCGACCAAGGTCATCAAGGCACACAAGCATTGCCACGGGCTGCTAAACAACCGAAGCAGAAACAAACCAAGCCACTATAAAATACATAGCTACCTGTGCAGCATTTACTTGGGCTACAGCCCTATAGTTCTTAAAAAATGGCAGGTTTAAGGCAACACCAGCTCCAACAATTGGGACGGCACATCAGGATGGTCTGCGTCGGTCACCATCAACACCGTCAACGTACTGCCGCTGGCCTGCACGCTAATGCCCTCTACCTTGGGGGCGCCGTGCAGATAGTGCAACTGCTGCACTTTGCCTTGGGCGCTCACCACAGCCAAGGCACTGCCTGCGCAGGGGCCGTCCAGCGTGCTGTCTGCCGTGTTCTCGGCGGCGGCACTTAGCAGCCAGTGCCCATTGGGCAGTAGGCAGGCATCGGTAGGCGTGAGCGGTATGCCGTCAATGTCGCCCAGCTCTAGGGGGGCAATGCGGCTTGGCGGGGGCGGTGTGTCTTCAGCGTCTAGCAGCCAGGCTTGCACCTGGGGCCAATGCAGGCTGATGACGGCACTGCTCTGGCCCGCATAGCTCTGTCCTGCAGTGCCTTTGTTGCCGCGTTGCACCAGGTGCAGTTCATCCCCTTGCACTATGCAGCCTTCAATGTTGAGGTCAGCAAACTCAGCATGCAATGGGGCGTACAGTACGGTAAGGTCAATTTCTTGGCTGACCAAAGCGTTGCCTTTGCCCAGTTTGCCGTCTGCGCCCAGGGCCATCACCAGCCCGGTATGGCGCTGGGGCTTTGAGCCCGAGCCCAGCGCCAGCAGCGCGCCGTGCGGGTAGCGCGCCATACTGGGCAGCAGGGCAAGCACCTCTAGGTCGGGCTTGGCAGCTTTGCGCTTTTTAGGGTTCAAGGGCAGCTCACCGTCAAATAAACGCTTGAGCTTGACGGGGCTGTTGTCTTGCAGCTTGAACTTGCCCAAATGGTGCTCATCGTCCGCCACCACGTAGCAGCGCCCCTGCAGCACCACCAAGCCGCTGGCCGCGCTCAGATGGGGCTGGCCACGTGGGTGGTCAGCAGGGTTGACGAGCAAAGTACGCAGCAGGCGGGGAAACAACATAGCCTATCTTGGCACAAACTGCGCTGCAATTCCAGTATTTGGCCAGCGCTCACCTAAGCCAGCTACTGCTGCCCTGTAATACTATGCAACTGCACCACGACCTACACAGCATGTCTTGTCTTAAGCTAAAAACCGCCACCTTCATTGCGCGAAGCTGCGGGGTGGCGCTCAGTGGGTGCCTTGCGCTGGGCAGTGCAGTGGCCATGGGGTTAATGATTGAAATCACGCAAGGTGATTGCAGCGCTGTAGATGCCTTGGCCACCGTGCCCGCGCCCCCAGCTGCTGCTGCCAAACGCTTGCCAGGCAGCCAGCCCGTGCAAGGCAGCAAAGACATTGCCTGGGCTTGGCTGGGCACGCCCACGGCGCGTTACCCGCACAAAGCGCTGGGCTCGCCCATCCATGCGGCCACCTTGCACGTGCAAACAAACAGCCTAGACGGTGTGCCGCAAACGCTGGCCTACACCCTAGCTTTTCACCGTGTGTTTGAAGACCTCACCGTGCGCCTGGTCGACCTGGACGGTGATGGGCGTGACGAAATGATCGTGATTGAAAGCGACGCGCTGCACGGCTCGTCCATCGTGGTGCTGGGGCTGCGCGCACTGCCTGGCAAAGCATCTACGCGCGCTGCAGCGCAGGCCGCCGTAGCCATCACCGAGCTGGCCCGTAGCAGCGCCACAGGCGGTACGTTTTACTGGCTTAACCCTGTGGGTGTGGCAGATTTTGATGCCGATGGCAAGCTGGACATTGCCAGTGTTACTACGCCGCACGTGGGCGGGGTACTCACGCTGTACCACTACCGCCCGCCTGCGCTAGAGCCGTTTGCCAAGGCCATGGATGTGTCCAACCACCGCATGCAAGACCCAGAGCAAAATTTGGCTGTGATTGTGCAGCTGCCCGGCTTGCGGCCCACCGTGATCGTGCCCGACATGAGCCTCAAAGCCCTGCACGCACTGCGCTGGGAGGCTGGCGAGCTAAAAGGCGCTACAGGCCGCTGGAAAGAGCTGGCCGACGTGATGGCCCTGCCCGCGCGGGTGCAGCGCATGACGGCCCTGCCCGGCGGTGCCTGTGTGCTGTTGGCAGACAATAGTTGGCGACGGGTGATGCTGGCGCAGTAAGCCTGCAATAGACGGGGCACTTAGCGCAGATCAAAGGGCTTAGGCGGCTTGGGAATTTGCTTAAAGCGTATTTTGCGGTCTAGCTCAATGGCATCTTTTTTCACTTGGCGCACTGCGTCTTGCGCTTGGCCGGCGGCCAGCCAAACTGCGTACTCCGCTGGCGTTTCTAGCGTAACGCAGCCCAGCACCCCGGCGCGAAAATCATAAATCAAGGCCTCTGACGCTTTTTGCAGGTCAATCTTGGCACCGCCTTTGGCACTTTTCGCGCCCGACAGCGCGCCACGTTTACGCCCCACCTCGATCAGCAGCGCCTCGTCAGTAATGTCGGCAATACCGCTCAGCTTGTAGCGCGCCTCGACCTGCGCTGCATAGTTAGCCTGCAAGTAGGCTGCCAGTTCAATAGCTACTTCTTGCTCGTCAAACGCGTTACGCCCTACCGCGCCACTGGCGGCCAGGTTGTAGCCGCTTTGCGGCACAATAATGCGCGGCCACAGCATGCCGGGCGTGTCGTACAGGTAGAAATCATCGGCCAGCGTAATGCGCTGCTCCAGCTTGGTAATGCCGGCTTCGTCGCCGGTTTTGGCATGCTTTTTACCGGTGATGGTGTTGATCAAGGTGGACTTGCCCACGTTGGGTATGCCGCAAATCAGCACCCGCATAGGCTTGACCATGCCGCCGCGCAAGGGCGCTAGCACGTGGCAGGCTTTGATCAGCTCTTTGGCGGGCGCTTTCACGCTCGCGTCCAGCCCCAGCGCACGGGTGCCGGGCATGGCGTTGTAATGCGCCAGCCACAGCGCGGTGCGCGCAGGGTCGGCAAGGTCTTGCTTGTTGAGTACTTTGAGCGACGGCTTGCCCGCGGTCAGCTCGGCAATCATTGGGCTGGCGCTAGAACCTGGCAGGCGCGCGTCTAGCAGCTCGATGACCACGTCGATTGTTTTCATGCGGTCGGCGATTGCCTTTTGGGTGGCGCGCATGTGCCCTGGAAACCACTGTATCGCCATAGCTTGTTCTTTTCTTGTGTTGTTAGCACCCTGACGGAATGCCAAAGCCTGTATTGTCCCCTTTGGGGCTATGTACTGGCTGCTTATGTTTTAAACTTAACTTAACTAATTTATTTAAAGGTATCTCACCATGTTGACACTTTGCGGGTTCCCGGTCTCTAACTACTACAACAAAGTCAAACTGGCATTGTTAGAAAAAAATGTTGCCTTTGCAGAGGAAACGGTCATGACCAAAAGCCAAGACCCCGCTGTTTTTGCCAACTCTCCACTGGGCAAAATACCATTTATTCGCACCCCGCAAGGCGGCCTGTGCGAAAGCCAGGCCATCATGGACTATATCGAAGCCGCATACCCTAACCCACCTTTGCTGCCTGCCGACCCGTTTGCCGCCGCCAAAGTGCATGAACTTATCACCTTTATCGAGCTGCACCTAGAGCTGGTGGTACGCGACCTGTACCCCCAGGCATTTTTTGGCGGCACGGTCAGCGATGGTACCAAAGCGCGGGTGCGTGCCCAGCTAGAGAAGAACATCCCTGCGTTCAAGCAGTTGGCCAAATTTGCGCCCTTTGTGGCGGGGGATGCGTTCACCCAAGCTGACTGTTCAGCTTACGCCAGCATTGGCCTGGTAGGCATGGCCACCAAAGCGGTGCTGGGCGACGACCTGATGCTCGCTGCGGGAATAGACTACAAACCTTATTTGAAGATGCTGGCCGAGCGGCCCAGCGCCGTGCGGGTGACCAATGACCGCAAGGTGTACATGGCCGAGGCTGCGGCTGCAGCTAAAGCTGGATAAAGCAAGGGCTTGGTTGGAGCCTAGGGTGAGGCCTAGGGTGAGGCCTCAATCAGGGCCTCGATTTAGCGCCGTGGCGGGGGGCCAGAGCGGCCTGCGATGTGGCGGAACATAATGCGGCCTTTGCTCAAGTCATACGGTGACAGCTCTACCGTGACGCTGTCACCCGCGATAATACGAATGTGGTTTTTGCGCATTTTGCCGCCGGTGTAGGCGATGATTTCATGGCCGTTCTCTAGCGTTACGCGAAAGCGTGAGTCGGGCAGCACTTCGGCTACCAAGCCTTGCATTTCAATCAGATCTTCTTTGGCCATACGGGTTCTTAGGTGCTCAGGTTAGCTTTTGCTACAGCGCCGGGGTCTGTAGCCGGAATTTCGGCGGGCAACCTCTGATTGTAAGGCTTACGGCCCTTAAAATACGGCTTCTACCCGCCCACTGCTTTTAAGCCACCTAGGACCTGCACATGCTAATTTGGATGAATATTGGACTCACAGTGCTGTGCCTGCTGGTTGCCTGGCTGATTGCCAAAATAGCCGTTAGCAACCCTGGGGAACGTCGCGGTCTGGTTTTTGCGGTGTTTATAGTGGCTTTTGGCGTCTTGGCTGGTTTTTCGCAGGGCGTGGTTATGCCCAAGATGGCCGCCAACCACGCCGCCAGCCAGCTAGAGACATTGTTGGTTACCAACCCCGCTTTTGCCGCTTTAAAAAAGCACGATGCCAGCGGTTTTGCCGCCTTGGTTATTCCGCTCAAAAGGGCCTTGGTAGAGGGCAGACCCGAGCGTGAAGTGGTGGCCATGGGGTCTAACGCGGCCATGCAGATGGTAAAAACCTATGTCACCCAAGCGTCTGACGTAACAGCCCACAAGTACATGAGCAGCTACGTGCAAATGCTCACCTCGGTGCAAGAGCGCGACCTGGAAGCCTGCTACGACATGCTCAACGGCACCAAGGGCAGCCAGTTTGACCTTACCCAGTATGTCAGCGCTAACCAGCTGCAAGCCCAGTACCAGGCCATGGCCGAAGTCATTAGCTCTTACGCCACCGAGCGCCAAGCGGTGCCACAGGAAATAGACATTAAAGACCTGCTGGCCCCCTTAGCCGACGAGCTGATTCGCCTGTACGGCAAAGATGTGCTCATGCTAGTGGGCGGCACAAGCTCTGGGCCCAAGCCAGACAAAAACCGCATGTGCCAAATGGGAACCGCCTGGCTGCGGCTGGCCCTGCGTTTGCCGCCAGCCGATTCTGGCAAGCTGATGCGCTATTTGGTGGCCAAAAACTAAGCCCGCGTACAAAGTGTTTTAAGCCGCTGCCAGCACGCGGTTTAGCCATTGGTTGAGGTCGGCAATTTCTTGCGCGCACACCGAATGGGCCATAGGGTACTGGTGCCAATCCACCCTGTAGCCCAGGCCTGCCAGTGCATCGCGCGAGGCTGCGGCACGCTCTATCGGCACAACACCGTCTTGCAAGCCATGGGCTAGGAAAACTGGGGTTTGCGCGTTGGCTGCGTGGCGCTCTGCAGCGGTAGTGCTGGCCAGTGGCAAATAGCCCGATAAACCCACAATGCCCGCCAGCGTCTCGCTATGGCGCAAGCCCGTCATCAGTGCCATGGCGCAGCCCTGCGAAAAGCCCGCCACCACTATGCGGCTGGCAGGTATGCCGCGTGCTTTTTCGCGCTCCAGCAGGCTCTCTAGCGCCGCTTGCGACGCACGCAGGCCGGCCTCGTCCTCGCGACGGGTCAGGTCGGCGTTGGATATGTCGTACCAAGCGGGCATGCGCATGCCGCCGTTGATGGTCACCGGCATGGTGGGCGCATTGGGAAACACAAAGCGTACCGGGCCTACTGCAGCCAAGTCCAGCTCGGCGGCTATAGGCACAAAATCATTGCCATCAGCACCCAGGCCGTGCATCAGCAGCACGGTGGCGCGGGGGTTGGGGGCGGTTTCAATGTCGATAGTGTGAAGGTTCATAGCTTGGATTGTCGCGCAAACTGTGGCCAAACTTTTGCAATGCTGTTGCGCTGGGGCTTATACGCCATGCATGCAGGTCTCATAACCCGCTGTCTACAGGCAATCTCTGTTGCCCAAAAGCGCAAACCTTGCTAGGCTCAGACTTTAGATTTTTTACAACACAAGGAATAGCGCCATGGCCATCACTGTAGATATTGATTTAGCGTATGAGTTTGAAGTCAAAGCCAAAATGGCCGATGTATTTGCCGTACTGTCCGACGTGCCCACCTCAGTCAGCCACTTCCCTAAAGTCGACAAGCTCACCGACATGGGCGACGGTGTCTACAAATGGGAAATGGAAAAAGTAGGCACGGCCCAGGTCAACATCCAAACCGTGTACGCCAGCAAATATGCAAGCAATAAAACCAAGGGCACGGTGGTGTGGACCCCGGTAAAAGGCGCAGGCAACGCGCTGATTGGCGGCAATTGGAAAATGGTAGACAACAAGAAGTCTACCGGCATTGCTCTGCAAATCAAAGGCACTGTAGAGGTACCGCTACCTGGCCTGATGAAAATGATCGTTGCGCCCGTAGTGCAAGGCGAGTTTGAAAAACTGATCGAAAAATATATCGCTAACTTGATTAAAAAGTTTGGCGGCGAGGTGGAATAACGGCCTAAGCAACAGCCGTTAACTAAACAGACCGCGTGCGCACAGCGCCAATCAACAAGGTAAATGTAGAGCCTTGGCCCAGCACCGATGCAATTTGCAACTCTCCGCCATGGCGCTGCGCGACATGCTTGACGATGGCCAAACCCAAGCCTGTGCCACCTGTGTCACGCGAGCGGCTGCGGTCAACCCGGTAAAAGCGCTCTGTTAAACGGGGCAGGTGCTCTGGTGCTATGCCTGGCCCGGTGTCGTGCACACGCAGCTGCCCACGGCCATCGGGCAGCAAAGCCCACAGCACCTCCACCGTATCGCCTGCGGGGGTGTAGCGCACGGCGTTGTTAACCAAGTTGCCCATGGCGCTGAGCAGCTCATTGTGGTTGCCCAGCAGCACGGTGCTTGCGCTGGCGTCGTCGGCATACCCAAAATGCAGTCGCAGTGGCTGCGTGCGGGTACCTGGCTGGGCCTGCATTAAAGCGTTCGCGTCTTGCTCACATTGGGCTAGCAGGCTGCGCACACTGGTGCTGTCTTGCAGGCTAGGTACGGGGCTACCTTCTAAGCGCGACAGGGTTAGCAAGTCTTGCACCAGCGCCTGCATGCGCTGCGACTGCTGGGCCATCAAGCCCAGGTAGCGGTTGCGTTGGGACTCGTCCAACGGCAGATTTTGCAGCGTCTCCACAAATCCGCTGAGTACGGTCAGGGGTGTCCGAATTTCATGCGACACATTGGCCACAAAGTCGCGCCGCTGCGCTTCGGCAAGCTCAAGGGCGGTTACGTCGCGGGTTAGCATGAGCTTGCGACCCTCACCGTAAGGGTGCAGTTGCACGCTGGTGCGCATGGGGCGTTGGGCCGTGCTGCTGGCAGCGGTAAACACTACTTCGTGGTCAAAGTCGCCTTCGCTGAGGTACTGCGTAAAAGCCGGTTGGCGTACCAAGTTGCCAATGTGCTGTAGCACGTCGCGCTGCGCGTCCAGGCCCATTTGATAGGCCGCAGTTTGGTTACTCCACTCAATCCGGTTTTGGCTGTCTAGCAAAAGCACCCCGTTTGGCGATGCCTGAATAGCCGCCAAAAAGTCCGTCATGCGCTGCTCACTGACCGTAATCTCTTGGTTTTTATTGCGCAGCAAGCGCCGCACACGCTCAAGCAAGCTACCCCACCAGAGCGATTGGCTGGGCACAGGGTTACCAGCTTGCAGGGCGCGCAAAGCAGTCTCAAAACCTCTAACCCGCCAGTTGTCCCACAGTAGCGCGATGGCAACCGCCAGCAATGCGCCCCAGGGCGCAAAATAGGCTGAAAATTGCGCGTACGCCCAAGCAAATCCTGCACAGGCAGCTATTAAAAAAAGAGTAAGACGAAACACCATGCCAGAGTTATACCCTAAGGCATACCTAAGAACCTAAATTAAGCCGCTTGTTGGGCTAACCCCACCACAGTCAAGCGGTAGCCCGCACCGCGCACCGTCTCCACCATGGCACCTGCTGCGCCCAGTGCCTCACGCAAGCGCTTTACATGCACATCCACCGTGCGTTCTTCAATAAACACATGGTCGCCCCATACTTTGTCAAGCAGCTGGGCTCGGCTGTGCACGCGCTCTGGGTAAGTCATCAGGTAATTAAGCAACTTAAACTCAGTGGGACCCAGTTTAAGCTCAGTACCTTGGTAGCTCACCCGGTGCGTTGCACCATCCAGCCCCAGGCCGCCTAGCAGCAGCTGCTCTGTCACCTGTTCAGGTGCGCGGCGGCGTAACACAGCGCGAATACGGGCCATCAGCTCTTGGGTAGAAAACGGCTTGGTCACATAGTCGTCCGCCCCCGCGTCCAGCCCTTGAATTTTGTCTGGTTCATCGCCGCGGGCCGTCAGCATTAGCAGCGGTACAGGCTTGGTACGGGCATCGGCGCGCCATTTGCGTGCCAAGCTGATGCCGCTGGCACCCGGCAGCATCCAGTCGAGCAAAATCACATCGGGCAGCACAGCGTCCAGCTCACGCTGGGCTTGTTCGCCATCGCAGGCAATGATGGGTTCAAACCCATGGTGCCGAAGGTTAATAGCAATCAGCTCCGCAATGGCTGGCTCGTCTTCTACGATGAGTACGCGCAAGGTCTTCATGGCGTTAAATGACCGCTGATTCGATGACTTCCATCGAGCTGTGGCGCACGTCAGTGCCTTTAACCACGTAAATGATGGATTCGGCAATGTTCTTGGCGTGGTCGCCAATGCGTTCGATGGCTTTGGCCACAAACAGCAAGTCCAAGCTGGGCGATATTTTGCGCGGGTCTTCCATCATGTAGGTTACCAGCTTGCGTACAAAGCCACCAAATTCCTGGTCGATCAAGTCGTCTTCTTTCAAAATGGCCACCGCTGCCGTAGTATCAAGACGCGCAAAGGCATCCAGTGATTTACGCAGCAGGCCGGAGGCCAGCTCTACCGCTACATGCAGTTCGCGCACCGGCAGTGCACGGGCCGAGCCGCTGGCCAGCATGCTCAGCACCATGCGGGCTATTTTTTGTGCTTCATCACCAGCGCGCTCCAGGTTGGCCGTCATGCGGGTGATTGCCATCAGCAAACGCAGATCTCTTGCCGTCGGCTGGCGACGGCCAATGATCGAGCTGATGTCTTTGTCGATTTGAATTTCCATCGCATTCACGCGGTGCTCTTCTTCAATCACGCGGTTAGCAATGTCGGTATTGAAGGTGGTCAGCGCCTCAATCGCGCTGCGGGTTTGCGATTCGACCAAGCCTGCCATTTCCATCAGCCGTGCAGACACGGCGTTCAGGTCAGCGTCAAATTGGGAAGAAAGGTGTTTATCTGTCATAGGGTGTCCTCGTCCCGGTTAGCCAAAACGGCCCGTAATATAGTCTTCTGTTTCTTTGCGTTTAGGCTTAAAAAACATTTGTTCGGTTTCGCCAAACTCCATCAAATCGCCCAGGTACATGTAGGCGGTGTAGTCGCTGCAACGTGCGGCTTGCTGCATGTTGTGGGTAACGATGACTACGGTGTATTCGCTTTTTAGCTCGGCAATCAGCTCTTCAATCTTGGCTGTTGATATGGGGTCCAGTGCAGAGCATGGCTCATCAAGCAACAAGACTTGCGGTTTGATGGCAATGCCGCGCGCGATGCACAGGCGCTGCTGTTGTCCACCAGACAAGCCGCCGCCACTTTGGCCCAGCTTGTCTTTCACCTCGGTCCACAGCGCAGCCTTGCGCAGTGCCCATTCCACGCGGTCGTCCATGTCGCTTGAGCTTAAGTTTTCAAACAGCTTTACGCCAAAGGCAATGTTGTCGTAGATCGACATGGGAAACGGCGTAGGCTTTTGGAACACCATGCCTACTTTGGCGCGAATCAAAGCCACGTCTGTTTTGCTGGTCAGTAAGTTTTCGCCGTCCAGATCAATATGACCAGTGGCGCGCTGGTCAGGGTACAACTCAAACATACGGTTAAAAGTACGCAACAAGGTAGACTTACCGCAGCCTGAAGGGCCGATGAAGGCGGTGACTTTTTTCTCTGGAATCGTAAGGTTGATATTTTTGAGCGCGTGAAATTTACCGTAGTAAAAATTCAGGTCGCGCACGGTCATTTTGGGCGTCTCTTGGACAGTACCCATGGTGGTCACAGTCGTGTTCATTGGTCTTTATTCCTGGTAAGTACGCGGGCCAAGATATTCAGGCCCAGCACGGCTACGGTAATGATGAGAACGCCAGCCCAGGCTAACTTTTGCCAATTCTCATACGGGCTCATGGCAAACTTAAATATCGTTACGGGCAAGCTGGCCATCGGCTCGCCCAAGTTGGATGTCCAAAACTGGTTGCTTAACGCAGTAAACAACAACGGTGCAGTTTCACCCGCAATACGTGCCACAGCCAGTAGCACACCGGTTACCACACCAGCGCGCGAGGCACGCAAAGTAATACTCAAAATAACTTTCCACTTGGGTGAGCCCAGCGCATAGGCTGCCTCACGCAAACTAAAAGGCACCAGCGCCAGCATATTTTCGGTCGTGCGAATCACCACCGGTATGACGATCAAGGCCAATGCCAACACACCCGCAATACCGCTGAACGTCTTGAATTGCGTGACCACCACCGCGTACACAAACAAGCCAACCACGATACTGGGGGCAGAAAGCAAAATATCATTTACAAATCGCGTGATGGACGCTAAGCGGCTCTTCATGCCGTATTCAGCCAAATAGATACCCGCCATGATGCCGATGGGTGTACCTATGAAGGTCGCCATACTCACCATCAAAAAAGAACCCCACAGCGCATTGGCCAGACCACCAATTTCGTTGGGTGGCGGGGTCATTTGGGTGAAAGCTGCAATGCTTAAACCCGCAAGGCCCAAGCTTAATGTTTCCCATAAAATCCAAGCTAGCCAAAACAACCCAAACACCATAGCACCGAGCGATAAAATCAAAGCTACTTGGTTCGTGATTTTGCGCTTGCGAAATTTGGCAATTCGGGCTGCTTCAGAGTCTTTTGCGGACAGCCTCATGGTAGTAGTGGGTTTCATTACGCTGCTCATGATTTAGAACCTTCAGATTTTTTAAGCTGCGATAAAAGCAGCTTAGACAAAGTTAAAATCACAAAGGTGATAAAAAACAATACCAATCCCAAGTAAATCAGTGAAGCTTGGTGTAAACCTTCTCCCGCTTCTGCAAACTCATTGGCAATTGCGGATGTGATACTGTTAGCCGCCTGAAACAGGCTCAGTGAATCGAGCTGGTTCATGTTGCCAATCACAAAGGTAATGGCCATCGTCTCGCCAATTGCACGCCCTAGCCCCAGCATGATGCCGCCTACTACGCCTGCCTTGGTGTAGGGAAGCACCACTTTCCACATGACCTCCCAGGTTGTGGAGCCCAGCGCGTAAGCTGACTCTTTAAGCATCGGCGGTGTTACATCAAACACGTCGCGCATGACAGATGCAATAAACGGAATGATCATGATGGCCAAAATAATACCCGCGCTCAGTATGCCAATACCTACAGGTGGGCCTGAGACCAGCGCGCCAATTACCGGCACATCTGAAAAAGCCGATTGCAAAGGCTGCTGTACATACTGCGCCAAAATTGGGCCAAACACCAGTAAACCCCACATACCGTACACAATCGAGGGTACGGCAGCCAGCAACTCAATGGCCGTGCCTAACGGGCGCTTGAGCCATGCCGGTGACAGCTCGGTTAAAAACAGCGCAATACCAAAACTTACTGGCACAGCAATCAACAAAGCAATAAATGACGTGGCCAAAGTGCCATAGATCATGACCAAGCCGCCGTAGTCGTTTTTTACAGGATCCCAGGTGGTGCTGGTTAAAAAACCTAAACCGTACTTCTCGATGGCCGGCCAAGCGCCCAATACCAAAGACAGCAAAATACCCAGCAGCAATGCCAAGGTTAGGTAGGCTGCGCCTTGTGCAGTCCATGCAAACAGACGGTCTAGACCTGCAAATGAAGGGGGTTTTTGGGTTTGTGAGGTAGCCATAGGTGTACTTTAAATGCAATATACAGCGCCCCAGCGCACACAGCGCTAGGGCACCAGAACTGACCACATTATTTGAACGCAACAGCCTTGCCAGAAGTGTCTTTGATATCAGCCCATGATTTTTCAATCGCACCGATCACATCAGGTGGCATAGGCACATAGTCCAAAGCATCTGCCATTTTGTCACCGTTAGCATAGGCCCAAGCAAAAAACTTCAGTGCAGCCGTTGCATTGGCCGGTTTGTCTTGCGTTTTTTGCATCATGATAAATGTTGCACCACTGATAGGCCAAGCGTCTTTGCCAGCCTGGTTGGTCAGCACTTGGTAAAAACTTTTGTTCCAGTCAGCGCCTGCAGCGGCAGCTTTGAAAGTCAAATCGTCTGGCGAAACGTACGCACCAGAGAGGTTTTGCATTTGCGCAAAGACCATTTTGTTTTGCTTGACGTAGGCGTATTCGACATAGCCAATAGAGTTAGGCAAACGGGTTACAAATGCAGCCACGCCTTCGTTACCTTTACCGCCCGCACCGGTGGGCCAGTTAACTGCGGTGCCCTCACCTACTTTGCTTTTCCATTCTGCGTTAACTTTTGACAAATAGTTGGTGAATAAAAAGCTGGTGCCGGAGCCATCAGCACGGCGCACTTGGGAGATCGCTGCGTCTGGCAAAGCCAGGCTAGGGTTTAATGCTTTGATGGCAGGGTCAGACCATTTGCTGATTTTGCCAAGGTAAATATCACCCAGCACTTGACCAGTGAGCTTGAGTTGGCCTGGTGTAATGCCTTTGATGTTCACTACGGGTACCACACCGCCGATAACGGTGGGGAACTGAACCAGGTTTTTGGCTTTCAGCTCTTCGTCCTTGAGGGGCGCATCAGAGGCACCGAAATCGACTGTTTTAGCTTCGATTTGGCGCATACCAGCACCCGAACCCACTGACTGGTAATTGATTTTCACGCCAGTGGCTTTGTTGTACTCAGAGGCCCACTTGGCATACAAAGGCGCAGGAAAACTAGCACCCGCACCGGTGATATCCTGCGCAAAAGCAGCACCCACGGTATACGCACCTGCGGCAGCGATCAAACCAAATTTAATTGCAAATTGTTTCATACACAGTCCTTATTAAAAAAACGACCCGTAAACGTTAGGGGCTATGAAGTAAATGTAGGGGTGCCATATGACATCTTTGTGACAATTAGCCTTGAGTAGGTGGCAATTTAGGGGGTTGTAGGTCACTTAGCTGTCACACGGTCGTCATACTGTAAGTTTAGATTAGAAAAGTTCTCAGTTGCCGCTACATGCTGCCTGAGGCGAATTTTTGTTTTTAATCTAACTAACTCAAGGTACCGTCATGCGCAAAATAGCCCTGTCCCGTCGTTTCGTAGTTACTGCCGCAGCCGCTTGTTCGCTGGTGGTGATGTCTGGTTGTGCCAGCGTGCCCACGCCCATGCCAGTGGCCTCTACCATTGCAGCTACACCTGAGCTAAGCACCTTAAGCAGCCTGATAGCCAAAGCTGGCCTGACCAGCACCCTTAATGGCAGCGGTAGCTTTACGGTGTTTGCACCTAACAACGATGCTTTCAAAGCAGTGCCGCAGAAAACTTTAGACGAACTGGCCGCCAGCCCTGCGAAACTCGCTAACGTACTGACTTTCCATGTGATTGCTGCCAAAGCCATGGCCGCTGACGTGAAGAACAGCTCTGTTAAAACCGTGCAGGGTGCCAACATTGCATTGTCCAAAGCAGGGACTTTTGTGACTGTAGAAGATGCCGTGGTACTCAAAGCCGACCTGGATGCCACCAACGGCGTAGTGCATATCGTTGACCGTGTGCTGATGCCGCCTGCAGCTAAATAACAGCCCACTCAGCTTTTAGCGCAAGATGCTGTTGCGCAGGGGTGCTATGCTTGCGGAAAACTACGCTTTTAATTTATGCAAGACGGCACCCTCCTCGCAGCCATTGACCTTGGCTCTAACAGTTTTAGGTTAGAAATAGGCCGCATTGACCATGGCCACGTGCAGCGGGTGGAGTACATCAAAGAAACCGTACGCCAAGGCAATGGGCTAGACGATGAGCGCAACCTGTCACCCGAAGCCATGCAACGTGGCTGGGACTGCCTGGCGCGGTTTTCTGAGCGCTTGGGCGGCTTTAAACGCAGCCAAGTGCGCGCTGTAGCCACGCAAACCCTGCGTGAGGCACGCAACCGCGATGTATTCATAGCCCAAGCCAACCAGCTGCTGGGTTTTCCTATTGATGTGATCTCTGGGCGTGAAGAGGCCCGGCTGATCTACATTGGCGTTGCGCACTGGCTGCCGCAGTCGGCAGAAAAACGCCTGGTTATTGACATTGGCGGACGTTCCACCGAGCTGATTTTGGGCCAAGGCTACGCATCGCAGCGCACCGAGTCGTACCGCTTGGGCAGTGTGGCGTGGTCCATGAAGTATTTTGACAATGGCCGTCTGCATGCGGCCAACTTTGAGCGCGCACAGGTTGCAGCCCAAGCTATTTTGGACGAAGCTGTTACTGGCTTTGGCCCCACCCACTGGGACGTAGCCTACGGTTCGTCGGGCACAGTGGGTGCGGTGGCGGATATTTTGGCGGCCAAAGGCTATGCAGCAGGGACCATAAGCAAAGAGGGCTTGCAGTGGCTGCATGACGCATTGCTGCGCGCTGGGCATATTGACAAAATTGACCTGGTTGGCCTGAAAGAAGACCGCCGCGCTGTGTTGGGCGGTGGTGTGGCCATTTTACGTTCGCTGTTTGAATTGCTTGACCTTACGCAACTGGTAGTGGCCCAGGGTGCGCTGCGCCACGGCCTGCTGCTGGACTTGGTAGACCGAGAAGATGCGGTTACCGATGTACGCTCGGCCAGCATTACGCGCCTGGCCACCAAATTTGCTGTAGACACAGCCCACAGCCACAGAGTGGCCAACACCGCCGCGCATTTTTTAGCTAAGCTGGTACTAAGCGCACCGCAAGCCCATCAAGAGCGTCTGCAGCGCAAAGCACGCTGGGCTGCGCATGTGCACGAGATAGGTGCACGCATATCACATACCGATTACCACAAACACGGCGCCTACATTTTGGACAACGCCGATGCACCGGGCTTTGCCCAGTCCGAGCTGCACCGCTTAAGTATGCTGGTCTATGGCCACCGCGGTAAGCTTAAAAAACTCAGTGACACCCTCAATGATGTGGACTTTCAACGCCAGCTTATCGCTTTGCGCTTGGCCGTCATAATCTGCCATGCACGCAGAACGCCTGATTTTCAAAGCTTGGTTCTCCAAAAAATCGACAGCGGTTTCAAACTTGATGCCAGTTTAGCTTGGCAAAAAGCCCATCCACAGTCGACCTACCTCCTGCATGAGGAGGCTGCTGCTTGGCAGAAAATTGGTGTGCAACTGCTAATTAACAGCAAAGAGTAGGCAGATATTAAAACGGTATATACTATTTATACCGTTTATTTATTGAGTAATTATGACTACTAACCTGACATCAAAAAAAACAACTGCCAAAGTTGTTTTAAAAACGCAAGCAAAGCCAGCCACTAAGCCGATAACCAAGCTTGCAGCCAAGCCCAGCACCAAAGTGGTAACAAAGGCCGTAAAAAAGCCAGTCGCCAAGCAACCAAAAGCATCCGCGCCAGAGACTGCCAAGGTAAAAAAATCCAAACTGGTACGCGATAGCTTTACGATTCCCAAGAACGAATTTTTAGCATTGCAGCAGCTTAAAAACCGCGCCATCGCACTGGCCAGCCCAGCCAAAAAGGGTGAACTATTGCGCGCAGGTTTGCAGGCCCTTACCCACATGGCTGATGCTGCATTCATTGCGGCTTTGGCTGCTATTCCTGCACTTAAAACAGGCCGCCCTAAAGGCGGCAAATAAGCCAACCGAGCTGCTGGTTTACAGCATACAGCGCTACAAATACTCAGGCGTTTGTAGCGTAACCAATACCGTTTGCTGATGGGCTTCACGCTGGCGGGAGCGTAGCCACCACACTGCGCCTTTTTTAAGGGAGCAACTTTGCGCCTTCAGGCCTAGCAACTGCGCCACCACTGCCCCCAAACTGGGTTGGTGGCCTATCAGCAGTACAGTGCTGTCACTGTGCGGCCACTGCGCTACCTCAAGCAGCTGGGCCACAGTGGCATCTGGGCTAAGTTCGGTACGGATTTTGTACTTGCGTTGCAACGCCTTGGCGGTTTGCTCGGCCCGCACGGCAGGGCTGCAGTAAACTTTAGTGCCATCAGGCAACTGGCGGTCTAGCCAAGCGGCCATGCGTGCAGCCTGTTTGGTGCCTCGCGGTGTCAGCTCGCGCAAAAGATCGCTGGCAGTGCTGGAGTCATTGTCTGCCAGGTCGTAAGCTTCTGCGTGCCGCCATACCAGCAAATCCATTACCTCTCCTTGTCTACCATGGCTGGCTTGCTGTAGGACAGCGACGTATGCTTAGCTGCCAAGGCCGATTGCGCGCTGATGGGGTGCGCTGAGTGCACCTGTTCATACTGCCCACTGGGCTGCATGAGCCAAGCGTTTGCAGTGTCGTGCAAATACGGTACCAAGCATTCATCTACCACGCGCCTGCGCAGCAGCGGGTCGCGCACTGGCCAGGCCAGCTCGATACGGCGCAGCATATTGCGGTTCATCCAGTCGGCGCTGGACAAATACACTTCTTCGGTGTCGGCCAAGCGAAAATAAAATATGCGCGAATGCTCTAAAAACCTGCCAATAACCGAGCGCACCACCACGTTAGCGCGCACCAGTGGGTCGGTCAAAGGCAGGGTGCAGGCACCGCGCACAATCAGGTCAATCTTGACCCCTTTTCTAGCGGCATTAAGCAGGGCACGCATGATGGCTTCATCGGTCAGCGCATTCATTTTGGCGATGATGCGGCGGTCCGCTTTGGGGCTGGCATTGGCCACATGGTTGATCTTGTCAATCACCTGGTTTTGCAAATGAAAAGGTGCTAGCCACAATGCAGCCAGTTTAGGCAACTTAGACTGCCCTGCCAGGTGCACAAACACTGCCTGCATGTCGCCCGTCATGACTGCATCAGCCGTAAGAAAGCTCAAATCGGTGTACAGCTTGGCGGTGCGCGGGTTGTAATTGCCGGTAGACAGGTGGCCGTAGCGGCGCAGCGCCTTGCCTTCACGGCGGGTTACCAGCAGCATTTTGGCGTGGGTTTTTAAGCCCACCACGCCGTAAACCACTTGGGCACCCAATTCTTCTAGCGCCTCTGCCCAGTTGATGTTGGCTTCCTCGTCAAAACGGGCTTTAAGCTCCACCACCACGGTCACTTCTTTGCCCAAACGCACAGCTTCGCCTAGCAAGTCCATCATTTCTGACTGCGCGCCTGTGCGGTAAATAGTCTGGCGAATGGTCAGCACCTGCGGGTCGCGCACAGCCTCGCGCAAGAAGGCCATCACACCGTCAAAGCTTTCAAACGGCTGGTGAATCAAAATATCGCGCTCACGCATTTGGTCAAAAATTGACACATTGGGCAGCAAGCTTTGCGGCGGTACGGGCCGGTGCACAGGAAAAAGCAGGTCGGGCTTGTCCACCAAGTCAATCAGCTGGTTAAACCGTACCAAATTTACCGGGCCGTGCACTCGGTAGAGGGCGCCATCGGGCAACGCAAACTGCTGGGTTAAAAACTGGCTCAAAAAAACCGAGCACCCTGCTGAAACCTCCAAGCGTACCGCCTCGCCGTAGTGGCGCTGCTGCAAGCCTTGGCGCAGCGCAGTGCGCAGGTTACGCACCTCTTCTTCGTCTACGGCCAAGTCTGAATGGCGTGTCACGCGGAACTGCGAAAACTCCGACACATTGCGGCCTGGGAACAGGTCTTTAAGGTGGCTGCGAATCACGCTGGTAAGTGATACCAAATACACATGCTTGTCGCCGCGCTGGTTGGGCATGCGGATCAAGCGCGGCAACACCCTGGGCACTTTGACAATGGCAATCTCGTTGGCGCGGCCAAAAGCATCTTTACCTTCTAAACGCACAATAAAGTTCAGCGCCTTGTTGGCCACCAGGGGAAAGGGATGGGCCGGGTCTAGGCCCACAGGCATCAGCAGGGGGCGCACCTCACGCTCAAAATAGTCTTTTACCCAGCGCTTTTGGCGGTCGGTGCGGTCGCCGTGCGCCACCACGTGTACGCCGCTGGCTGCTAGCGCGGGCGTAACCGCATCGTTAAATACGCTGTACTGCTCGCTGACCAGCGCCTGCGCGCCCACAGACAACTGGTTAAACGACTCCACGCTGTAGATGCCTTTGTGGTCGTCAGACCGCAGGGCCAGCAGGTGCTGGGCGGCACGCACCTCAAAAAATTCATCTAAGTTAGACGACACAATGCACACATAACGCAAACGCTCCAGTGCCGGCACATCGCTGCGCCTTGCCCAGCTGAGCACCCGGCGGTTGAACTCCAAAATACTCTGGTCGCGGTCTAAAAATTGGTCTGCCTTGGCAGCTTGTGCATGCATGTTAGTGTTGTCTCTGAACGTGTTTCTGTACACATTAACTATTAACTGTTAACTATGCCCTGAGTGTGAGGCTGTTATGTGACAATTTTATGAAACAACCATGACAGCCATGTTGTTTTAGCCGGTGCGTTCTTTGGTATGGCGGGCACAAGATGGCTTATAAAGCTGGTTACTGCCGCCTCCCAGCTGAAAGCCAGTGCACGTTGGCGAGCCTGGGTACGGGGGGTCTGGCGGGCAAGTTTCCATGCCGCCAAAAGGTCGTCATCAAGCGCCCCGCCTTGCGCCTCTGCGCCAATCGCGCCCAGTACCTCCAACGGCCCGTCTACCGGAAATGCCGCCACGGGGGTGCCGCAGGCCATCGCTTCCAGCATTACCAACCCAAAAGTTTCGTTACGGCTTGGAAACACAAACACGTCTGCCGCTGCATACAACTGTGACAGCGTGGGCCGGTCAAGCAAGCCCACCCAGACGGTGTGGGGGTACTTCTCACGCAAGTTGGCTTCCAGAGGTCCTACACCGCATACCACTTTGGTGCCAGGTATGTCCATCTGCAAAAAATGTGCGATGTTCTTTTCATACGACACACGGCCGACAAATAAACTGACCGGCCGCATCAGCTGGCCCAGCGGCAGGTAGGTGCGGGCCTGTGGTGCAAAAGCAAACAGTTTGGTGTCCACGCCATGCGTCCAAGCGCGCAGGTTGTTAAAGCCGCGCTCTTGCAGCATGCGCAGCACCCCATCGGTGGGCACCATCACACCGGATGAAGGGCGGTGAAAATGGCGAAACAGTGCATAACCCCAACGCAAAGGCACTTTCAAAGCGGCGTGCAAAATCTCAGGGAATTTGGTATGGAACGCTGTTGTAAAGCTCCAGCCCTGCCGCCTGCAATGCTTGCGCGCGGCCCAGCCCAGAGGGCCCTCGGTAGCCAAATGAAGCGCATCTGGCCTTTGCCCGTTAAGCAGCTGGGCTAGCAGGCGGTAGGGCCGCACGGCCAAGTCAATACCGGCATAACCTGGGCAGGGCCGGGTGGTAAACAAACCGGGGTGAATGACCAGCACTTCGTGGCCCACCGCGCGCAGGCCGGCTACCAGCTCTACCAGGGTGGTCACCACACCGTTCACCTGGGGTTGCCACGCATCAGTCACTATGGCTATTTTCATGCGGCAACGCCCTGTGGTTGCGGCATGCTACTGCCAGGTACAGGGGCTAGCGCTTGTGCGCTTTGGCGGGCCACGGCAGGCTGCCAATGCACAATTTCTAGCCGCCCGTCGTGGTGCTCTACCAAGGCAGTCAGGCTCTCTACCCAGTCGCCATCGTTGCAGTAGAGCACGCCATCAATATCGCGCATTTCAGCGCGGTGGATGTGGCCGCACACCACGCCTTGGTAGCCTCGCTCGCGCGCCTCACGGGCTACGGCACGCTCAAAATCGTTGACATAGTTCAAAGCACTTTTAACCTTGTGCTTTAAAAATGCCGACAGCGACCAATACGGCATTCCCAGCTTGGCACGCCAGTGGTTAAGGTAGCGGTTTAAGCGCAAGGTAAATTCATACAGGTTGTCGCCCACATAGGCCAACCATTTGGCGCACTGAATGACACCATCAAAATAGTCGCCATGGGTAACCCACAGTTTGGTACCTGTAGCGGTGGTGTGCACAGCCTCGTCCAGCACCTCAATGCCGCCAAACTGGTGGCCTATAAAGGCACGGGCAAACTCGTCGTGGTTCCCGGGAATGAACACCACGCGGCAGCCTCGGCGGGCGCGGCGCAGCAGCTTTTGCACCACGTCGTTGTGCGCCTGTGGCCAGTACCAGCGCCTGCGCAGTTGCCAGCCGTCAATAATGTCGCCCACCAAGTACAGGCTTTGGCTTGGGTAGGCTTTCAAAAAGTCCAGCAACGCCACCGCTTGGCAGCCTGCAGTGCCCAGGTGCAGGTCAGATATAAATACAGCGCGCACGCCTTCGGGTTCGCTGGCTTTGGCTGCCAACGGTACTTTGGCAGTGGTCCAATCGCCAGTCACACGGCGGTCTCAAAACGTTTGGTGAAGCGGCTCGGGGCATCCTTCACATGGATCAGCAAAGGCAGGTCGGCCGTATTAAAGTCGGGGTCCCAAGCGGGCGCGCCCAGCACTTTGGCGCCTTGGCGCAAGTAGCCTTTAATCAAGGCCGGCGGTGCCACGTCCAGGCTGTCGTCTAGCTGGTCTACTGGCAACGGCAAATGGGCTTTAACTTGCAGCTCGGGGCTGGCCAAGTGCTTTTCTTTCATTTGCCGCCATACGCTGGCAGCTATGTCACCGGTCACCATACCGCTGTGCAGCATGGGTATGCTGGCACAACCCATCATGGTGTCTAGCTGGTTACGCGCCATAAACGCATACAAGGCACTGCCCAGGGCCAAAATCACGCCGCCTTGGCGGTAGTTGGCGTGCACGCAGCTGCGGCCTAGCTCCACCATTTTGGAGCGCAAGTGGCGCAGCGGGCCTAAGTCAAACTCGGTATCGCTGTAGGCACCGCCTGCGCGCACGGCTTGGGTGGGGGTCAGCACGCGGTAGGTGCCAATCACTTGGCCTGTTTCGCTGTCACGGGCCAGCAGGTGTTCGCAGTAGTCGTCAAAGCGGTCAATGTCGTGGTGCGCCAAAGGCGTTTCTAGCCGGGCACCCATTTCGCTGGCAAACACTTGGTAGCGCAGCTGCTGGGCTTGCCTTACTTCGTCTTGGTGGCTGGCCCAAAAGACCTGAACACGCCCCAGTGACGCAACTTCGCTTGCATGGCACTGTGCCAGGGGTGTGTGGGTGAGTGCGTGTGAGCTTGGGTGAAGTGACCCCCGAGGTAAGCTGGCAGGGGACAGCGCAAGGGTAGGAATAGGTAATTCTTTCATTGTGGATCCTCTCGTTTGCTTAACTAAGAAGACCACAGTGTGACCAGGGGCTATGACGTGGTTATGAAGTATTTGTGGCGGTTGCGTGACCACTATGGGCTACTTTTAGTCTGCACCATGGCAGTCAATACAACAAGTTTTTTAAGCGTTTTAGCCCTCTGACCCAAGGAAATGCTGAACGAGTAGCTATTATTTTAATAGTATTAGGTTTTGTAGCCAAGGTCAGTCCGCTCCAGCTTGCGCAGCAGCGAGGGCCAGACAAACGCGCCGCCCAGGCCGCCAGTTTGTACTTTCATGGCCTGCGCTACGCCTTGCACAATGGCAGGCTCGACCTGGGTGAGCGGCCCACCGGCTTGTGCGCTGATTTGAATTTGGCAGGTGGACTCAAACACATACATGTGTAAAAACGCATCTGCAATGGTTTTGCCCACCGTCAGCAGGCCGTGGTTGCGCAGCATGAGGTAGTTGGCGCTGCCCAG
Source organism: Polaromonas sp. (assembly GCA_043778205.1). Taxonomy (GTDB): domain Bacteria; phylum Pseudomonadota; class Gammaproteobacteria; order Burkholderiales; family Burkholderiaceae_C; genus JAAFIP01. The sequence continues at coordinate 22,772 of JAYWGO010000162.1, read as the reverse complement.
GTCAGCTTGCAGGCTGGGTTTTTCCTCAGGGCGAAAGGCCACGCCTTGGTAGCCGTGGTAGGCCAAAGAGCCTAAAACAAAGGTGCTTTGCTGGCTAATCGGCAGCACGCCGGCGGCCTGCGCGCTGACGGCCACACCCGCACGGGTATGGGTGTGCAGCACACAAGCGGCGTCCTCCCGCGCCTCGTGCACCGCGCTGTGGATCACAAAGCCTGCAGGGTTGACCGGGTACGGCGAGTCGATCATTTTGTTGCAGTCTTTGTCTACCTTGACCAAGCTGGAAGCGGTAATCTCGTCAAACATCAGCCCGTAGGGATTGATCAAAAAATGGTGCTCGGGGCCCGGCAGCTTGGCACTGATGTGGGTAAAGACCAGGTCGCTCCAGCCGTACAGCGCCACCAGCCGGTAGCAGGCGGCCAGGTCGCAGCGGATGGCCCATTCTTCGGGGCTGACTTGGGATTGGATGCTTTGTGCCATGGTGTCTCCTGGTATTGATTACCAACTATCTTAGTGCGAACATTGGCTCTGCGCTGTCACCTGCGTATATAGCTTACCTATGGAATGCTTCATTGTTTACATCGTTTTGCTTTTTAGTTGTGTACGCCCCGGCGCTGGGTGTGTGTAGCTCCGCGACTGTCCCCCGCCCTGCGGGCTCCTCCTTGATGTCGCTGCGCTACACACACCCAGCGCCGGGGCGGCGAGCATGGTGAACACTCGGCAGTGGCATGCCCACCACCTCGCTAGACCAGGTCGGTGGCGTGCTCAGCGTAGCGGCATCAAGGAGGAGTCGTTGGGCGTAGGCCAACACGGGGGACAGCCGCGTAGCTGAGCACGCCACCGGCCTGGTCCCGCGAAGCCACCCCCTGTGCCCGAATAAACAAAGCAACCAACATCATCTGGGCAACGCTAAATAGACAAAATTAAAGGGCAATTTGACAACCTCATTTAATTCAACAATAATTGAATTATGAAATTGATTACGAAACCCAACAAGAGTGCCAAAATTGCCGAGACCGAGGCCGTGCGCGCACTGGGTGCATTAGCGCAAACCCAAAGGCTGCGCACCTTTCGCGCATTGGTGGTGGCAGGTACACAAGGTCTTACACCCAGCGCCATTGCAGCCATGCTGGACATTGCGCCCAGCGCACTGTCGTTTCACCTCAAAGAACTGTCACACAGCGGCTTGGTCAGCGTAGAGCAGCAAGGCCGCAACCTGATTTACCGGGCTAACTTTGCACAAATGAACACGCTGCTGGGCTACCTGACAGAGCACTGCTGCGCGGGCGCGGCTTGCGAAGTGCAGGCACCTGCGGCCTGCTGCTAAGCCAGAGGCCCCACTTTGGTCAACCAGTTGGGGCCTACATATATAAACGCAGTACTATCATTTATATAGCTGCTTGTGCAGCATCTCCTTGGGAGATAGCCCTTATTTTCATAAATTAACTGTTTGTATTAGTTGGAGTAAACAATGTCAAAACCACTGAATGTACTTTTTTTATGCACCCACAACTCTGCCCGTAGCATCTTGGCCGAGGCTTTGACCAACCACCTAGGGCGCGGCAACTTCAAAGGCTTCTCGGCGGGCAGCAGCCCACGCGATAATCAGCAGCCTAACCCGCTAGGATTGCAAGTGCTGCAGCGTGCAGGCATAGCCACCGATGGCCTGAGCAGCAAAAGCTGGGACGAGTTTGCGTTGCCCAACGCACCCCAGATGGACCTGATCATCACTGTGTGTGACAACGCTGCAGGCGAGGTGTGCCCACTTTACACGCAGCCGCTGCCTACAGGCAGCAGCGGGCCAGGCCAACCAGCCACCGCCCACTGGAGCTACCCCGACCCTAGCGCAGGCAACGCCAGCGACGCAGAGAAACTGATGGCTTTTAAACAAACCATGCTGGCCATTAAACGGCGCATAGAACTGCTGATCAGCCTACCGCCAGAAAAATTACAAGCCGTTGCACTGCAAACCAGCGCCAGAGCCCTGGCAAAGTCATGAGCCAGACCGCAACCACTGCTTCTACGCCAAGCTACGCCCCAAACCACAGCCTCACGCAAAAAGCCTTCGCCGAATGCCTGGGCACAGCCATGCTGCTGTGCGCGGTGATTGGCTCGGGCATCATGGCCGAACGTTTGAGCGGCGGCAACAACGGCGTGGCGCTGCTGGCCAACACACTGGCTACTGTATTTGCACTGTTTGTGCTGATTGAAGTACTAGGGCCTGTCAGCGGTGCGCACTTTAACCCGCTGGTAACCCTTATTTTTATAAGAAATCAGCCTATGACCCAAGTAAATGCTGCACAAGTAGCTATTATTTTTATAGTATCTCAATGCTTGGGGGCCGTGCTGGGCGCATGCCTTGCCAATGCCATGTTTGACCTGCCGGTGCTGCACACCAGCGCCAAGCTGCGTGGCGGCTGGGGCCAGTGGCTGGCTGAAGCCGTGGCCACTGCAGGCTTGGTTTTCATAATAGCCCGCGCAGGTGCAACTGGTGTGCATGCCAAAGCCAGCGCGCTGGTGGCCTGCTACATCGGCGCGGCGTATTGGTTTACCGCCAGCACCTCGTTTGCCAACCCCGCAGCCGTGCTGGGCCGCATGCTGTCAGACAGCTTTGCAGGCATCGCGCCTGCCAGTGCGCTGGGCTTTGTAGCGGCGCAATGTGCGGGGGCAGCAGTCGGTTGGGCGGCAAATAAGCAGCTAACACCCTCTTTGAAATAAATTACCCGCCGCCGTTACCTGGATCTACCCCTATGTCTCGCCTACGCACCCTCAACTCTCCCACCGCCCTGCCCGCCCTGCAAAGCCAGTTCGCGCAGTACGCCAGCGGTAGCAATCTAGCCCAGTCGCTTGACCCCACCGGCCACGCCCCGCGTATTTTGCTGCTGTATGGCTCGCTGCGCCCGCGCGCTTTCTCGCGCTTGGCGGTGGAGGAAGCAGCACGCCTGCTGCAGTTTTTTGGCGCAGAAACCCGTATTTTTGACCCGTCGGACCTGCCCCTGCCTGACCAGATCGAAAACGACAACCACCCAGCAGTAACCGAACTGCGCGAACTGTCTTTATGGTCAGAAGGCCAAGTGTGGTGCAGCCCCGAACGGCATGGGGCCATTACCGGCGTGATGAAGGCGCAGATTGACCACCTGCCCTTAAGCATGGGCGCACTACGCCCCACACAGGGCCGCACACTGGCCGTGATGCAGGTAAGCGGTGGCTCGCAGTCGTTCAACGCCGTCAACACCCTGCGCCTGCTAGGCCGCTGGATGCGCATGGTGACCATTCCCAACCAAAGCAGTGTGGCTATGGCCTACAAAGAGTTTGATGGCAACGACCGCATGCGCGCCAGCAGCTACTACGACCGCATCGTAGACACCATGGAAGAGCTGGTGCGTTTTACCATGCTGCTGCGCGGGCAGACAGACATGCTGACGGACAGATACTCGGAGCGGGTGGAGGCGCAGCTGAAAGTGGCGCGGGCAGCTGCGGTGCAAGCGGCCGCTGTGGCCAGCGGGGCTGTGAAACCATGAACAGGCGTTCTGCACAGCGTGCTTAAAAATACCCAAGCGCGCACCCGTTACTGAGCATGCCCCGATAATCTGGCTACATGTTCAAATTTTTCGAATCGCGCATCCACAACATCTCCACCCCGCTGGAGGCTTCTAGCAGTGGCCCGCCGCCAGGTTTGGTGGCTTTTTACTGGCACTTTGTGCGCCAAACTCGGGGGCTGTATGCCTTGATGTTGGTTACAGGCTTGGCTGTGGCGCTGGTGGACACCTTGATTCCGGTGTTTATTGGCCGCATGGTGGGCTTGATGACTGCTAGCGAGCCCGCCTTGGCACTGCAGCAGCAAGGCCCGTTGCTGCTGGGTATTGCCATTGCCATTTTGTTGTTAAAGCCAGCGCTGGTGCTGTTAGACAGCATGGTGCGCAACAACGCGGTCATTCCGGGGGCCACCACACTAATACGCTGGCAAAGCCACTGGCATGTGGTACGCCAAAGTGGCCCGTTTTTTCAAAACGATTTTGCAGGGCGCATTGCCAACCGGGTGATGGGTACGGCCAATGCGCTGCGCGAAAGCGTGGTGGCCACCGTGCGGGCGGTGTGGTACATCGTGGTGTACGGCATCAGCGCGCTGTCGCTGATGTTGGTGTTTAACTGGCGCTTGGCTTTGCCCATGCTGTGCTGGTTGGTAGGCTATGGATTTTTCTTGCGTTATTTTGTACCGCGTATGCGCGATTTGTCGCGGGTAAGCAGTGAGGCGCGCTCATTGGTGATGGGCCGTGTGGTGGACAGCTATACCAACATCATGACAGTCAAGCTGTTCTCGCGTGCCAAAGACGAAGACCAGTATGTGCGCGAAGCTGTAGACGAGCACAGAGATAAAATTGCCGCCCACATGCGCATGACTACGCGCTTTATGTTTACGCTTAATGTGCTTAACGTCATGCTGCTGGTAGGCACAGCCGGTACCAGCCTGTGGCTGTGGCAAGCGGGGCAAATCACACCGGCCGTTGTAGCCACTTGCCTGCCATTGGTCTGGCAAATCGCCAACATGGCGGGCTGGGTAAGCTGGGAAGTTTCGGGTATTTTTGAAAACGTGGGCGTAGTGCAAGAGGGTATCCAAACTATTGCAGTGCCGCACACGCTGGTTGATGCACCTGCGGCCATTGAACTGACCGTGCCGCACGGCGACATTAAATTTAGCAACGTTAACTTTAGCTACGGCCAAGCCGCTAGCGGGGGTCGCGCCGTGTTGCAAAATTTAAATCTGCACATCCGCTCGGGTGAACGCGTAGGCCTGGTGGGACGCTCGGGTGCGGGGAAATCTACTTTGGTGAATTTGCTGTTGCGTTTTTATGATGTGGAGAGCGGCAGCGTCACCATCGACGGGCAAGACCTGCGCGGCGTAACGCAAGAAAGCCTGCGCGCTGCCATAGGCATGGTGACGCAAGACACCTCGCTATTGCACCGCTCTATAGCCGCTAACATTCGCTACGGCCACCCCACCGCGACCGACGCGCAGGTGCAGCGGGCCGCAGAGCAGTCCCACGCCCACCAGTTCATTACCGAGCTGCGCGACTGGACAGGCCGCACCGGATATGAGGCACATGCAGGCGAGCGCGGTGTCAAACTTTCTGGAGGGCAACGCCAGCGCGTAGCCCTGGCGCGCGTGGTGCTAAAGAACGCACCCATTTTGATACTAGACGAGGCCACCTCCGCCCTGGACAGCGAGATTGAAGCCGCCATCCAAGAGCAACTGGTCACGCTGATGCAAGGTAAAACCGTCATCGCCATCGCCCACCGCCTCAGCACCATCGCCCGCATGGACCGGCTGGTGGTGATGGACGCTGGGCGCATTGTAGAGTTTGGTACCCACGCACAGCTGCTGGCCACTGGAGGGCTGTATGCCCAGCTATGGCAGCGCCAGTCGGGTGGGTTTTTGGCTGACCAGCTTGAAGATGCACTAGCTGTTTGATCAAGCCGCACTGCGCCTGCGGCCTGCTACGTAATGCAAACCACTGGCCAGTCCAATCAAGCAGAGCAGGACGATAACCCACACCACCCACAAAGCTGGCGCAATCCAGCCCAGCATGGGCGCTAGCCAAGGCAGGCCTGCAGCCACTGCGCCTATTGCACTGAGCGTTGCTGAATGCACCCACTCTAGCATGGCAGGGTCTAGAAAATTAGCCAGCCATGCGGGCACTGGCACCTGGGTTAGCTGCTTGACCCAGTCGGCACCACCGGCCATATTGTCACTAAGCCAGCCCACCGTAAAAGCCATCACGGCAACCAGTAAAGTACCCAACAACGCGACCACTGTAGTTATGGCCCAAATCAAAATTTTCATAACCCAACTCCAAAAAATAGTACGGCTGCTAACGCCCATTACAGTAATGTGTAAACCCTTGCGCAGCTCAGCCAAGGTTTACAAGCAAGCGTTTAGGATACCCATTAATATTCAGTTTTTTTTGGAATGTTTTATCGTAATACGCTGCTTTTTAAGAATATGAATCGCACTTACGCTTGCAGCTTACTTTTATTTAAAGGCCCTTAGTGCAAGCATTACAAGCATTTTTAGACAGTCCATTTTTAGGCCAAGCCACGTGGCTTTGGCTCGTTTTTGGCGGCATTGTCGTTGCACTGTTAACGTTTGATCTGGGCGTTTTACACAAGGATGACCATGAAATTGGTGTGCAGGAAAGTTTATGGCTGTCTGCGGGCTACATCAGCGTAGCAGTCATGTTTGGTGCTTGGGTATGGTGGTACCTTGGTTCGGTCAGCGGCATGGCGTACTACACGGGATTTTTAATTGAAAAATCACTGTCGATGGACAACGTGTTTGTCATCGCGCTGATATTTTCTTACTTTGCCATACCAAGGCAATACCAGCACCGCGTGTTGTTCTGGGGCATTTTGGGTGTGATTGTGCTACGCGCCATCATGATTGGCTTAGGCGCGGCATTGGTCAGCCAGTTCAGTTGGGTGCTGTATATTTTCGGCGCGTTTTTGGTACTCACAGGTATCAAGATGTGGATCATTGCCGACCATATGCCCGATATTGCCAACAACCCGTTGCTCAAATTTCTGCGCAAACACTTGCGGGTGACTGAGCATGTCGAAGGCAATGCATTTGTCGTCAAACGAGTAGACCCTGCCACTGGCAAGGTACAGCGCTGGGCTACGCCATTGTTTTTAGCGCTGTGTTTGGTAGAGTTTGTAGACTTGGTGTTTGCGGTAGATTCGGTGCCGGCGATTTTTGCCATCACCACAGATCCTTTTATTGTCTACACCAGCAACATTTTTGCCATTCTGGGCTTGCGTGCTTTGTACTTTGCTTTGGCAGCGATGATCCACCGCTTCAAGTACCTTAAATACGCCTTGGCACTGGTGCTGGTGTTCATTGGTACCAAGATATTTCTGGTCGGCATTATCGGCAAGATACCTCCGGTGTTCTCGCTGGGTATCACCTTTGGTTTGATTGCAGGTGGCGTGATTGTGTCGCTGTGGAAAACGCGCAATGATGCGGCACCTGCGCTGGCACCGGCATCAGCGTCTTCGGATAAAACGATTTCATAAATTGTCTATTGGCATGGTCTTATGTCTCATGCGGCGCTGGGTGTTTGTACGCCCTGGCGCTTGGTGTGTACGGCTACGCGGCTGTCCCCCGTGCCGGCCTAGGGCCGGCGACTCCTCCTTGATGCCGCTACGCCGTACACACCAAACGCCAGGGCAGCGGATACGGTGGGTGCGCGACGGTTGATAGCCACCACGTCGTTGTGATCAGGTCGGCGTACAAAAGCCAAGCCCAGTCTGAATTAGATCAGCAAGGCCGCTACAAACACGCCAATCATCATGAAGGCAATCACCACCTTGGCCACCAAGCCGGCCATGATGCCTAGCCAGGTTGATATGCCTACTTTGATGGCTTGCTGGTGGTTCTTTCTGGCAAGGTACTCACCCAGTGCAGCGCCTACCAGCGGCATAAACAGCACACCCACCAGCCCCATGAAAATACCCACCACGGTGCCAATGGCAGCGCCTGCAATGGCATAGCGGCTGGCTCCGGCTTTTTTAGCCCCTAACAGGCCCGCCACATAGTCCAGCGCCCAGGCAATAACGGCCAGCACCGACACCGCCGCCACACTGATCCAGCCTATGCGCGTAAAGTCGTCAATCCAAGCGCCTAAAACAATACCGGCCAGTACAAACAGTGTGCCTGGCAGCGCAGGCAACACCGTGCCAGCCAAACCCACCACGATCAAAGCGCCTGACAAAATCCATAACAAAGTATCGTTCATTCTTACCTTTCCCAATCTAAACTGCAGATTTCAAAATTGCTTAAAGCGCTGCCCGCTTGTAAACTGCAAACTCACAATGCACAGCACCAACCAAGCTGTACCCGATGCAAATCCTGCTACGACATCGCTGGCAAAATGCACCTGCAAAAACACTCTGCTAGCACCCACGCTGTACGCCAGCGCTACTGCGCACAGCACGACGGGTAAATGCCACTGCTTAGCCACCCATTGGCAGGTTAAGTATGCCAACATCCCGTAGGCTACCACTGCGCCAGAGCTGTGCCCGCTGGGAAAACTAAAACCACTTGCCAGTACCAAGCCGTCTTCGTGCAGCGGACGCACACGCGCAAATATTTGTTTTAGTGCGCTGTTCAGTACGCCGTTACCAGCCACTGCCAACACCCACAGGCATGCAAATCGACGCTTACGCGCCCAGAGTAGCGCTGCGGCCACTAAAAAGCATAACGCTGTCAATGTGGCGGTGTCGCCTAGCCGTGTGATAGTTGCAAACGCTTGCAAAATAAGCTTCGGTGAGCCCAGGTGAATAGCGTCGGCTAGTGCTTGGTCGGCTAAGCCCATCGTACGCTGCATGCCTAAGCCTTCTGCCAGCTCAACAAAAACCCAGCTGCAAACCATAATGACTGCTAAAACCAACGCACTGTGCAGCCCCATGCGGCCCATAGGAGATGGTTGCTTGAGATGATTGCCTGCTAAAAATCGATGCCAAAACCACCAACCCGCTGCAAATCCAATTAAAAGAAATACCAAAATCACCAGATACCAAAAAAATGCGTGCTGCCCCGCAAGGCTGGCCCAGCGTATCCAGTGCTCAGCGTTATACGCCATGCTAAGGCCTTGCAGGCACTACGTGGGTCGCCTTCACGCAGGCAAAGGCTTGACTGTTGGCATCAAAATCCCATTGCTCGATATAGCAAAGCCCAGCAGCTGCCGAACTGCCCCAGCGCACTACATTGACTGAATTAGGTACGCCAGTACGCACCCGCGCAGACACGCCTGTGCCTGCCTGCACGGCCCACATAGGCCGATCTAAACCCGGCAAGGCCAAAGTGTAGGGTAGATGAATGTGCCCACCCATCACCAGATCAGCGCCTGCAGCAGCCCACTGCTTTTGCGCGGCAGCATAGTTGCGCAATTGGTCTACTTTATCTTGTGCGTTGATGACCGCAATAGGCTGGTGCACCACCACGATGCGCAGTTGGTCTGCGCTGGAAGTCTGCATCAACTGCACTACCCTGTCTATTTGCGCTTGAGACACCTCACCATGCTTGTGCCGGTAAGCGCGCGTGGTGTTAACGCACACCACCAGCAGGTCTGCAGCATTCAACACAGGCTCTAGGTTGTCGCCAAACGCCAAGCGATAACGCGTGTATGGGCTTAACAATCTGGCTGCAATATCTACCAAAGGAATATCGTGGTTGCCAGGAATGGCCACCACGGGAGCCATCAAGCGGTTAACAAAATGACGTGCTTGACGAAACTGCGCTGCCACCGCGCGCTGTGTAATATCGCCAGAAAGCACCACTACATCAGGCCGTAGCTGTAAGGCTAGTGCGACCAAAGCCTCAACCACTATGGTTTGCTCGGTACCGAAATGCGTGTCCGATATTTGCAATAACACGCTCATGGTTCTGCTCGTTCGTTTGCATTAGGGTTGTTTTGCACGCTAGGCTTGAGCAAATACAAAGGCTTTTGTGACACCTCAAACTCAATGGGCCAGCGCATCTTTTGCACCTCACCGTCAAAGGCCACTTTGACTTTGCGCCGGCCCAAGTCTAGCCGGGGCTTGACCACCATATGGTCAAACTCAAAGCTCTCTACGCTGTCTGCCTCGCCCAGCGTGCCCATGGCACCACGCAGCATCAGCCCCGCCATGGCCAACGTGCCCATGGGCCGCAGCATGACAGCAGCAACACGTCCGCTGTTGTGTGCACTGGAGCTACCGCCCAGCTGCAAGCCCATCTGCAGGCCCACTTGCGCCAGCTGCAGCCGGTTGTTGCCCACAAAAACGGTGGTCGTCCGCACATCATGCACCGCTGTGCCCAGTTCTATGTGCAAGCGCAACTGGCGGTGCGCGCGCAGCAGCGTGGCGCAAGCAGCGCCCAAGGCCACCAAACGGCTGCGGCCAAAGCGCGCCTTGTAGGCCTCGCGGTCTTCTAGCAGGGTGGGGTACAGCCCCAAGCTGGCATTAACCAAAAAAACCTGCTTGTTCACCATGGCAACTTGCACGGGTTGGGCCGCCAGGCCCAACACCGACTGCGTCGCTAGCAACGTGTCTACCGCAATGCCATGTGTACGCGCAAAATAGTTAAACGTACCGCTGGGTATCACGCCCATCACACAGGCTTCGGCATGCGCAGCTTGTGCCACCGTGTTGACCGTGCCGTCGCCCCCAATGGCCACTACCGCAGTGTGCGTGACTGCCGCCTTGAAGGCAGCTTGGCGCGCTGCCACGGCTAAATTACCGGGCTCAGAAAACACCCATTCACCCACACGGCCAGATGCCTTGAGCGCGCCCTCTACCAACGTGCGCAGTGCATCCGCCTGCTGCGTGCCTGCTGCTGAATTAGCTATAAAAATAAGTGGTGCTGCCGCATCTATTACAGGCACCTCTAGCGGTGGCTCTTGCCAAATCACAGTCTCACTCCTCAAACGAAAAAGGGGTGCACCTTAATTAGGCGCTGAGTGATTGTGGGATGAAAACCATACACCACTGCACAGTGAGGCCTTGCGCACAAAAGTGGCCCACTGCGCAAGCTAAACCAACCAAGCTGCCTGCAGGCCCTGCGGTTTAGCCCAGCAAACTCACAACCTCAACCACGTCAAACGACAGTGCGCAGCCTGGCACCTCTACTTCGGCACGCTCGCCTAGCTTGACGGTGGTAGCCACCAATCTGGCTGTACTGGCGCTGCACGCTATGGTCCAGTTCAACGCAGGTGTGCATTGGAACAAGCGCAGCGCCGCCGTAACAGTACCACCCACCGGAGTGTTGTGCACTGCGCCACCAGACAGGCCACTGAGCTGGGTGAAAGCTACAGTGCCGCTGTTGATCGCCACCGTAAGCGCGAACGGGGGCAGATGGCGGTTGGGAAATCGCTCATGTACAAAGGCATCCACACGCTGGGTTGCAGCACCCAGCCCGAAGGCCGCACGCACAGCCCGTAAAGCATGGTTAACCGACCGGGTATCAGCCTCATCAACAAAAACACACAACATACCCTCGCCCACAAACTGCATATGGTGGGCACCAAACAGATGCACGGTGTCGCCCACATTGCTGTACAGGGCATTGATCACTTCACTTAATTCATCGCTGGAAAGATCCGTATTCCAGCGGTCGTAGTGCAAGATATCTGCGTAAAGGACTGTGGCTTGGTTAAATCTGCTGCTGTCTTGTTGGCTGCCACTGCCAGGCCACTGCTCGCTCAAGGTTCTGACAAAGCGCATTTCGTACAGCTTGCTGATTTCTTGCTTCTGGCGTTGCGTTTCCATGTCCACCGCTGTTTTCAAGGCCGCAACTTGCTGCACCTCGCTGCGGATCATTTTGTTAATTTGTGCGTCTACGGCTGAGCGCAGCTCTGCGGTAGAGAAAGGTTTGCTCAAATAATCGTCGGCTCCACTGGCCATGCCTTGGCGCATATGGCTGCGCTCTTGCAATGCAGTAAGCAAAATAAAAGGGATGGTCGCCAACGCAGGATCGTTACGCACTGCAGCCAATACTGCAAAGCCGTCCATCAGGGGCATTTGCACATCGCTGATGATAAGTTTGGGTTTGAATTGGCGAATCAGCTCAAGACCTTGCACGCCGTTTTCAGCCGAAATCACGTCGTGCCCTTGGTTGTGCAGCATCTGCTTGATGAGCATGCGCATAGCGCTATCGTCTTCAATAACAACGATTAGCGGCATAGTACAACTTTTGCAATTATGTCAACGTGCTGTAGAAGGTAATTTTGCATAACTAATTTCACATTATGCAGCATCCAGAGCAACTAGCGCGTCCATCACACGCTGTGCTTCTTGGCCAAACTGACCAAGCAGCATGGGCAGCTCAGCCGCATCGCCGCTGCTGGCCACCTGCTCCATGCGGGTACACAAGGCCAGCAAAGACTGGGCACCAATGATGCCTGCTGAGCTTTTCATTTTATGGCTGGCTTGCGCAACCGCTTCCATGTTCTGGCCCTCTAGCGCGCCTGCTAGCTCAGGAATTTGCACCTGAAACGAGGTGCGTATGGATTGTATAAACTCGTGCAGCATCTCGGGACTGTTACCGCACACTTCTTGCAACAAAGCAAGGTTGACCAGTGCGGCGTCAATGGCTGGGGGCGCTTGCTTTGCTGGTACGGCTGACAAATCGGGCAAGCATTTGGCCAACATCGCTCGCAGTTGCTGCAGCTGTGATGGTTTGGTCAGCACATCGTCCATGCCTGCAGCACGGCAATCGCTCAAGGCATTGGGCAGTGCGTTGGCTGTCCAGCCTAATACAGGAGTGCGTGCGCCACCTTGCTTTACCTCTGCAGAACGTATAGCGCGGGTAAGCGCATAGCCGTCCATCTCAGGCATATTGCAGTCGGTGATGACCAGTGCAAAGTTACCTGCATGCCACAGGGACAGCGCTTCTTGCCCATGCGCTGCGGTTTGCACCCGCATGCCCAGTGTGGCCAATTGCCGTGTGATCAGCAAGCGGTTGGTGGGGTTGTCATCTACCGCCAGCACCAAGGGGCCCACTGCATCCTCGGCACCGTCTGGCAGTTGCCATAATGGCTCAACGCTGCCCTGTGCAAGCCGTTCCATCGGCTGCGCATCAGTGACTGTTAGCTCAAGCGTAACGCTCATGGTGGTGCCTAGGCCTGGCGCACTTTCAATCACGATGTCGGAGCCCATCATCTGCGCCAGACGGCGGCTGATGGCCAAGCCCAGGCCCGTGCCGCCGTACAGCCGCTGTGTATCTATGCCTGCTTGCTCAAAGGGTTGAAAGACCCGTGCTTGCACCTCTGGCGTCATCCCAATCCCGGTGTCTTTAACCGACAGGCGTACTGTCTCTATGCCATCGGCACGCCCAATCCATTCAGCCCGCACCTCTACAGAGCCCTGCTCAGAAAATTTGATGGCATTGCTGACTAAATTGCCCAGCACCTGCAGCAGGCGCAGCGGGTCCACCAGTACAAACTGGCTGAGGCGCGGGTCTACCATCTGGCACAGCGTTAAGCCTTTATGGCTGGCAACAGCAAAATAAGTGCTCGCGTTGCGCTGCAGCAAGTGGCGCAGCGATACGGGCTCTGGAGATATGGACAACTTGCCCGCGTTGATTTTGGCGTGGTCCAAAATATCGTCAATGATGCGCCCCAGCGCTTGGCCTGCGTCGCGCGCTACTACCAGCGTCTGGGCTTGCTCAGTGCTCAGCTTTGTCAGCGCCAATAGCTCCAGCATGCCCAGCAAGCCACTCATGGGTGTGCGGATTTCATGGCTCATGGTGGCCAAAAAAGTGTCTTTAGCAGCGTTGGCAAGTTCAGCAGCTTCTTTGGCTGCTAGTAAACTTCGATTGGACTCTTGCAGTTTTTGGCGCGCAGTGGCAATACTGCGGGTATGCCGGCTGATCATCAAGAAAGCAAAAAACAAGGTGCCCAACATCACCACAGCAGTCAGTACACCGATGGCCGATGCATTGGCGCGCCCTTGCTCGTGCTCTGCCTCACGCTGCTTGAGCAGATCGCGCTCAAGCATGTCCATCTCGGCTAGCAAGGCCAAATAGGCACTTCGGGTTTGCGTAGTTATCGCCCCACCGCCAAAAGTGCGCGCCGCCTCAAAGCCCTGGGTGTCACGCAGCATGATAATTTGGTCTGACAAAGCACGCCTGTCCGCTGCCGCTTTGCGCAGTGCCGGTAGACGCGCTTGTTGGGCGGGGTTGTCTGCCGTTTCTTTTTCCATCTGCGCAATAGCTTGTGCGCGCCGCTTGGCTACTGCATCACGCTCTGCCAGCATGCTTTTGTCACCGTAAATCATGTAGCCACGCGTCATCGACTCGATCTGGATGGTGGCTTCGCGTGCAACAGCTATATCGTCCAGCACCTGGTAGGTGTGGCGCACCCACTGCGCTGCCTTGTCAGCATCTGCCACCACCCGCCAAGTAAGCAGCACCAAAAGCAGGGTCAGCACGCTGGTGACCATCAGTGCCAGCCGTAGCTTTCTTTCGATGCTGAGTTCAGAATTCATGGGTTATTTTTAGGCGGGCGGGTGGGGTAAGCTTTTTATGTGCAGCAAAATATGCCAGCACGCCATGATGTACAGCCTGTAGTTAATGCTGGTGCCCGTGCTCGCCATGCACGTGCTGGTGGGTAATTTCTTCTTCAGTGGCCGCGCGCACAGAAATTACTTTCAGTTCAAACCGAATATCTTTACCTGCCATGGGGTGGTTGGCATCCATGTACACGGTGTCGCCTTTGATTTTCATCACCGTAAACACCTGCACACTGCCGTCGTCACCACGGCCTTCTAACTGACCACCCAGTTTTACGCCAGGCGGAAACTGCTTTTTAGGCAACGTGCGCAGCAGTGCGTCGTTGTAGTCGCCAAAGGCATCGGCGGCGGCCAGGTTCAAAGTTACGGCGTAGCCAGCTTCTTTACCGTCCAGCGCTTCTTCAATTTTAGGCAGCGTGTTGCCATAGCCGCCGTGCAGGTACACCGCCGGTTTGCCACTGTTTTCAATGACTTTGCCGTTGGCCTCAGACAGTTTGAATTGCATAGTGACGGCGGAGTTTTTTTCGATTTTCATGGCTACTTTGCTGATGGTTTTGAAATTTGACCTTAACTACACAAGACAAGGCGTGTTTCGTACATTTTAGGGTACGTGCGCACGCACAGCTTGTGCGCAGTAGCAACGCTGCAGGTCTGCGCTGGCACACAGCATACTGCGTAAGCACAGAGCTAGGGCTTAGGGCTGCAAGGCTGGTGGTGCAATACGGCCCACCACTTCCAGCCCAGCGCCCTTGCGCCGCACCACCACACCCTCGGCTGAGGCAGAAAAATCACCGCTGATCGCGCTGATATTGACCTGGTGGGTTACCACCACCAAGCTACCGCCCGGCTTGGCGCTGCGCCACGCTAGCAACAGTTTTTTGGCAGCCAGGGTTTGCGCGGGCTCTTGGCTGCGGTCAGCAAATGTGGAGTTGAACACAGGCTGCTCTTGCACTGGGCCCATGTCCATCAAGCGGGCGGTTTCTAGCGTGCGGCACCACTGCGAGCTCATCACTTGGTCCACGGCTACTTTTTGCTGGCGCAGGCGCTCGCCCATTTGCCGGGCCTGCTGGCGACCTGCACCGTCCAGGTTGCGCTGGCTGGCGCAGTCAGCCAGCTGCATGCCCGGCGGATCGCCTACACCAGGGGCATTGGCATGGCGAAACAGCACTATAGCCCCGCTGCGCAAAGCAGCCCAAGCTGCAGCCTCTTGGGTCACGGTATCTGCAGGCGCTGCTAACGCCTGCAAAGCGCATAAAGCCAGGCCTGCAAGTGCTAACTTTGGGTGCGCAAAAAATCTGCGCTTGCGCAAAACAGGCGGTGTATGCATGGTGCCAAAATCATACCCCAAGCGCTAGACAAAGCAAGCCTGCGCCCGCGGCCTGCACTTACCCTGCTTTGATCACTTCGGCCATGCGCTGCGCGCAGCTTTTGGCCTGCTGCGCATCGCGGGCCTCTACCATCACGCGCACCAAGGGCTCGGTGCCGCTAGGGCGGATGAGCACGCGGCCGCTGTTGCCCAGCTCGGCTTCGATGGTGGTGACCATGGCCTCTAGTGCGGGTGTTTGCCACACTTGGCCACTGTGCAGGCGGATGTTGATCAGCTCTTGGGGGAACAGCGTCATGCCATCCAAAATTTGCGCAACGGTTTTGCCGCTGCGCTGCACCGCTTGCAGTACCTGCAGGGCACTGATGATGCCGTCGCCGGTGGTGTGTTTGTCCAATGCCAGCAAGTGGCCCGAGCCTTCGCCGCCCAGCAGCCAGCCATGCTTTTCTAGCGCCTCTAGCACGTAACGGTCGCCTACTTTGGCGCGCACAAACTGCACACCGCGCGCTTCCAGGGCCAGCTCTACGGCCATGTTGGTCATTAGCGTGCCCACGGCACCGGGCACTTTGTCGCCGCGCGCCAGGCGTTCGGTCACCATCATGTAGAGCACTTCGTCGCCGTTGAACAGGCGGCCAGCGCTATCGACAAACTGCAGACGGTCGGCATCGCCGTCTAGCGCAATGCCGTAATGGGCTTTATTAGCTTTCACAGCGGTAACCAAGGCCTGCGGGTGGGTTGCGCCCACGTCTTTGTTGATGTTCAGGCCATCGGGTGCGCAGCCAATGGCAATGACCTCAGCGCCCAGTTCGTGGAAGACTTTGGGCGCTATGTGGTAGGCAGCGCCGTGGGCTCCGTCTACCACGATGCGCAAGCCCTTGAGGGTGAGGTCGGTGGCAAAGGTACTTTTGGCAAACTCAATATAGCGCCCGGCCGCGTCGTCTAGGCGGCGGCTTTTGCCCAGGTCGGCGCTGCTGGCCCACACGGGGGCGTCTTGCAGGGCACGCTCTACAGCCTCTTCCCACGCATCGTCCAGCTTGGTGCCTTGGGCGCTGAAAAACTTAATGCCGTTGTCAGCAAACGGGTTGTGGCTGGCGCTAATGACCACGCCCAGGTTAGCCCGCATGGCGCGGGTAAGGTAGGCCACGCCAGGGGTGGGCAAGGGGCCGAGCAAAATCACATCGACACCTGCAGAGTTAAACCCGCTTTCTAGCGCGCTTTCTAGCATGTAGCCTGAGATGCGGGTGTCTTTGCCGATGACCACGGTGGGTTTGCTGCCAGGGCTGGCTTGGCGCAGCACGCGGCCTACCGCGTGGGCCAGCTGGAGCACAAAGTCGGGGGTGATGGGGGCTGTGCCCACGGTGCCGCGGATGCCGTCGGTGCCAAAGTACTGTCTTGCCATGGGGCGGGTTCCTTAGATAGTTTTAGGTATATTTTAGGCCTCTGGCCAAAGGAAATGCTGCACGGGCAGCTATTAAATTTATAGTTAGGTGATTTTAACTTACGGCGGGTGGGGTGGCTTGGGTAGCAACTTGGTTAACCGCCCGCCACACTGCCAGCGCCTGCGCAGTCTCGCGCACGTCATGCACCCGCAGCACGCTGGCACCGCGCTGCACTGCCAGCAGGGCCGCTACCACGCTGGGCAGCATACGGTCAGCTGCATCCAGCCCCGTTACCGCACCCAAGGACGATTTGCGCGACCAGCCTGCCAGTAGTGGGTAGCCCAGGCTGAGCAGTTCGTCTTGCCGCGCCAGCAGGCAGAAGTTTTGCGCCACGGTTTTGCCAAAACCAATGCCAGGGTCTAGCATAATGCGGTTTTTAAATGGGCTTTTACCAGCATTAAAGCCTTCTGACCCAAGGAAATGCTGCACAAGCAGCTCATAAAATGATAGTAGATCAGTTTTTACGGTGTCCACCACATCTGCGCACACCATCGGCTCGGTTTGCATGGTTTGCGGGCTGCGGTGCATGTGCATCAGCACCAGGCCGCACTGGGGGTAGCGCGCAATTACCGCATGCGCGCCCGGCTGGCGCAGAGCCCAAATATCGTTGATGATGTCGGCCCCTGCGTCCAGCGCGGCCTCCATCACCTGCGGCTTGTAGGTGTCTACCGACACCGGCACGCCCAGCGTAACCGCTGCCTGCAGCACCGGCAGCACGCGGCGCAGCTCCTCCTGCAGTGGCAGCGGCTGCGCACCTGGCCGCGACGATTCGCCGCCAATGTCCAACATATGCGCGCCGTCACTCACCAACTGCTCACAATGCGCTGCAGCTTGCGACGTACTAGCGTGCTGCCCGCCATCAGAAAACGAATCCGGCGTAACGTTGACGATACCCATGATTTTGGGCTGCGCCAAGTCAATTTGAAAGCGGGTGGTGTGCCAATGCATACGGTGATTTTACGGTTGATCGTGCAACCCAAGCGCCCACAAAAAACGCAGCCTAAGCTGCGTTTTTTATGCCTTGGCGGGCTAAGTTACTTTAAGCCGCGGTAGGGGCAGGATTCACCGCCACGGGTGCGCCGCCAGAGCCGCCGTCGCCGCCACCTGTAGGTGGTACCCGGGGGGTCCAGTCTTTGGGGGCTAGCGGGGTGCGGCCTTCCATGATGGCATCAAGCTGGCCCATGTCGATGGTTTCCCATTCGAGCAGGGCTTTGGCCATGGCGTGCATTTTGTCGGTGTTCTCTTCGATCAGTTTGCGCGCCAGGGCGTACTGCGTGTCGATGATTTTGCGCACCTCGATGTCTACCATTTGCATGGTGTGCTCGCTCATGTTGGTGGTTTTGGTAACGCTGCGGCCCAAGAAGACTTCGCCTTCGTTCTCGGCGTACACCATAGGGCCCAGGGCCTCGGTCATGCCGTAGCGGGTGACCATGTCGCGGGCCAGGCCGGTGGCACGTTCAAAGTCGTTGCTGGCACCAGTGGTCATTTGCTTCATAAACACTTCTTCGGCAATACGGCCACCAAACAGCATGCTGATTTGGTTGAGCATGAACTCTTTGTCGTAGCTGTAGCGGTCTTGCGCAGGCAGGCTCATGGTCACGCCCAGGGCGCGGCCACGGGGAATGATGGTGACTTTGTGGATCGGGTCGCACTTGGGCAGCAGGCGGCCAATCAGGGCGTGGCCGCTCTCGTGGTACGCGGTGTTGCGGCGCTCCTCTTCGGGCATAACCATGCTTTTACGCTCTGGGCCCATCAGGATTTTGTCTTTGGCTTTTTCAAAGTCCACCATCTCTACCACGCGGGCGTTGCGGCGGGCGGCCATTAAGGCGGCTTCGTTGCACAGGTTGGCCAGGTCAGCGCCGCTCATGCCGGGCGTGCCGCGTGCAATCACGTTGGCGCTGACGTCTTGGCCCAGCGGTACTTTGCGCATGTGCACCGCCAAAATTTGCTCACGGCCGCGAATATCAGGCAGTGTGACGTAGACCTGGCGGTCAAAGCGGCCAGGGCGCAAGAGGGCAGCGTCCAAAATATCTGGGCGGTTGGTGGCGGCCACCACAATCACGCCTACATTGGTTTCAAAGCCGTCCATCTCCACCAGCATTTGGTTCAGGGTTTGCTCACGCTCGTCATTACCACCGCCCAAGCCTGCGCCGCGCTGGCGGCCCACCGCGTCAATTTCGTCGATGAAAATAATGCAAGGTGCGTTCTTTTTGGCGTTGTCAAACATGTCGCGCACGCGGGATGCGCCCACGCCAACAAACATTTCAACAAAGTCTGAACCCGAGATAGAGAAAAACGGCACTTTGGCTTCGCCAGCAATCGACTTGGCCAGCAGCGTTTTACCCGTGCCGGGCGGGCCGACCAGCAGCAAGCCGCGTGGGATACGGCCACCGAGTTTTTGGAACTTGGTGGGGTCTTTCAAAAAGTCGACCACTTCTTTAACTTCTTCTTTGGCCTCGTCGCATCCTGCTACGTCGGCAAAGGTAACGGTGTTGGTGTTCTCGTCCAGCAAGCGGGCTTTGCTTTTGCCAAAACTGAACGCGCCACCTTTACCGCCGCCTTGCATTTGGCGCATAAAGTACACCCACACGCCGATCAGCAGCAGCATAGGGCCCCAGCTGATCAAAATGGTCATGAGCAAAGACTGCTCTTCGCGGCCTTTTACATCAAACTTGACACCGTTGGCAATCAGGTCGCCCACCAAGCCGCGGTCCAAGTAGGTGGCGTTGACGCGGATTTTTTTGCCTTCAGTGGTAATGGCAACAATTTCGCCGCCACCTATGCCTTCAGGCACCACGGCTTCTTTAATGCGTTTAGACCGCACTTCTTCTAAAAATTCAGAGTAACCCATGCTAGCGCTGCCCGAAGTGCCGCGGCCTTCAAACTGCTTAAACACAGTAAACAGTACCAGCGCGATAACGAGCCAAACTGCGACTTTAGAAAACCATTGGTTATTGTTCAAAACACACGCTCCATGGGCAAACTGCCCTATGCTGATTCAGATAATGCCCATTTTAGGCTTTTCAAGGCTACTTTTCGGGCTTTGGGGGGTAACAAAGCACGTAGCAGGGCTATTGCAGCTTGTTCGTGGCTGGATTGGCAGGGTTTGCACTGAGCTGGTTGAATTTACCCAGGCACATCAAGCCGACATCACACAAGTGCGTTCAATCACCCTCTCGTCACCCAACACGATCAGCGCAAACAGCAGCTCGTCCAAACTCTGCGCGCGGGCAATGCGCCGCGCTAGCAGTGGTGTGGCCTGCGGGTTCAGCACCACAAAGTCTGCCTCGCAGCCTGGCTGCAAATTGCCCACGACACCGCCCAGGCCCAGCGCCTGCGCCGCCCCTGCTGTGTGCTGCCACCACAGCTGCTGCGGGCTCAGGCTGGTGGCCTGCTTGGCCACGCCGCCGGTAGCGGCTGATGAGCGCGCCACATAGTACGCGGCCAGCATGGTTTTGAAAGGCGAAAAAGACGTGCCGCCGCCCACGTCGCTGGCCAGGCCGTGCAGCATGCCGCCGCCATCCGCCGTGGCCTGCGCTGCGGCAAAGTCAAAATAGCCGCTGCCTAAAAATAAGTTGCTGGTGGGGCACACGGCTGCAGCCGCGCCGCGCTGGCGCATCAACGCGCGGTCGTGGTCGTCAAAATGGATGCAGTGGGCGTACACGCTGCGCTCTCGCAGCAGGCCAACATCGTCGTACACGGCCAGGTAGCTGCGCGCTGCGGGGTACAGGTCTTTCACCCAGGCAATTTCGTCTAGGTTTTCAGCCACGTGCGACTGCACCCATACGCTGGGGTACTTAGCTGCCAGCGCACCTGCACCGCGCAGCTGCGCGTCGCTGCAGGTGGGCGCAAAGCGTGGGGTGATGGCGTAGCCCAGCCTGCCCCCTGCGTCTTTAGCGTGCCAGCGCTGTATCAAGGCCTCGGTGTCGCACAGTGACTGCTCGGTTGCGTCGCGCACACCCTCCGGGCAGTGGCGGTCTTGCAGGCATTTGCCGGTGATGATGCGCTGACCGCTGGCCTGCGCCGCCTCAAACAGCGCGTTGACCGAAGCCACATGCGATGTGGCAAAAGTAAGCGCAGTCGTAACCCCGTGGCGCAGCAGCTCGGCTACAAAAAAACTGGCTGCTTGTGCAGCATATTCTGGGGCTGAGAAGCGTTGCTCCTCTGGAAAGGTATAGTTTTCTAGCCACGGCAGCAGGCCCTCGGCCGGCGAGCCAATGACATCTAGCTGGGGGTAGTGCACATGCATGTCTACAAAGCCGGGGGCGATGATACGGCCAGGCCAATGCTGTGTGGGCAAGTGGCCGTACTGCGCCTGCAAAGCGGCATACGGCCCTGCGGCCAGCACCTTGCCGTCGCCAGCTACCACCAGCAAGCCGTCGGTGTCGTATACCGCGTGGGTTTGGGTTTCATGAAAGCGCAGCAGCCCTGCGCGGTAAGCTTGTGGGGACGGCGCTGGTGAAGCAGAGGGGTTGTTTAAAGTATTCACCCCGCTATTTTGCTATCTTTCCCACCACGCCCGATACTAAAAAATTCATACTGCTTATTTGCGCATCACTGAGCGCCGTGCCAGCGGCAATGACGGTGTGGCCTTCGTTGTCCACCACAGCTTGGCGCTGGGCGGCAAAGGGCAGCAAAGTGCCTTGGCTGATGGCGTTTTGCTGCGCCAGCACTTCTTTTTGCACGGCAGCGGGCACAGATGCGCCAAAGCCTTCTACGCGCACCATGCCTTGCTGGGTGCCGCCCCACACGGTGGTGCTTTTCCAGCTGCCGTCCAGCGCAGCTTGCACGCGGCGGGTGTAGTAGTCGCCCCAGCGGTGGGTTACGGCAATAATTTGCGCATCAGGCGCTACGCTTTTCATGTCAGAGTGGTAGGCCACGGCCATTTTGCCGCGCTCTTGGGCGGCCACCATCACGGCGTTAGAGCCGGTATGAAAAGCCAGTACGTCAGCGTCTTGGTTCATCAGCGTCATGGCGGCTTCGCGCTCGCGGGCGGGGTCAAACCAGGCGTTAAGCCACAGCACTTTAACCTGCGCCTGCGGGTTAACCGAGCGCATGCCCAGCGTAAAAGCGTTTATGCCTTGCAGCACCTCGGGGATAGGAAAGCCAGCCACGTAGCCCGCCACGCGGGTCTTGGTCATGCGGCCAGCGGCAATGCCAGCCAGGTAGCGGCCTTCGTAGTAGCGGGCGTTGGCAGCGGCTACGTTGGCAGCGGTTTTGTAGCCGGTGATGGACTCAAACTTCACATCGGGGAAGTCTTGCGCCACTTTAAGCGTGGGCTCCATGTAGCCAAAGCTGGGGGTAAAAATGATTTTGTAGCCTTGCGTGGCCAGGTCGCGTATCACGCGCTCAGCGTCAGCGCCTTCGGGCACGTTTTCTACGTAGCTGGTCTTTACTTTGTTGCCCAGCGCGGCCTGCACGGCTTTGCGCCCTTCGTCATGCTGGTGCACCCAGCCTGCGTCTGACAGCGGTGCAACGTAGACAAAACCCACTTTCATGGGTTCTTTAACGGGCTCTTTGGCAGTTGGAGTTTGAGATAAAGCGGAAATTGAAAAGCAAGTGGCGAGCAAGCTCGCAACGAGGTTTTTATACATGGTAGTCCTCTACATGGTTCTGGATATGTGAGGTGAATTGCTACAGAACATTGCAAAACACCGAGGCGTATTTTATCGCAGCCTTGTGGCTTCGCGCTTTGCGGTGCAGCGTGCGCTGTGTGCATGCTGCACCGCGAATACGAGAGTGGTTTGATGGCTTAGGGTGCGGGGAAGCGGAATGCGGTACGGGAAGGGAGAAGGAAACGGGCCAAAACAGCCCGTAACGCTAAATCATGTTTTTTTAAGCGTTCTAGGCCTATGGCCCAAGGAAACGCTGCACGAGTAGCTATGAAATATGTAGTAAGCGTACTGCGCTCTACCCAAGCAGCACACAAGCCAGAACCGAAACAAAAACCTCAGCACGCCAACGAG
>JAYWGO010000161.1:0-4240 GCA_043778205.1 Polaromonas sp. | reverse complement strand
TAACTACTCAGGTCACCCCACAAACGAAGGTTGAACTGGCTGCCCCTGAAAGACACTGACCAGACAGTCGTGCAGGTTGGCCTTTTGCTTGCCCATCGTCGCCAAGTAGGAGCGGATGGTAAAGAAAGTATCTGCCCCGTGCGCAGTTCTAAAGCAGCCCGAGATCTTTTGTTTGACCTTGCACATGCGCAGCGCCTGCTCAGCCAGGTTATTGGTAAAGGGCACATCCTTGTCCGTCATAAAGCGCCATACATCCGCACGGTAGGTGCGCAATCGCTTGAGCAGGTTATGCGCCTTGCTCTGCTTGGGCCTACCCCGCTTGCCGATGCCCAAAGATGCATCGGCCGAGGTATCCGTGCGCAGCACGGGCTCGTTGAGCGCTTCACCGCGCTCCAGCAAGGCACTCCAGCGGGCTTCAAAGTAAGCTTGGCGCGATCCATCCAGCGGCCCCCGAGCCTGATCGACCTCGCCCAGCGCCTGGCGCAGCAAGGCCATCATCTCTTGCGCCCAGTTGTCCCAGACCTTCTCGGCCTCGTTTTCGTGGACATAGACCAACTCGCGCAGGTGGTGGGCGTTGCACAGGCTGTGGGTGCATGCCAGCTCTTTGTAGCTGGCCAGCCCGTCGTGCACCAAGGTGCCTTTGAAGCCGCCCAGCAACCCCAAGGCGTCTACCGCAGCGCTGCCGCGCCGGGCGTGGGGGGCTAGCCAGGTCAGGCTGTGGGTGACCAGGCTGTGGGTGACCAGGCAGTGCAACCAGTGCAGCTTGCCGGTGATGCGGATGCCGCTTTCGTCTGCGTGCGCAACCGCGCTGGCTTGCACCGCCTGGCCGATGGCGGCCACTGTGGGGCTGAGCACCGCCGCAGCCTGTTGGGCAAAGGCCTGGATGCTGGCCTGGGACAGGCTCACGCCAACCAGGTCGCGCAGCAAGGCGGCGGTGCGCGCCAGGGGCAGCAGGTGGTACTGGTTCAAATGCACGGCCATGGCTTGGATGCTGGCGCCGTACTGGGCGGGGGCGTTGACCCCTGGGGGCCAGGCACCCAGGTGCACGGCCCCGCAGGCGCAGGTGGCGCGCATCTGTTGGTGGGCAATCACCCGCAGGCGCAGGGGCGGTAGTTCAAAGATTTGGCGGCTCTGGGCAATCTGCATAGCACTTAGTGGCAAAGGCAATTGGCAGGCGCTGCACGGGCCAAGTGGTGGGTGCTGGATGGTCTGATCGACCTGGCTGCTTTGGCGCAGGGTGGTGCCGCTGTGGCCAGTTTGACCGCCGCTGGTGCGTTGCCCGGCTACGCGCAGGGATTGGGGCGCGGGTTTGGCCAGGCCGTCGCTGGACGGTGGGCGGCTGGAGTTCTTGCTGGTCTGGCCTAAGCGCGATTGCAGCAGTTGCAGCTGCGCTTGTAACTGCTGGTGCCCCAGGGTGAGCTGCTGGACTTGCTGCCACAGCATTAGAATCAATGCATCCTTTTGCGCATGGCTCAGTTGGCTCAAATCGGGTAGTGTGGTCATTGCCCCTATTGTTGCTCTTTAATTTGTAGCGCGCAATAGCTGGGAACCTGAGTAGTTACATTTTTGAGCCTCTTTTAGCCTTATGGCCCAAGGAAATGCTAGATAGTTTGCTATTAAAAGCATACTAGCTATTGCATTGCACGGCCTCACAGCCTAGCTGTAAGCAAGCTTGCAGCGCCGTCAAATCAAGCCCTGGTCTTGCAGCCGCATCAGCACCTCGGTGCGCCGGTCTTTGGCCACATCGCGCCAGTCTTGGTCATCTACAGCCCCTAGCAAGGCGTACAGCAAGTTCATGCTGGTGCGTGGCTGCAGGGTTTTGATGCGTGCGTACAACGCAAACACATCGGCTGCGCGCAGCTGTGTGGCGCTGGTAATGCCTACGCTGGCCAGCATTTGCAGCGAAGCGGGGCCCAAGCCGCGCAGCTCGGACAGGGCGGGTGTGGGGCTGCCAAGGCGGTTTACGCCGCGTGCGTGCTCTGGCGGGCGGGTGGTGTGCTCCACGCCAGATTGCGGGGCGCTGGGCACAAATTGCAGTTTGGCAGCGTCTGTTACTACGCCGCGCTGTACGCTCAAGCCCTCTTCCTCTAGCTGCTGGGCTAGGCTAGCGGGCCGCGCGGGCAGCTTGCCGCCCGCGCCTACCAAGCGGTGCACGGGGTACTGGGCGCGGGTCACGTCGCCCAAGCGCGACACGATATACGCCACATGCCGTGCGGGCACGTCAATCACCGCGCCAAGGGCAGCGTAGCTACACACTCTGCCCAGTGGAATAGTGGCGCACAGGCGCAGCAGATCGCGCTCAATGCGTTGGAATGCAGGTGAATCCGCCATATGTCCTATTTATAAGCGATACGGCCTTGGGCCGTAACCGCCCTGACCACCAGCACGCAGCTGGAAACTGTGACCATAATTGCCCGGATGTCCCCGTTGGCGGTGCATATCGGCCCCAAGCATTTCAGGTCTGGCATTGCGCCTCACGCATACTGCTGGTTTGCTGATATTGGCTAATTTACTATATAAATAATAGCTGCTCATGCAGCATTTCCTTGGGCCAGAGGCCTATTTGACACTTAAAATTCGCTTTCCAGCGGGGTTTAAAATACCCCTGCGTACCCGGCAATGTTTGCGCTCACTCTCATGCGCCCGCCCGCCTAACGGCTTGCCTTGGCTGGGTTAGTGGCCACAGCCTAAGCAACGCGGCTTGCGGGCAGCTTAACTCCAAGCTATAATGGAAAGCTTTTCCGCATTCGCGTGACGAACTGTGCGTGCGGCAAAGAGTTTCTTTTTTTATACACGTTTAGGTAGATAAATGCCCACCATTAACCAGCTCATACGCCATGGACGCGAGGTCGAAACGATCAAGTCAAAGTCCCCGGCTATGCAAAACTCCCCCCAGCGTCGGGGTGTGTGCACACGTGTGTACACCACGACCCCCAAGAAGCCTAACTCCGCTTTGCGTAAAGTTGCCAAAGTGCGCTTGACCAACGGTTTTGAGGTGATCTCCTACATCGGCGGCGAAGGCCACAACCTGCAAGAACACAGCGTAGTGCTGGTGCGCGGCGGTCGTGTCAAAGACCTGCCCGGTGTGCGTTACCACATTGTGCGTGGTTCGCTCGATTTGCAAGGCGTGAAAGACCGCAAGCAGTCGCGCTCCAAGTACGGCGCTAAAAAGCCAAAGGCAAAGTAAATTTGTCCGGGCCACAAGCCCAATAACGAACATTTCATAGTTGAAACTGCCAGTTAGTTAATCGCCAAATCGGTTAACAAAAATAGGTGCTGTTTCCCGCGTGGCGCGGTGCAAATAGCGTAGTGACCCAAGTTCGGGTCAAGTAAGTGAAGACCAAAATGGTTTTCGCGGCATCTCACAAGGTGCCAACTGAAGCAAAGAGGTGAAAATATGCCACGTCGTCGCGAAGTCCCCAAACGTGTAATCCTGCCAGATCCAAAGTTCGGCAACTTAGAGCTCTCAAAATTCATGAACGTCATCATGGAGAGCGGTAAGAAAGCCGTTGCTGAGCGCATCATTTATGGTGCCCTGGAGCAAATCGAGAAAAAGCACCCCGGCAAAGACCCGATGGAGGCTTTTGAAGTCGCTATCAACAACGTCAAGCCGATGGTGGAAGTAAAAAGCCGCCGCGTAGGCGGTGCCAACTACCAAGTGCCTGTGGAAGTGCGCCCAGTGCGCCGCTTGGCCCTGTCCATGCGCTGGATCAAAGAAGCCGCTCGCAAGCGTGGTGAAAAGTCCATGGCCCTGCGCTTGGCCAACGAACTGCTAGAAGCCACCGAAGGCCGTGGCGGTGCCATGAAGAAGCGTGACGAAGTTCACCGTATGGCAGAAGCTAACAAGGCCTTCTCCCACTTCCGCTTCTAATCAAGGCGGCTACTGCGCGACTGTGATCCGTCGTTGCGGGTGGATAAGAAAAGGGGCCCTCCCCCTTTCAGGTCTAAAAATCCTCACAGCCCTCAAGGCTGCTCCGGTTTTTAGCCACCCGCGCCTAGGCTGACAGCCGCTCGCTACGCCGCGTTGCAATCAGGATGTCTTGATTGCGGCGTATAACTGCGGCGTTACAGAATTTAATTTACCAAGGAGCCTTTTATGGCACGCGCTACTCCTATCAACCGATACCGCAATATCGGTATCTCGGCACACATTGATGCCGGCAAAACCACGACGACTGAGCGTGTGTTGTTCTATACGGGTGTCAATCACAAAATCGGTGAAGTGCATGATGGCGCGGCC
>JAYWGO010000160.1:0-4247 GCA_043778205.1 Polaromonas sp. | reverse complement strand
GTGGTGTGCACAAAGCTTAAGGGGCCGATGAGCGGGCCGTTAAAGCCCCATTCGATCATTTGGTCGTCTGGGTCTTTGCGGCCATGGAAGAGGCCGAGGTACAGGCCGGGTTCGGCGGGCTCGCTGCCGTAGAGGGGTGTGGCGTTGGGCATGGGGGTGGGGCTGGGTGAATGCATGGTGCTCCTTGTTTGGTTAAGCGTTGAAGGTGCGCCATTGTTGGGTGATTTCTAGCTGTTGTGACCCAGGGCTTTGCCTGGGGTGACAAGCTGGCGCCGCGTGGCCATAATTGTGCGGCGGGCCGCAGGTTTAGTGCCAAATAGGCTTGTAGCCCAATAGAATACTGCGGGAGCAGCTATTAAATTAGTAGGTGCTAGTAGAGTAAAGTGTGCGTATGCCCACAGCCACATTAACCAGTAAAGGCCGGATCACCTTGCCGCTCGCTGTGCGCGCAGCGCTGGGGCTGACTGCTGGCCAGAAGATTGAATTTCTGCCCCAAGGCGATAGCTTTCGCGTCGTTGCGCTGCGCACGGAGGTGGCTGTGCTACGTGGGCGGTTTGCGGGGCGGGTGAGGAAGCCGGTCAGTATTGGCGCGATGGATGCCGCCATCGCTCTCGGTGCGACTAGGTGCGGGCGTTGAATTGGGCTTTGCGCGCCCCATTTGCGATTTGAGGACGCTACATATACAGTAGCTGCTCCCGCAACATTCTATTAGGCTGCAGCTTGATTGGTATATTAAAAAACGGGTGAAAACTGGGTTTTGGAGGCTAGAAGAGGCGGTGCAAGCCTTCAAAACCTGCTCAAACGGCCTTTTGATCTCTATTTTGGCCTGTTTTTGAGGTGTGTATCGGGCTGCAGGTCAATAGAATGAAGCGTGAGCAGCTACTAAATGTGTAGTGGGTGCAGGGTGTTTGTGGTCTGCCAGGATGACGCAATGCAACGCACAGTTACCCAGTTTCACCTGCACGATATCGCTGGCCAGCAAGCGGCCGATTTGGCCTATTGGTTGGCGCAGCCTGTGCGGCGGGTTTGTAGTGTTCGTGCCCTCAAACCTGATGCGGCGCGATAACACGCAATAGGTGGTGAAAACGATCTCAAATCGGGAGTTATAGCTTGCTTTATGTCAATACTGTCAAATATATTTGACATGCTTGTTGAGTGTGTCTAACCTATGGACTATGAACGACTTACTTTGGATTGGCCCGGCAGTGCATAAACGCAGGCAGGAGCTGGGTTTGACGCAGGCTGCTTTGGCTGGGCTGGCCGGAGTGTCGCGGGCGACGGTGAATGGGCTGGAGCGGGGTAACTTGGCTAACCTGAGCATGGGACGGCTGGGGCAGCTGCTGCAGGTGATGGGGCTGCGGTTGCAGTGGGAGCCGCAGCGTGCGCCTAGTGACAAGGCTTTGGCGCAGGCGGCGCAGATATGCAGCGTGAGCTATACCGATGCGCTGCCGACCAGCGTGCTGGCGGCGGCGCTGGCCAGCGGTGAGCTGCCTGAGGCCTATGGCGCGCACATGATTACCTTTGTGGACGAGGTGCCGCTACAGGTGGTGGTGGGCGCGGTAGAGGCGGCAGCAGCGCAAGGCGGTGTGCCTGCTGCCAAGGTGTGGAAGCATATTGGTGCGTGGGCGCGCGCGCAGCGGTCGCCGCGCAAGGAGTGGTATGGCCTTTGATGCAGAGCAACCCGGGGCGTGGCGCAGCCTGTTTGTGCATGGCTTGGCGCTGATGCGCGAGATGCGCTTGCGCACGCGGCCAGATGCGTTGTGGACGTTTGGTGGCGGCACGGTGCTGATGCTGCGCCACGGGCACCGGCTGAGCAAAGATATTGACCTGTTTGTACCCGACCCGCAGTATTTGGGCTTTGTAAACCCGCGCCTGAGTGATCTCGCGGCCAGTGTGAGCGACAACTATATTGAGGCGATGGAGTACATCAAGCTGATGCGGCCGGAGGGGGAGATTGACATTGTGGCGGCGCACAATTTGACAGCGCAACCATGGACGCTGGAGACCATCATGGGCGAGGCGGTGTGTGTAGAAACCGATGTGGAGATTGTGGCCAAAAAGATGTGGCACCGAGGTAACCAAGCCACAGCGCGCGATTTGTTTGACTTGGCTTTAGTTTTGCAGACCGATCCTGCTGGCCTTGCGCGTGAGGCGCAGTGGATGGTGCGACATCGAGATGCTTTCTTGCATCAGATTGTGGGACGGCGCTCGGCACTGCAAAAGACCTTTAATGCGATTAGCCGGTTGCCCAATCCGCGTGTGGTGGTACCGGACTATGACGAGTGCGTAGAACGTGCGAGAGCGTTTCTGCAGCCGATGTAGTACTCTTTTACTGCGAATGCAATGCATGAGATCGTCTTATTGCCTACAGGAGGTTAGCAATGAACAAAGGTATCTCAACCAATCGTTTGTGTGAATCGTCGGCGGATTGTTTGGCGGCGGCGGGCTTGTCGTTTGTGGTGCGGTATTACTCGCGCACCACGCGGCAGGCCGAGAAGCAGTTGCGCCCGCGTGAGGCGGCTACGCTGGCGCGCGCGGGGCTGGACCTGGCTGTGGTGTACCAAGACAACGCGCGTTTGCCTGGGGACTTTGGCTTGGAGCGGGGCAAACTGGACGGGGCCAGCGCGTTTGCAGCGGCGGGCCAGGTGGGGCAGCCTGCGGGCAGTGCCATTTATTTTGCGGTGGACACTGACTTTAGCGCGGCAGAAATTGCGCAGTTTGTGGTGCCGTATTTTCAAGGGGTGAGGCAGGCGCTGAATGCGGCTTCGGGTGGTGCGTCTTTGTACGGTATGGGCGTGTATGGCTCTGGCCTGACCTGCCGAACGCTGCGTGATGCGGGCTTGGTGCGCTTCACCTGGCTTGCAGAGTCTACCGGCTGGCGTGAGTCGGCCAACTACACCGCCTGGGACATCAAGCAGTTTGTGACGGATGCGCCTTTGTGCAGCATAGGCAACGGCTGGCAGCGCTGTGAGGCCAAGCCAGAGTTTGGGCAGTTCAAACCGGCTGGCTTTGCGGTGACGGCTGATGCGGGGCGTTTGATGCGGGTAACTGCTACGCAGCTGAATGTGCGCTTTGTGCCCAGTGCAGATAACAACACGCCGATTGCCAGCTTGCCGCACGGCACCTTGCTGCGCGCGCTGGGCGAGTCGGCGCCGGGGTGGCTGCGCATACGCGTGGTGCTGAACGGTGCGACATTTATTGGCCATGTGAAGGCCAGCTTTTTGGAGCCAGTGGCTGAGCCTGATCCGGTGGTGGTGGTACCCAGTGCACCAACCATACCCAAGGTATATTGGCAAGAGGGCAACACCAGCGCCGCGCGCGCCAAGGTCACGGCGATGGCGTCGCCTATTGGCGAGGCTGGGCAGCCCAGGCGGGTGGTGGCGGATTCTGCAGCGCAGCGCGTGGCCCAGCTTGAGCGGGTGGGCGACTGGTTGAGGGTGGACACCAGTGCCCGCTACGCGCCACGGGACGGGGTGACGTTTTGCAATGTGTATGCGGCTGACTATTGCTACTTGGCGGATGTGTATTTGCCGCGCGTGTGGTGGACCGGGCCTGCCATTGCGCGCATAGCGGACGGGCAAACGGTGCCCGTAGCGTATGGCGACACGGTGCGCGAGATGCGCGCGGATGATTTGTACGCTTGGCTGCAAGATTTTGGTGCTTCTTTTGGTTGGCGCAGGGTGTCTGATGCAAGCGCCTTGCAGCAGGTGGCGAACGCTGGTGGCGTGGGCGTGGTGTGCGCCGACCGCAGAGAGGCGGGCCGGCCCGGTCACATTACCGTGGTGGTGCCAGAGACGGCTGCGCACACAGCAGCGCGTGACGCAGCGGGCAATGTGTTTCAGCCGCTTCAAAGCCAGGCGGGGGGTACCAACAAACGCTACGGTAGCGCGGGAGTCAATTGGTGGTTAGGCGTTCAATTTACGGGCCACGTGTTTTATGTGCATGATTAAGACTTGCTAGCAGCGCGCAAACTCTATCAGCCTATCCACGCTTCCTGTACCTGTCGTCCGCGGGGCTTGCAGGTAGCCCGCTTAAGCATAGCCTGTGCCACCCAGCTATGCGCCGCCCCAAGTGGTTAGCGTGGTGTCTACTTGCTGAAAGTGCAGTTGTTGGAAATGCTTAAATTGGAGAGTTATAGGTATTAAAAATGGTTCTTCGTTGAATTCACTGTGATTTTCATCTGCCTTGCATGCTCATATTTAACTTCCCACAATGAAACAGGATGCGAGCACGGTAGTTGGTGAAGT
>JAYWGO010000159.1:0-47286 GCA_043778205.1 Polaromonas sp. | reverse complement strand
AAATTTAAACACCATATTTTGTGTCGATTTCATTGTGGGAAGTTAAATATGAGCATGCAAGGCAGATGAAAATCACAGTGAATTCAACGAAGAACCTTTTACTTGAATTCGTTCGATAAGATCTACTACTTCATGTTTCCAACGTCGAAACTCCGGTTCATCGCGCCGACTTGGGAGATTACACAAGCTTTGGCCACTTGTGATTAATGTCCGTAATTCATCTACAAACGCTTGGTAGGTAAGCATATAGCGGCTAGTCCTGAAAATTTACAATGTGACTCTGAACCTATCATTTTAAATGGATGTCGAACGCTAAGAAGTGGCTTCAGCTATGGTTAGCGATTGAAAAACCAGAGTAGCAACTGCTGAGATTTGTACTTATTTAGGGACTTTGTAGTGCTTCACTGCAACGTAAATACGAGATGTCACGTGCACTGTTGTACGATCTACTCACTACAAAATCAATAGCTGCTTGAGCATATTTTACTTGGGTTAGAGCCCTAAACAGCATAAAAAAATGCACAAAAAATAGCCCAGCACCCCCACGCAAACCAAACCCCCAGTTCTCGCGGCAGAGTGTGGCTTAGGGGGTTGCGCCCCGATCAGGGCTGCGGGCTTGAAGCGCGGAAGAATTTGGGATCAGGCAATGTGCTTGTTTGAGCCGACAGGCGAGTTTGCACGTTGACCCCAAATTCTGAGCACTGCAAAGCTTACCCCGAAGGGGGCCGCAGACCGGGGCGCAACTCCCTAAGCCACGCTCTGCCGCGAGCGCGCGAGGTCTTTGCGGGTAATGCGGTCCGACCTCATTTGCTTTCACATTTACCAGCACCAAAGTCAAACCAGGTCAAAAATCACCGACAATCGAAGGTTTTGGGGCTGCACCAGTTTGGCACAAAAAGTGCATACACCTTAGCCAAGCTACATCCTCAAAAGAACAGCTTTTTCAACCACCCACCCATCCTTAGGAGCACTTGATGGCCAAGACCGTCGCAGACGTAATGAAAATGGTGAAGGACAACGAAGTCAAATTTGTTGACTTCCGCTTCACCGACACCCGTGGCAAAGAGCAGCACGTTTCCGTGCCTGTGTCCCACTTTGACGAAGGCAAGTTCTCTGACGGCCACGCTTTCGACGGTTCATCCATCGCTGGCTGGAAAGGTATTGAAGCGTCTGACATGTTGCTCATGCCCGACCCCAACACCGCCAACATCGACCCCTTCTTTGAAGAAACCACCATCATTTTGAGCTGCGATGTCGTCGAGCCAGGTGATGGCAAGGCGTATGACCGCGACCCACGCTCGATTGCCAAGCGCGCTGAAGCCTACCTCAAAGCCTCCGGTATGGGCGACACCGCCTACTTCGGCCCAGAGCCAGAATTCTTCATCTTCGACGACGTGCGTTGGGGTGCAGACATGAGCGGATCGTTTGTCAAAATCGACGAACAAGAAGCCCCATGGAACAGCAGCAAAAAAATGGAAGGCGGTAACAAGGGACACCGTCCCACCGTCAAAGGTGGCTACTTTCCAGTGCCTCCCGTCGACAGCACCCAAGACATGCGCGCTGAAATGTCACTGATTCTCGAATCATTGGGCATCCCGGTGGAAGTGTTCCACCACGAAGTAGCTGGCGCAGGCCAAAACGAAATCGGCACCCGCTTTAGCACCTTGGTGCAGCGCGCTGACTGGACCATGCTACTCAAGTACGTGGTGCACAACGTAGCCCACGCCTACGGCAAAACCGCAACGTTTATGCCCAAGCCTATCGTTGGCGACAACGGCTCTGGCATGCACGTGCACCAGTCCATCTGGAAAGACGGCAAAAACTTGTTCGCTGGCAACGGCTATGCAGGCTTGAGCGACTTTGCGCTGTACTACATCGGC
Source organism: Polaromonas sp. (assembly GCA_043778205.1). Lineage (GTDB taxonomy): Bacteria > Pseudomonadota > Gammaproteobacteria > Burkholderiales > Burkholderiaceae_C > JAAFIP01. The sequence continues at coordinate 45,406 of JAYWGO010000159.1, read as the reverse complement.
GGCATTATCAAACACGCCCGTGCACTGAACGCCATCACCAACCCCGGCACCAACAGCTACAAGCGTTTGGTTCCAGGTTTTGAGGCACCGGTCAAGTTGGCTTACTCAGCACGCAACCGCTCTGCATCAATCCGTATTCCTTATGTCGCCAGCGACAAAGGCCGCCGTATCGAAGCCCGCTTCCCAGACCCATTGATGAACCCCTACCTCGGCTTTGCAGCCTTGATGATGGCCGGTTTGGACGGCGTGGAAAACAAAATCCACCCAGGCGAGGCAGCTACCAAAGACTTGTACCATCTGCCGCCAGAGGAAGATGCAAAAGTGCCAACCGTATGCCACAGCTTGGACCAAGCTTTGGACTATTTGGACAAGGGCCGCGGCTTCTTGACCAAAGGCGGCGTGTTCACCGACAGCATGATCGACGCTTACATCGAACTCAAAATGCAAGAAGTCACGCGTTTCCGCATGACCACGCACCCGATCGAGTTTGACATGTACTACTCGCTGTAAACACAGAGTTGGTGCACCCTAAAACTGTATTTGAATACAGTTTGTAGTAAAAAAGGATGGCTTGTACCGTCCTTTTTTGTTTTGTGACAACAGGTTATTTGATGTTTCTGAGAAATTACGTCATACTGGCAATCCGCCCTTTGATTGCATGGTCTCGGAGCAACGTATGCGTAACCTCACCTTAATTTCACTTTTGCCCAACTTGCCTGTTCCTCAAGCCGCCTTGGCTGTGCTAGCGTCCTTCTTGCTGTGGAGCGGTGTGCAAACGCCTGCCCAAGCGCAGGTAGAAAAACCTATCTACCGCTGCCCATCGGCCAACGGCATTACCCCGTACACCAACGACAAGGTTGAGGCTGACCGCCAAGGCTGCACCCCCATGGTGGGCGGCAACGTCACCATCGTGCAGTCCACCCGCGTTGCGCAGCCCAGCGCAGGTTCTGCCCCGGTAAAAATTGCCACTGCCACACAGGCAGGCAGCCGTATTGACGGCGCCGAGCAGCGCACCCGCGACTCCGATGCCAAAGCGATTTTGGAGTCTGAGCTGCGCAAGGCCGAGGCCAAACAAGCCGATTTGCTCAAAGAGTACAACAACGGCGAGCCTGGCAAAATTGGCGGCGAAGCGCAAAACAACCAAAAGTACATCGACCGTGTAGCCGAGATGAAAGCCAATATTGCCCGCAATGACAGCGATATTGCCGGTATTCGCCGCGAGCTGGGCCGCAGCTCTGCCAAAGCGCAGTAGCCAAGCCCCAAGCTGGCCCAGTGCTTGCTACTGTACGTGCTTGACACTGTCTTCACAAATCCCCATTACGCGCTACTTTGCCTTTGATGCACTGGCCACTTTGGTTGCCGTGGTCAATCTGCGCGCACGCGTGCTGTTTGCCAACGCCGCGTTAGAGGACGCTTTAGGTACATCGCGCCGCTTGATAGAGTCTGGCCTACTGACGGAGCATTTTGTTGAGCCACAGGCCCTAGAGGCCGCTTTAAACGGGGTTGCCAGCAACGCCTTTGCCACACTGCGCTACGATGCCATGCTCAAGAAGCCCGGCGCAGAACACATTCCCGTGCACGTCATCATTGCCCAAACCGAGCGTGCAGACGAAGTTATTGTAGAGCTGCTGCCCCTGCAGCAGCAGGCCAAGCTAGACCGCGAAGAGCGCTTGACTGAGCAGGCGCAAACCAACAAAGAGCTTATCCGCAACCTGGCCCACGAAATCAAAAACCCGCTGGGCGGTATCCGTGGTGCGGCCCAGCTGCTGCAGCTTGAGCTAGAGAGCAAAGAGCTGACCGAATACACCCAGGTCATCATCCATGAGGCGGACCGCTTGCAAACCTTGGTAGACCGTCTGCTGGCACCGCACCGCAAGCCGCATGTGGTGGACGATGTGAATATTCACGAAGTATGCGAAAGAGTGCGCGCTTTGATCGTGGCCGAGTTTCAAGCCGGCCCCAGGGGCACAGGCCGGCCAGGCCTGCGCGTGGTGCGCGACTACGACACCTCGATACCAGATTTTCGGGGCGACAAAGAGCAGCTGATTCAAGTGGTGCTTAACATCGCACACAATGCTGCGCAGGTGCTGGGCGAGCGCATGCTGCAAGGCGATGCCTGCATTACGCTAAAGACGCGGATTGCCCGCCAGGTCACGTTTGGCAAGCGGCGTTATAGATTGGCACTGGAATTGCATGTCATAGACAATGGACCGGGCATACCAAATGAGATCAAAGACCGCATTTTTTACCCGCTGGTGTCGGGCAGAGAAGGTGGCTCTGGCTTGGGGCTGACCTTGGCGCAAACTTTTGTTCAGCAGCATGATGGGTTGATCGAATGCGAAAGCCAAAACGGGCGTACTGAATTCAGAATATTGATTCCGTTGCCTTGAAGAATTGACATGACGCTATTCAAAATGACACAGCGCAACAGGACAAGAGGATACAACGCATGAAGCCTATTTGGATCGTAGATGATGACCAGTCGATTCGCTTTGTGCTGGAAAAAGCGCTGCTGCGCGAAGACCTGCCTACGCGCAGTTTTACCAACCCGCGCGACCTGCTTACCGCCCTGGGCAACACCGACGAGCATGACCTTGACAACCTGCCGCCGCAGGTGCTGGTCAGCGACATTCGCATGCCTGGCGGCTCGGGGCTAGACCTGCTGACCAAGGTCAAAGAAAAGCACCCCGGCCTGCCAATCATCATCATGACGGCTTTTAGCGACCTGGACAGCGCGGTCAATGCGTTTCAGCGCGGTGCGTTTGAATACCTGCCCAAGCCGTTTGATATTTCTAAAGCCACCGAGCTGATTCGCCGGGCGGTAGAAGAAAGCCAGCGCGAAGATGTGGCCATCGAAGCCATGGCCGACACCCCAGAAATGCTGGGCCAAGCGCCCGCCATGCAAGACGTGTTTCGCGCCATAGGGCGGCTGAGCCAAAGCAACGTCACGGTGATGATCACCGGTGAATCTGGCAGCGGCAAAGAACTGGTAGCCAAAGCCCTGCACAAGCACAGCACGCGCTCCAAAGGCCCGTTTGTAGCTATTAACACTGCCGCTATTCCCAAAGACCTGCTAGAGAGCGAGCTGTTTGGCCATGAGCGCGGTGCGTTTACTGGGGCCCAAACCCTGCGCCGAGGCCGCTTTGAACAGGCCGATGCAGGTACGCTGTTTTTAGACGAAATTGGCGACATGCCTTTTGACCTGCAAACCCGGCTGCTCAGGGTGTTGTCTGACGGTAGCTTTTACCGCGTGGGCGGCCACAGCGCTGTGAAAACCAATGTGCGCGTGATTGCCGCCACCCACCAAGACCTGGAGCAGCGCGTTAAAGAAGGCAGTTTTCGTGAAGATTTGTTCCACCGCTTGAACGTGATTCGCCTGCGCTTGCCCGCCCTGCGCGAGCGCCGAGAGGACATTGCCGCGCTGACCAAACACTTCTTGCAAATCTCAGCCAAGCAACTGGGCGTAGAGCCTAAGCGCATTGCACCTGCTGCCCTAGAACGGCTGTCCCGCTTTGCCTTCCCCGGCAATGTGCGCCAGCTAGAAAACGTCTGCCATTGGCTGACCGTGATGGCCCCCACCCAAGTGATTGACGAGAAAGACCTGCCACCCGAAGTGCAGGGCGAAGTGGCCAAACAACAAGCAACTTCGCTGCACAATGCAGCCGCTAACACAGCCGCCAATGCAGCCTTAAATGCAGCCGTACCCGCGCAACAAATTTCCCAAGCTGCTGCGACACCACCACTGCCTACGCCAGCAGCCCAGCAGCCCTACACACCCAATCCGGTTGAGAAAATCGCCCTTCCTGCTGATGCACCTGCAGCGCCTGCCCAGAGCGCGGCTCCCGCTGCACAGGCCTATGTCAACCCAGCCGCCACTGGGCTGGGCTGGGAGTCAGACCTAACACAAGTGGCGCTGGCCCTACTGGCCAAAGACGCTGGCAATGTGTGGGACACCCTGAGCCAGCGCTTTGAGCGCCAGCTGATTGCAGCAGCCTTGGCCAGCACCCACGGCCGCCGCATAGAAGCCGCTGTCAAGCTAGGCATTGGCCGCAACACCATCACCCGCAAAATTCAAGAACTGGGGCTAGAGTAGGCGGCTTGAACCTGCACTGCAAGCCAAGTGCAATCAACAGGTACCATGGCATATTAGGGGTTAAATACCTCTATCACCCAAGGAAATCCTGCATAGTTAGCTATTTTAAATATAGCGATATGGATGTTGGCCAAATCACTTAGCCTTAGCCGCCAAGCTCTGAATTTGCGCAGGTGTACCCACCCACACTTCAAAAAATCCATCGCGCTGTTTGGTTTGCAGCCAAGTGTCCCACCGGGTATTGGCCAAGGCTGGCTCGGTGATGGCCAGCGAGTCTTGCGCCACGCCCATGCTCAGGCTGCCTGCACCTTTGCCGTTGGGCATGGCCTTGGCGCGCAGCATCACGCTTTGTATGCGCTGCATCTCGGCTTGGGTTGCTGGTGGCAGGCTGTAGATCAGCCAACGGCGGCTGGGCGGTGGCGCTTCTAAGCCCAGCGTAGCTACTGAGGCTACCGAGACTTGCAAAGGCAGTTTTTTATCGACAGCTTCAAACGCACTGGGGTCATTGGGCACCACCTTGATAATTAAAAACGGCACCGCGCCCGGTGGCGGCACAAAGCGCGCGTCTACCTGCAGGGCCACCATAAACTCTGCAGGGTTGGTGTCCAGCAGCTCGTTTTGCATTTGCACTAATCGCGGTATGGCCCGCAGTGGCACGCCGCCACAGGCCGTCACGGCGGCTAGGGTAGCGCACAACAGCGTGCGGAGGATAATTTGCTTCATGTTGATAGACATAATGGTTGACAAGAGTTGTTAAACAATGAATAATTATTGTAAAACAACAATAAACTGTCAAGCGCTTTTTAAATTTAAGGGTCTATCTATGTCTATCCCGTCGCTCGCCATGCAACGCATTCGCCGCACCAGCCGCACCATGGTGTGGGTGTGCATGGCCATTATTGTGCTGTTGCCCATCGCCTTGGTGGACTATTGGGCCACCGCAAGCGCGGTAGACCTGGCCGTATATGGCAATTTGCCCACCAGCGCCCTACAGGCACCCCTGCTGGCGTGGCAGCGCGTGGCGGCAGCAGTGGTAACCGCCGTGCCCCTGGCCATGCTGCTGCTAGGCGTGTGGCAAGTTAAAAGTTGCTTTGAGCAGTTTGCACAAGGCAGCGTGTTTACCGCGCAGGCCACAGCGCACTTGCGCCGTTTTGCAGGCTGGGTGGCAGCAGCGGCGCTGGCAGCTATTGTTGCGGGCACCGTAGTGTCCGTGCTGCTCACCCTTAACAACGCCCCCGGCATGCGCCACATTGCGTTAGGTATTAGCTCAAACCACGTGTTCACGCTGTTCTTTGCCGCACTGGTGTGGGTGATGGCAGATGTCATCAGCCAAGGCCAGGCACTGGCTGAAGAAAACGAACGATTCATCTAAAGGCAACAGCCTAAACACTACAGCCCATGCCCATCACCGTTCAGCTAGACATCATGCTAGCGCGCCGCAAAGTGCGGTCTAAAGACCTGGCCGAGCACGTTGGCATTACCGAGGCCAATATGTCGCTGCTAAAACAAGGCAAAGTCAAAGGCGTGCGCTTTGACACCCTAGAAAAAATCTGCGCCTACCTGCAGTGCCAGCCCGCAGACCTGCTGGTGTACACACCTGACGAGGCGCACATACCGCAAGAGGGTGTAGAAGGCTGATTTGGGAGCTAAATAGGCTGATAGTCCAAGTATTTAATGCTCAGGAAGCTATGAAATTTATAGTACGAGGCTTCTTAGGTTCACACCACCGCGTTACGCACCGCGCCGCCCGTCCAGTTTTGCGTAGGCAGTTTGTAGCCCTCAGCCGCAAGCTGTTTTTTAGCGTGACTAGACGCTTGGCGGAGTGCCAATGCAATTTTCTGCTCGCTCGTTAAACGAGGTGATGCAGGCTTGGCGTTTACACGGCGAGTTGTTTCAGATTGAGCCATTTTTCTTTATCTTTCACGCTAGTGCGTTTAGCGCTGCCTTGTGCAACAGTTTGCAGGGTACCTACTGAATTATCCAGCACCGCCCATTGGTCAGCAAGGGGGATGTAAAGACTGAACAAATTATGCAAGCTGCGCTGAAAACGCCGCTCAATATCTACCTGCGCAATATGGTGGCCACCGCGCCGCACACGCAGCGCTACGCGGCTAACTGCCAACTGCGCACTAGGTAGCGCCACATAGAAAATCTGCACCCGATAACCCGCCGCCTGACAGCGCTTAAGAAACGGCGCAAAAGTGCGGCTAGACAGAGTAGATTCAAATGCAAAACTAGACTTCGAAACAGCTAGCTCATGCAGCCGGTTCAGCATAATGCGGCCCGCTTGGAATGCCACTGTTTCAGGCGAGTAAGCGGATAGGCCACTAGCGATTTGGTCTGCGTTGACAAACTCCAAAATCCCCAGTGCTTGCTTAAGCAGAAAAGGTGCGGCTGTAGACTTACCAGCGCCGTTAGGGCCAGCAATTACAACAATCGTAGGCTGCGTAATTCTAGGCATTGCCATCGTTATTTGTCGCCTCTCAAGCCAGTTTCTTAAATTTAAACTGCACTGAATACCCCAGATTCGCCGCCACGTTAACCAACGCATCAATGGTGAATTTATGGTTACGGTTTTTGATCAAATCATTCATGCGCGGCTGCGTGATGCCAGCCAGCTTAGCCGCCTCGGCTTGGGTAATGCCTAGCTTGTCTATAGCTTTGCGAATGTGAATAACCATCTCACAGCGCAGCAGTAGGTTTTGCGTTTCGCCTTCAGGAAAACCTAAATCACGAAACACGTTGTCGCTACCTACTGTGATTTGCAATTTCTCTGTCGTCATGGCTTGCAATTTTATATCAGTTCTGATAACTAGTGAGCTACAAACTAAACTGATCAACTATATCGCTTGTGCAGCTGCGCAAAGCACTTTTCAGGAGCTAAAAAGTCTCATAGCCCAAGTATTTAATGCTCAAATAGCTACGAAATATGTAGCAATTACCTGATCGAATTTACACAGAGACAGCCTCGCGCAGCACCTGTGCGCGAAAGCTGGCTGGCAAGCTGTTAGGGCTCAGCACATCTACGCTAAGGCCTAGTAGGTTTTTTAGCTCAAACCGAATCGCGCCAATGTCCATCAAGGTGGTTTGTGCGGTAGGGTCAACCAACAGGTCAAGGTCGCTGCCCGCCACATCGTCGCCATGCAAGGCAGACCCAAACACCCGCACACCGCTGACGCGGTGGCTTAACGCTATCTCGCGGATGCGAGTGCGGTGCAGGGCAAGGGCTTCGGAAGGGCGCATGGGTATAAGTGTAATACGGCTATGCTGATTTGCGAATTTAAGCTGCTTCAGCAACAGAATATGCCGATAGTCCAAGTATTTACTGCTCAGATAGCTATGAAATTAATAGTAGGCGGCATCAGCTAGCCATTTGCATTTTCTGCTTGCATTTAGGATAACCCGCACATCCCCAAAACGCATTGCCGCCTTTGCCGGGCGTGCGCTCTACCATCTTGGTGCCGCAGCTAGCGCATGTAGGCCGCCAGTAGTCACCTTCGTAGGCTACAGCCAGCAAGGCTTGTTGTTGCTCTGGCGTGCGCTTGGCTATCAGAGCTAGCAGAGCTGAGCCGTCTAGGGCGTTGATGCTGTTGTCTTTTGCAAAGAGCTTAGCGTCTGCTGTGTAGGTAGACGTGGTGGCGTAGGTGCCGCGCTGCAGCTTGTGCGACGCCATCACGCCAAAAAACTCGCGCATCTCCTTTACGCCTACCGGTTTGCCCTGCCAGTGCTTGCACTGCACCACACCCACCGGGCCCTGCGCGTTGGCAGAGTGCAGCCAAATGTCTACCCCGCCGTCAGCCCCGTGCGACTGCGCGCGCGCGCTAAACCCCGCTTGGGCAAACAGCGCCTCGCATACCGCCTCAAACCGCCGCCACTCGATGGCGGCAAATACATCGGCGCTCCAACTGGTAGCGGGTGTATACACTGCGGTTGATGCAGCGGTAGGCTTCAGCATAGGCTCAATCCGCTGGCTTGTTGCATTGTCACTGTTGGGTAGTTGCGCGGCGCTGATTTTGCTTTTAACCGCAAAGTAAATGCCAAGCAGTACGGCACCCACAGCCATCAGTGGCCATCCAAGGCTGCGCAGGCTAAGCGCTAGAGGCCGCAGTATTGGGGAGCTCAAAAATAAGGGTAGCAGCAAAATCACTACACCTGCAAAAGTAAACGCCGCGCCAGCCTCCAGTAATTTATTCGAACCCTGCTTTTTATTTTGTTTGCGCTGAGGTCGTGCCACTGTGTTGCCTTATTGTTTTAAGAAACACTCAAATGTAGATAAATTATCGGTCAAATATGCCGATAGTCCAGGTATTTATTGCTCAAGTAGCTATGAAAATCATAGTGTCTATCAACTCATCTTCTGCCGTCTCACTCCCGTCTAGCAGCAGGTCTTGCTTAATAATCAAACAGGATGGAAGTCTTGTGGCCACAGAAAGTAGGGGCCAAAGCGTGACTTGGCAACGTGTTCCACGCCAGCCTTTTCTCCTTTTGGCGACAACACATGTTTGTCTCCATTAAGTGTGAGATAGCCTTGCTCTGTGGCGCGGATTAGGAGATCAGCAGTTTTTAAACCAAGCTTTTGCGCTATTTTGGAGGTGGTCAGCTTGTCGCTCGCCGCCTCGCCTTCAGAGCCGTTTTCAGATTCTGGCGCGACGACCTCGGGTTCATTACTCACCCGCTCGAGTGAAATACGCACCTCATCGCTAATGCGAATAATGCGCTGTGCCTCCTCATAGGCATCTTTGTAAAGCTGGCTATCCTCACCGCGCTGAATAAGAATGCCCATCTCGTTATTGTTAACTTGGCTGAACTCATAAAGATTCAAGCTCGTAACAATGCACATTTCTTCGTTCATGTAGCACTTGGCATGCAGGTTCTTACAAAAGCTGGTGCGTATGTACGTCAGGCCACGCAGCCATTCAATTTCTTGCGGTTGCAGTTCGCTCTTGCCGTACACAATGCGCACATCAATTTTTAGCCGATTTTTATCAGCCAAGAGTTCTTTCATGCGGTCATTCAGCTTCAGAAATGGGCTGATCAAAATTAGCCTATCCGACGCGGACTTGATCATCTCTTCAAGGAAATAGTTGGTAGCACTGGTGTTGAGGAATTTTGCCATTGGATTTTTTTATGAGTTGGTAAGGTAGCAAACTATGAGGCCTTAGCTTAAACCAAAATCAGCCCACCACAGCCACAGCCTGCCGCTTCACCTCATCAAGCGTCTTGCCTTGCGGAGTTTTCCACTCTAGCCAGCCGTTAGCTGAGCGGCCCATTACCGCCATTGCGGCCATGCTGGGGCTGGCGAACAACTTGTCGCGGGTAAAGACCAGCGCGCCGCCTTGCAGTGCCAGCGTGCCGTCGGTGGCCAGCTGCTGGCGAAAGCGCTCGTTTGATGTGCCTTGGATAGACGGCACACTGTCTGCTCTGCCGCGCGAGCCCTTGAGCACTACAAACCCCTCGGTCGTGTATTCGCCCACACCGTCTGCGCCCGAGCCTTTGCAATAGAACAGCTCTTTGTCGCCCTTGCTGGTGGCCGCGTTGGTCAGTGGCTCAAAAATCGGCTGGCCCAGCGTGGCCAGCAGGGTGGCGGCGGTCTCGTGCATCTCGTGGCAGTCAGCCTCTAGCGGCGCGGGCGTGTGTTTGCGTCATGCTGTTAGTGAGCGACACCACCACCAGCGCCCGGTTCCAAAAGTCTTTGCCTCTATCCGTATCTTGGTTGTGCTGCACCAGCCGCTTGCCCACGTTGCTAGACTGGCCGATATGCACGCGGCGAGTTCTTTCCAATGCTTTAGAAATTTAAGGTGAAAAATTACCTGTGAGTAATTTTGATCCGGTTTCGCTATTGAAATTATGAAAGTCTTCGGTCCACTCGTATGCAATAGCTCTGTCTTTTTCCAAGTAATTCAAAAGCCATTTGTCTTTTGACGCTATACCTTGATTGGTGACAATACAAAGCCTGACCGATGGTTCGCCATAAATAAATCGATATTCATAAAGCTGAGAAACAGCTTTACGCAGTTGAGGCAAAAGATTAGAGCCATCCTCGTTCACTGATTTCATTTCATAAAAGATAAAATCTTTCTGTATGTCCGTATACAAATCAATTTGTGAGTGAGCGTTAGGAGTTAACCCTTTGCCGGATAAAAATGATGATTTTGCATCTACCAGCCTCCAATGGATTTGATTCGCACGCTCTAGTTTTTGTGTGTCTACATCGATACTAATTACACCGGAAGAGCTGGATACGGGTGGACTAGTCATCGATTTTGATGGGGTAAGTAATCGTACGGTTACAGCAGATGTATTACCTGCGGGTATTGGAATTTTGGCAATACTTCCAGTGTATTTCGAAACGAGGTGAACGCCATTTGCATGCGCAATCAATTTTGCATCACGAAGGTAATTCATGAATGTGCTGAATCGCCGGTCGGCAGTGCTTTTTGCCCCAGGATAGAAGCTACGAAACCATACCTTTAGCTGCATTTCATTAGGACTAGACTTAAGAATATATTGCAGCGCTTGATGAAAAACTGGCGTGTCTATCAAGCAACGCGCCAAAAAATCCATACGAGCTAGTGCATTCGTTAGTCCTGCGCACTCTTGACCCAGTGCGGTTAATGTGGAGTAATTTTTATCATTATTAATTAGACCCAACACTAGCGCGGCATGCCTGTAGTAACGCCCCTGTCGCCCATCTGAGTCGAGGCCAATATATTGCTCAATTGCATCATCTGTGTGATGCCCCATAGCCACCGCCTCTGCAACTAGTCCAACTTGATTTAATCGGTCAGCCTGCGGGAAATCTGAGGTCATCACCATAAATTAATATCCTACAAAAATATACTCTTTAACGCTGTTCTTATTGTCGTCCACTTTATGGCCTTGATTCCCGAATGAATAGCGATAGTCGATTGACACCACTTCAACGTGGCGTTTATGCGCAGACATAAGACCAACAATTTCATCAAGCGTTGGTTGTGAGTTAGATGAATACGAGACTAATAAAATAGACTCACTGAATTTTTTGAAAAGCAAATCAAATGCATCGATAGCTCCTTTACGCGAGCTAAAGGGTGTTGGGTAATTTTTAAATTTCTTTGTTAATGTATGCGTTTGAATTTCCACGCCTTCCCAATCACGCGCAAGACCTTCAACGAAATGATATCGTCTGACGTATTCGTTGTCAGATAGCGGCGAGTAATAAGGGGGATCGATGTAGACTAAATCTGATTGTGTCGCAATCGAAGACGCGTCACCGAGGCGAGCTTTGTTTTCGGTTCCATTATCGAAAATGGATGCATTGATGACCTTAACGGCATCCAAAAAATGGTCAGAGAATGTTGTTTTCAAATCTTTTCGTCCATCGTCATAACGGTGACCAACGTACGTGAAAATCCCGCGAGGACGTTTCTTTATGCACGTTCGAATAAGCGCCGATGTGGCGATAGCCCGTTCGTATGGATTTCTTAATCTTTTTATGTTGGCACGTAAATTGTCAATAAGCTGATTCTCTTCGTCAGTAAAATAAAGACCGGCAAATGTGTTGGCGACAAAATTATCGTTATCGTCAGCGAGTTTTAAAAGTTTTAATGCTGCCGTGTCAGATAGCTTTACATGATTATTTTCAATACTGGCTTTAGCATAAACACTTGCCATCGCCATGTAGTCGTTTGAAACTACTGATTTCCCTTGTGCTTTAAGCATATAGCCAACGATGCCAGAGCCAGAGAATAAGTCCGTTGCGGATTGGAATTTGAATTGGGATGCGATATCCCAAATCTGTGGTAACAGTTTAGATTTTGAACCCATGTATCGGGTGGATGGAAATTTTACAATTTGATCGGGAAGTGGCTTGGGAACAGAGCGTAACGCTAAGCGCTTTTTAGGACGAGCGTTGACTATGACATCCTCACCAGTGCGTTTATCGCCTGAGCAGTTGATAAACCGTTTGGTAGATACGACTTCGATATCGAAGCGGCCATAAAGCTCATGTACCAGCGGGTGGTTGCTGTTTGTCAGAATTACATGACAGTCTAAGTCGTGCAATCTGTAGACTTCTTCAGCTAACTCTCGATGATCTTCCTCGTAGAACTGTTCTGCAGTGTATCTTTTGAAGTCTGAGTTAACACTTATAGGTAAATAGGGGGGGTCGAGAAAAACTAAGTCCCCAGGTTTTGCATGATCTACCAATGCTTTTTTATAGTCTTCGCATAGAAATGTAGCGCCGCTAAGACTAGCGGATGCCGCCCGAAGAGCGATCGAGTCACAAATGTTAGGATTTTTATAATGTCCAAATGGCGTATTGAACTGCCCTTTTTTGTTCACTCGATAGAGACCGTTAAAGCAAGTTTTATTGAGATAGATAGTCCGTGCAGCGGCAGCAGCTGGAGCTAGTTTTTTCCAGTCTAGGGCTCTACATTTATAGAAAATATCAGAGTCGTTTTTAAAATTCTCTAATTCATGGATTACTTCTTCAGCGTGCTGAGCTACTTGGGAATATAAGTTGGCTAGCTCGGGATTGGCATCTGCTATAACAGCATTCTCTGGTTGAAGATGAAAAAATAATGCGCCACCACCAAAAAACGGTTCGTGGTACGTCCCAAATTTTTTAGGAACCAGTTCAGTAAGCTCGCGCAGTAGTTGAGTTTTACCACCTGCCCATTTCAATATGGGGCGAGCAGCAGGCAATTCGGGTGTAAGAAGTAGCTGAAGCAAAATGAGTCCTGGCTGTATATTTAATCAGTATTGTTATCTTACCAGTCTGGTTCAACATGTGCAATTAATACGAAATTACTTCGCCCAAGTATCTTTCAACCCAGCACTCTTGTTAAACACCGCTTTCCCCGCCGCATGGTCTTTGCGATCTGCCACAAAGTAGCCATGCCGTTCAAACTGAAACTTCTTGTCGGGCTGGGCGCTGGCTAGGGACGGCTCTACATAGGCGGTGATGACTTTTAGGCTATCGGGGTTGAGGGCGGCTAGGTAGTCTTTGCCGCCTGCGTCGGGGTGTTCGTCTTTGAACAGGCGGTCGTACAGGCGCACTTCGGCTTGCAGGGCATCGGCCACGGCTACCCAGGTGATAACGCCTTTTACTTTAACTGCGTCGCTGCCGGGGGTGCCGCTTTTGGTGTCGGGCACCAATGTTGCGTGCACTTCGGTGACGTTGCCTGCGGCGTCTTTGGCTGCGCCGGTGCATTCGATGACGTGGCCGTATTTGAGCCTTACTTTGTTGCCCGGGTAGAGTCTAAAGAAGCCTTTGCTGGGCACTTCTTCGTAGTCGGTGCGTTCTATCCACACTTCTTTGCCTATGGTGAATGTGCGTTTGCCTAAATCGGGCAGGTGGGGGTGGACGGGGGCGGTGCAGGTGTCTAAGAAGTCTTTCCCCATAACGTCATCCCAGTTGGTGATGACGAGTTTGATGGGGTCTAACACGGCCATGGCGCGGGGGGCTGTGGTGTCTAGCGTTTCGCGCAGGCAGCCTTCTAGGGTGCTGTAGTCTATCCAGCTGTCTGACTTGCTTACGCCTATGCGGTCGGCAAACAGGCGCAGGGCCTGTGCCGTGTAGCCGCGCCTGCGCAGGCCTACGATGGTGGGCATGCGGGGGTCGTCCCAGCCGGTTACTTTGCCTTCGTTGACTAGCTGGGCTAGCTTGCGTTTGCTGGTGATGACGTAGGTGAGGTTTAGTCTTGCAAATTCGTATTGTTTAGGTGGTGGGGTGCTAATCAGCTTGCCCGCGCTTAGCTTGTCCATCAGCCAGTCATAAAACGGGCGCTGGTCTTCAAACTCTAGGGTGCACAGGCTGTGGGTAATCTGTTCTAACGCGTCTTCAATAGGGTGCGCAAAGGTGTACATGGGGTAAATGCACCATGTGTCGCCGGTGTGGTGGTGGGTGGCGCGGCGTATGCGGTAGATAGCTGGGTCGCGCAGGTTGATGTTATGCGATGCCATGTCGATCTTGGCTCGCAGCACCATCGACCCATCGGGGTGCTTGGCACCCTTCATTTCTCTAAAGCGCGCCAGGTTCTCTGCAGGCGTGCGGGTGCGGTAGGGGCTGTTAATACCGGGCTTGTTAAAGTCACCACGGTTGGCCTTCATCTCGTCGGCTGTTTGCTCGTCTACATAGGCAAGGCCCGCCTCTATCAAATACTCAGCCGCCCGGTACATAAAGCCAAAATAGTCGCTGGCTTGGTAGGGCGCAGCATCAAGGCTGCCGTTCCAGTCAAAGCCTAGCCATTTGACGGTGTCGATGATGGCGTTGACGTATTCTTGGTCTTCTTTTTCGGGGTTTGTGTCGTCAAAGCGCAGGTGGCACACGCCGCCGTAGTCCTTGGCCAAGCCAAAGTTAAGGCAAATGCTTTTGGCGTGGCCAATGTGCAGGTAGCCATTAGGCTCAGGCGGGAAGCGGGTGCGGATCTTGGCGGGGTCTGGCGCGCCAGCGGCGTGGTGCGCTGCATCGCCGGGGCTGCCTGCCCAGCGGCGCTGGGCATACTGGCCTGCGGCCAGGTCATGCTCGATGATTTGGCGCAGAAAGTTGCTGGGCTTGGGCAAAGTGGGGTGCGACAGGGGTGGGGTTGGTGTGTTCATACGGGTTTGATTTTAGGCGCTGTAGGGGGCGCGATACGCTTGGTTGCAACTTTATGCCAACCGACTGGCCGGTTGACGCGTTGTATTTGCGTAACCCTCTAAGGAGAACTTGCATGAAGGCTATTTACCGCACCACCGCTTTGGTGGCTATTGCTACCTTTGCCGCAGCCGCTGCCCAGGCGCAAGATGTGCGCTGGAGCGTAACGATTGGTGCCCCCCTACCGGTGGTGGTACAAGCACCCCGCCCAGTGGTGGTGGTTCAGCAACCCCAGGTAATTTATCCACAACCGCAGGTTGTTTATCAGCAGCCGCAGGTGGTGTACCAGCAGCCGCAGGTGGTTTATACGCAACCGCAGGTCGTGTACCAGCAACCACAGGTGGTATATACCCAGCCGCAAGTGCTGTACCCGCAACCCCATGTGGTCTACCAACAGCCACAGGTGGTTTACCAGCGGCCTCCTATCGTGGTGCACCAGCCGCGCGTTATCTACCCGCCGCGGCAAGTTATTTACGCCCCTCCAGGCTGGAACCATGGGCGCGGCCATGGCCGCCACTATGGGCATGACCGTGACGACCATGACGACAAACGTGGCCACGGACAGCCGCAAGTGGTGTTTCGCGTAAAAGGCTAAGTGTTAGGCTAAATCAAGTTGCTTGGGCGGCTTGATTTAATGCCTTTTAGGCCTATCGCCCAAGGAAATGCTGCACAAGCAGCTATTATTTCTATAGTGTCATGCAGGCACTTACCCATAGCAATAAAACTACAGATTGCCTAATATAGGCAGCCGCTGCACCAGCACGGGCTGCGTCTGCAGGGCCGAAACCTCTTGCAGCGCCATGCGCAGCACCTGCGCGCGTGGCACGGCAGCGTCGGCTTGCCAGTCGCACAGCACATGGCGCGTGCCTAGTGCAGGGCCGCTGGTACTGGCGGCAATAGGATGGTCGGCGCCTTCGTGGGTGTGGCCATGCACCATGTGCTGGGCGCTGGCCGCTTGCATCCAAAGCGCGGCCTGCGTGGGGTCAATGTCAATCCACGGGCCGCCCAGTTGCTTGCGGGCTTCGCTTTGCTGGCGCATATGGCGGGCCATGTGCTGGCGCTGGGGCAGGGCTTGGGCTAAAAAGTTGTTTTGCCATTCTGCGCTGCGCACCAGGCTGCGAAACTGTTGGTAGTCGGTGTCGGCCAGGCACAGTGCGTCGCCATGGCTTAGCAGGTAGCGCAGGCCGCCAAAGGCCAATACCGTGGGGTCGGCCAGCAGCTGCATACCGCAGGCCTGCAGGGCGGCGGGGCCCAGCAAAAAGTCGCGGTTGCCGTGCATAAAGTACACGGGTTTGCGCTGGGCGCACTGCGCCAGGGCGCTGCGGCATTGGTTTTCAAACAGGTGGTCAGCAGGCGGGGCGGTGCCACTGGCCGCGGCATTGCTGGCCTGCAACACATCGTCGCCCACCCACACTTCAAACAAATCGCCCAGAATAAAAATAGCGTCTGCGGGGGAGGTGGCCAGGTAGTGCTGCCAGGCGGCAAAGTTGGCGGGCTCTTGCACATGCAAGTGCAGGTCAGAGATAAAGTCTATGCTGCGCCACGCGGGCGGGGCTAGTAGCTCGGCACACGCTGGCAGCATAGCTTTAGGTGCTTACAAAGCAGTCGCTTTGGTCGGCTTTACAAAGCGACTGCTTTGGTCATCACCATGTCGGCTACAGGCACGTCGTCGTGAAAGCCTTTGCGGGCGGTTTTAACCTTGCCCATGGTGTCTACCACTTCTGTGCCGGTTACTACCTTGCCAAACACAGCGTAGCCCCAGCCTTGGCGGCTGGGTGCAGTGTGGTTTAAAAAGTCGTTGTTGGCGGTGTTGATAAAAAACTGGGCGGTGGCCGAATGTGGCTCGGACGTGCGGGCCATGGCTACGGTGTACTTGTCATTTTTCAGGCCGTTGTTGCCTTCGTTCTCGATAGCATCGTCCACGGGCTTTTGGGTCATTGCAGCGTCAAAACCGCCGCCTTGCACCATAAAGTTGTCAATCACGCGGTGAAAAACGGTGCCGTCAAAGTGGCCTTTGGCCACATAGGCCAAAAAGTTAGCTACAGATTTGGGGGCTTTGTCGGCGTACAGCTCTAGCACGAGGGTGCCGTGGCCAGCGATGGTGAGTTCTACTTGGGGGTTTGCCATGGTGTGGGTCTTTATGTAGTTAACAAGTTTATTTAACAAGGGTTGCAGAAACAATGCTGATTTGCGTTTTAGGCACGTCAGTGGGAAATGGGCCACCGGGGCCAGTGGGCG
This sequence comes from Polaromonas sp., assembly GCA_043778205.1. GTDB lineage: Bacteria > Pseudomonadota > Gammaproteobacteria > Burkholderiales > Burkholderiaceae_C > JAAFIP01. The sequence goes on along the minus strand of JAYWGO010000159.1, from coordinate 28,457 downwards.
TGGCTTTGATTTTCTCGACCACGTCCATGCCTTTAATCACCTTGCCAAACACGGTGTAGCCGTACAGCTGGGCAGCGCCCAGCAGGTTGGCGCGCGGGGTGCTGGGGTAGGTTTGGCCTTGGTAGGTAAAGTTAAGCACGGGGTCGCCATCGGGGATGGGGGTGGGGTCTAAAAATGCGTTGTCTACTGTGTTAATAAAAAACTGGCTGCTGGCCGACTGCGGGTCGTTCGTGCGGGCCATGGCCAGTGTGCCAACGGTGTTTTTCAGACCCTTGGCCAAGGCTTCGCGGCCTTCGTGGGGAATGTTGGGGCGGGTTTTCTTTTGCTCGTACTTGGCATCAAAGCCGCCGCCCTGCACCATAAAGGTACTGATCACACGGTGAAACACGGTGCCGTCGTAGTGTTTGTCTTTGACATATTGCAAAAAGTTCTCTACGGTTTTAGGCGCTTTGTCAGGGTACAGCTCCACAATAATGTCACCCATCGAGGTGCTAAGCTTGACCTTAGGCGCGGCCTCAGCGTAAGCGCTGGGCGCTGCTAAAGTAATAGCTGCCTGTGCAATTAAAATAAGGGCTGCGCGGCGAAATAGGCCTGCGGTGCGGGTTTGCTTAAGCATTAACTTACCATTCCTTCAAAAAATATTTTCCACTGGTTTTGGGTGGCCGCAGAGCGCAGCCAGTATTGCCGTTTGGTCGGCGCTGAAGTGCTGCCAGCGCGCACTTCAGAATAGGTGACTACCATGGTAGCATTTTGGGCGTTCTCGGGTGCATACAGCACCGAGTGGTCTTTGATTTGCGCTGCTTTGCCGCGTGCCAGTGCAATGTCATTTTTAACCAGTGCGGTCCAGTCGGCTAAATTTTTACCGTAGCTGTAAAAGTCGGGCGTGTAAAACGCCATGGTGCGTGCTAAATCCCCGCTGGCTTTGGTGCTGCGCCACTGCTCCCACGCGGTGTCAAAGGCCTGGGCATCAGGGTTGGGCGCACTGGGGTTGACCCACTGCAGGCTGGGCGCTATCACCACTGGCGTGCTGCGCACCTCTACCGTGGCCAAAATTTTCAGCAAATCAGGGTTGGCCAGTGCTACGCAGCCGTCGGTGGCCTTGGGCGCGCGGGCAAATTGGTTGCTGGGTACGCCGTGCAGCCAAATACCGCCACCGGTTTTGCCACGCCGCAGGTCATATGGGTTAGGGTAGTTAATCGGCAATGCGCCTGCGCCGTACAGGTCTTTCAGTGCATTGGGGTTCAGCGTGTTGGTTACAAAATACACGCCCAGCGGGGTGCGCAGGTCGCCTTCGGTCGATTTGTCGATGCCCAGCTTGCCTACCGACATGTAGTAGTCGGCAATCAGCTTGGTGCCATTGGCATTGTTTTCAAACAGGTACAGCCTTGCGCGGGACGGGTCGATAGCGATAGCGTGCCGGTTCAGCGCTGATAAACGCACAAACTGCTGCGGCACCATGCCAGCAGGGGGGCGTTCGCGCAGGGCTTTCATGCGCAGGAGTGATTCTTCACGCAGCTCGCCCAGCACGCCGGGTGCTGCGCGCAAGGTGGCTTCGGGCATGTCGCCCATCGACTGCAGAGGCCGGGTTTGCGCACTGAGCAAGTCACCATGCACCAGCTGGGCTAGTGCAAAGTGGGGGTAGTCGGCCACCAGTTGGTCGGCCAGTGCCAAAGCTTGGCGGGTTTGGGCCAGGCCAATGCGCTGGTAAATTTGAATCAGCCGGGCTTCTGCATCATAGGTTTTGGCTGCATTAGATGAATTTACGGCTGCGGGCTTGTTTTTTAAGCCCGCTTTGGCGGCCACAGCGGGCATGCACAGCAGGGCGCACAGCCCCAACGCAGCGCAAGCACAGCGCAAAAATATCAAACCCATACAACGTAACCCAACCACGCGCAAACTAAAGCCTGCGCTTAACCGCCACTGGCTTCTTTCACAATCACCCAGCGCTCACCAGATTTAACCAAGCTGAGCGTTTTGGTGCTGGACACCGACAACGCATCGGCGTTGTAGTCTTGCTTAAAGCGGGCTTTAGCCGTGTTGCCGGTCACGTTGACCACCACATTGGACAGCTTGACACTGATTTTGTTTTTACCCACGATGCGTTTTTTGCGCTCTTCTTCCCAGGCTTTGCGGCCACCGGGCGCGTCAAAGTCTTTGCCGTAGGCGGCCAGATAGTCGCTGGTGTTTTTGGCACTCCAGGCAGCAGCCCAGCTTTGCACAGCGGCGGTAACGGCTTGGTCGTCAGCACCGCTGCTGGCCGGGGCTACGGCTGGTGTAGGCGCAGCTACGGGCGCAGCGGCGGGTGTTGCAGAGGCAGCAGGCTTAACTGCTGCTGGCGGTGGGGCGGGCACTTTGGCCGAGGCTACTGCGGCAGCTGGGGCTTGGGCTTGGGCGGGTGTTAAGGCGGCAACGGGCGCAGCTGTAGCTGCTGCGGCCGCTGGGCGCGCGCCCTTGGCACCTGGGGCAAACAGCTCGCGAATTAAGCCTAGCTTGGGCTGCACGCCGGTGTTGCTGTTGTCCAGCTGCAGGGCCTTGCTGTAGGCTTGGCTGGCCAGCTTGGCATACACGTCGCCCAAGTTTTCGTGCGCGGTGGCATAGCTGGGGTTGGTGCGGATGGCCATCTCTAGCGCAGCGCGGGCTTTGTCAAACTGGCTTTGGCCTGCGTACAGCACAGCCAAGTTGTTGTAGGGCTCGGGTAGCTCGGGGTAGTCTTCGGTCAGCTTGGTAAAGGTGCTGATGGCGTCGTTGGGTTTGGCTTGCTCGGTGAGGATGACACCCTTTAAAAACCGCATTTGCGCATCGCGCGGCTTGGCGGCTAAAAACTGGTCGGCCTTGGTGCCTGCCTCGGCCAGCTGGCCTGCGCGCAGCAGGCGGTTTACGTCGGAGTAATCGTCAGCCCATACGGCAGTGGCGGTAAATAAACCGATGGCCAAACAGGCACTAGCCAAAGGCTTTGCCGCAAACAACACAATGGATTTGGCAGGGTACATACAACCTCTTTGAACTTCAACGTAACACGCAACAACAAAAACGCGGCCAAGAATTGGGCCGTATACTGCGATATTGTAGCGGCTGACCATGCCCGACGACAGCTTGCTGACCCAGCCGCTGCCCTTGCATGCGCTGCCTACCATTTCAATAATTTTAATTTTCGTTTTTCTCATGAGCCTTCGCATTTACAACACGCTGTCGCGTGCAGTAGAAGAATTTGTGCCCCTGGTGCCCGGCAAAGCTGGTATGTACGTTTGCGGCATGACCATTTATGACCTGTGCCACGTGGGCCACGCCCGCATGATGATGGCGTTTGACGTAGTGCAGTGCTGGTTGCGCGCCAGTGGCTACGAGGTAACTTTTGTACGCAATATTACCGATATTGACGACAAAATCATCAAACGCGCGGTAGAACGCGGCATGACCATCCGCGCGCTGACCGATGAGATGATTATTGCCATGCACCGCGACCTGGATGCTTTGGGTGTGGACCGGCCCACGCACGAGCCACGCGCTACCGAATATGTGCGTGAGATGACCGACTTGATAGGCGTGCTGCAGCAAAAAGGCTTGGCTTACCAAACTGCTCAAGCCGGTGAGGGCAGCGGCCAAGGCGACATGAATTTCAGCGTGCGCAAGCTGCCCGGCTACGGCAAACTCAGCGGTAAATCGCTAGACCAGCTGCGCGCTGGCGAGCGCGTGGCTGTGCTAGACGGCAAGCAAGACCCGCTGGACTTTGTGCTGTGGAAGGCCGCCAAGCCCGAAGAGCCCGAGGATGCCAAATACGACTCACCCTTTGGCACAGGCCGCCCCGGCTGGCATATTGAATGCTCGGCCATGAGCATGGGCGTGCTGGGCGAGACGTTTGACATCCACGGCGGGGGGGCCGACCTGCAGTTTCCGCACCACGAAAACGAAATTGCCCAGAGCGAAGGCGCCACCGGAAAAACCTTTGCGCGCTACTGGCTGCACAACGGGTTTTTAAACGTCGACGGCGAGAAAATGAGCAAGTCGGTGGGTAACTTTTTTACCATCCGCGATGTGCTTAAAAGCTACGACGGCGAGACGGTTCGCTACTTTATGGTGCGCGTGCACTACCGCAGGCCGTTTAACTTTAGCGATGCCGGGCTGGACGACGCACGCACAGCCCTCAAGCGCTTGTACACCGTGCTAGACGCTGTGCCCCCAGCGGCTGTGGTGCTGGACTGGGCTGAGCCGTGGTCTGCCAAATTCAAAGCCGCGCTGGACAACGACTTTGGCACGCCTGAGGCCTTTGCGGTGCTGTTTGATTTGGCCAGCGAGATCAACCGCAGCAAGAGTGCAAGGCTCTCGGGTGTGCTCAAAGCATTGGGCGGTGTGCTGGGCTTGTTGCAAAGCGACCCGCCAGTGTATTTGCAGCTGGGCTCTGCCATGAGCGATGCAGCGATTCAAACCCTGATTGCCGAGCGCGCAGCTGCCAAAGCGGGCAAAGATTTTGCCCGCGCAGACCAGATACGCAAGGACTTGGCGGCGCAAGGCATCGTGCTCAAAGACGCACCGACGGGCACCACCTGGGAAGTGCAAAAATGAGTCTGGGACTGCTATTTTTAGGCGTTTTAGGGCTATGGCCCAAGGAAATGCTGCACGAACAGCTATGAAAAGTATAGTAAATAAAATCACCACAGATGGCGTGGCCCCCGACTATTGGGACGATGCCTGCAAGCACTTGGTTAAAAAAGACCGCGTTATGAAGCGGCTAATTCCCCAGTTGGGCAGTACATTTTTGCAGCGCCGCCACGACCCGTTTACCACTCTGTCGCGCAGCGTGGTGGGCCAGCAAATCAGCGTGAAGGCAGCGCAAAGTATTTGGGAGCGGTTTGCCAAGCTCAGCCCGCAGCTCACGCCCGCAGCGGTGCTCAAGCTCAAGGTAGACGGCATGCGCGCAGCGGGGCTGTCAGCCCGCAAAATTGAGTATTTGGTCGACTTGGCCCTGCATTTTGACAGCGGCGCGCTGCATGTGAAAAGCTGGGCCGCCATGGACGACGAAGCCATCATTGCCGAGCTGGTGGGCATACGCGGCATTGGCCGCTGGACAGCCGAGATGTTTTTAATGTTCCACATGCTGCGGCCCAATGTACTGCCGCTGGACGATGTGGGGCTGGTCAACGGCATCAGCCAGAATTATTTTTCGGGCGAGTCGGTCAGCCGCAGCGAGATACGCGAGGTGGCTGCCGCCTGGGCACCGTATTGCAGCGTGGCTACGTGGTACCTGTGGCGCTCGCTGGACGTAGCGGCAGACGGCACCTAGCAGGGTTGCGCCAATCGGCACGTGCCTTGTAGTTTGCATACCGCTGGGCTTGGTTTTTAAAACAAAGGCGCTACTTTTAGGATGCTACGTTCTGGGGGTGAATGAATCGTGTTTGTCAAGCCCTTAAATTTCCCCAAACGGGTTTAAACTGCACAGCGTTGTAATGCCTAGGAGCCCACTTTGGCCAAAAAAGTATTCTTAGATTTTGAAGCCCCCATTGCTGAGCTAGAGGGGAAAATTGAAGAGCTGCGCTACGTGCAGTCTGAGTCTGCAGTAGACATTAGCGAAGAAATTGACCAGCTGGCCAAAAAAAGCCAGCAGCTCACCAAAGACATTTACAGCAGCCTGTCGCCATGGCAAATTACCAAAATTGCCCGCCACGCCGAGCGGCCCTATACCCTGGACTATGTCAACGAGTGCTTTACCGACTACATTGAAATGCACGGTGACCGCCACTTTGCAGACGACCAAAGCATTGTCGGCGGCCTAGCCCGCTTTAACGGCACTGCCTGCATGGTGCTAGGCCACCAAAAAGGCCGCGACACCAAAGAGCGCGCTGCGCGCAACTTTGGCATGGCCCGCCCCGAGGGCTACCGCAAAGCCCTGCGCCTGATGAAAACTGCCGAAAAATTTGGCCTGCCGGTATTTACCTTTGTGGACACGCCCGGCGCGTTTCCAGGCATGGACGCAGAAGAGCGCGGCCAGTCCGAGGCCATTGGCCGCAATATTTTTGAGATGGCCCAGTTGGAAGTCCCCATCATCACCACCATCATCGGCGAGGGTGGCTCTGGCGGCGCGCTGGCCATCAGCGTGGCCGACCAAGTGCTGATGCTGCAGTTTTCTACCTACAGTGTGATTACCCCAGAAGGCTGCGCTTCTATTTTGTGGAAAACGTCGGACCGCGCCCAAGACGCTGCCGAGCAACTGGGTATTACCGCCCACCGCTTAAAAGCACTGGGTTTGATCGACAAAATCATCAGCGAGCCTGTGGGTGGCGCACACCGCGACCCTAAGCAAATGGCCGCTTTGCTTAAACGCGGGTTAAGCGATGCCTACCGCCAAGTGGCCGACCTGAAGGTGAAAGAGCTGCTAGACAAGCGCTACGACAAGCTGCGCAGTTTTGGCCGGTACACCGACACCAAGGCCGACAGCAGGTAGCAGGTAGCAAGTAGCAAGTAGCAGCTACGCTGGGTTACTGCTAGCATCTTTGAAATCGCTGCGCAGCTACCATGTTAACGGGCGTACCAAACGCTCCTTTAGCCAACAGACGTTACCCGCCGCTGCACTTTGCTAAACACAGGTCCCCACACGGGTTGCAATTGCTCGTTGGCACTGAGTTTGAATTTTTTGTCGACACTGAAGGCTGCGGTGAAAGATTTTTCACACAATGCAGTTCGGGCCGTTACGCAGTACACAAAAGCTTGCGTTTTATGGCCCTGCAAAAGGTCGGGTGTGTTGGTTAAACCTTGTGCAAAGCTCTGCACCAGTTTTTTCTCAGCCCGGCCATATTCGCCTAAATTAAACGCCGCCACGCCCTCGCGCAGGGCGGCAGCGCCTGCCGATGGTCGCTCAAAGAGCGGTGCTCCTGGCAGTGAATTTGGCAGTGCACTAGGTGCCGTATTGCCAGAGCTTGCCACAGGGCTGCTACCCGGTGTACTAGCTGGCAAGCTAGAGCAGCCTGCAATCACTAAAACAAACATGCTGATGCAGGCTAGCAAACAGCATTCTAAAATCCATTGACGCTTCATAGTGGTGTACCCTCCATTGGTTATCTTTCCCATACAATAATGCTATTTTGCCTTTGCTTGGCAAAAACAGGGTAACAAGCGGTAGCTGCGTCTGCTGCACCAGAGCGCTCCAAACCAGGCCTAGTTTCGGGGCCCACCCCAGCGCATACACTCTGCTTGTATGATTTCGCTGCCTACCCACCTGTTGTCTGCCCCGTTGGCCGTTGCCTACTCGGGCGGTGCCGATTCCACCGCGCTGCTGCTGCTGTGCGTGGCCCAGTTTCCCGGGCAAGTGCATGCCGTGCACATACACCACGGCCTGCAGGCAGCCGCAGACGATTTTGCAGCCCACTGCGCGGTATTTTGCAGCCAGTTGCAGGTGCCTTTGCATACCGTGCATGTGCAAGCCAAACATGCCCCGGGCGACAGCCCCGAAGACGCCGCCCGCAGAGCGCGCTACAGTGCCCTGGAAGGCCAAATTTACAAGCTAAATGAGGCTATCGCCCAAGGAAACGCTGCACAAGCAGCTATTAAAACCATAGTAATAGCCCAGCACGCAGACGACCAAGTTGAAACCCTGCTGTTGGCCCTGAGCCGTGGTGCGGGGCTGCCAGGCTTGTCAGCCATGCCCCAGCGCTGGCAGCGCGGTGGGCTGGAGTTTGTGCGGCCATTGCTTGGCGTACCGTCAGCTGGCATCCGCACTTGGCTGGCCGCGCAAGGCTTGGCAGCGCGCCATGTGGGCAGTGTAGATTTTGCTGGTACCCTGGGCCAAGGCTGGATTGAGGACCCTAGCAACACAAACCTGCAGTTTACCCGCAACCGCATTCGCCACACCGTGCTGCCTGCGCTGCTAGAGGCCTTCCCGCAGGCGCAAGCTACCTTTGCCCGTTCAGCACGCCATGCGGCGCAGGCCCAAGCGTTGCTTACGCAAGTAGCTACTGAAGACATAGCAAAAATCGGCAACCCTCCGGGCATTGCTGCGCTACAAGCCCTCAGCCCCGAGCGCCAAGCCAACCTGCTGCGCTATTGGCTTAAAACCAGCTACAGCGTAGCCCCTAGCGCTGCCCAACTGGAAGAACTGCAAAGCCAAATTGCCCACTGTACTAACAAAGGCAAGCAAATTAGCATCAAGCTGGCCTCGGGTACGCTGCTGCGTAACGCCCATGTGCTGCAGTACTTACCCTCGCCTGCGCTGCAGGCCCCGCTATAATTGAGGGCTTTGCCGAGTGCCTGGGCTAGCGGCAATGCAACAGCCCGTTTGGGGCCTATTGCCCAGTGGCTATTTCACAGATTTTCCAAAACATAAAAATGGCTTTAATTGTTCATAAATACGGCGGCACCTCGATGGGCTCGACCGAGCGAATTCGCAATGTCGCCAAGCGCGTGGCCAAATGGGTGCGTGCTGGCCACCAGATCGTGGTGGTGCCTTCTGCCATGAGCGGCGAGACCAACCGCTTGCTCGGTTTGGCCAAAGAGCTGGCCCCTGAAAAAACCTCTGATGCATACCACCGTGAGCTGGACATGCTGGCCTCTACCGGCGAGCAGGCCAGCAGCGCGCTGCTGGCCATTGCGTTGCAAGCCGAAGGCATGCTCTCGGTCAGCTACGCAGGCTGGCAAGTGCCCATCAAAACCAACAGTGCTTTCACCAAAGCGCGCATTGAGTCGATAGATGACAAAAAAGTGCGCGCCGACTTGGCTGCAGGCCGGGTGGTGATCGTTACCGGTTTTCAGGGCATAGACCCTGAGGGCAACATCACCACACTGGGGCGTGGCGGCAGCGACACCTCGGCCGTGGCTGTAGCCGCTGCCATGGGCGCGGCTGAATGCCTGATCTACACCGATGTAGACGGCGTTTACACCACCGACCCGCGCGTTGTGCCAGAGGCGCGCCGCCTGCACACTGTGTGTTTTGAAGAAATGCTGGAGATGGCCTCGATGGGCTCTAAAGTGCTGCAAATTCGCTCGGTTGAGTTTGCAGGCAAATACAAAGTGCCGCTGCGCGTACTGTCAAGCTTTACGCCGTGGGACATTAACATTGACGAAGAGGCCAAATCAGGCACTTTGATTACTTTTGAGGAAGACGCGCAAATGGAACAAGCCATCGTATCAGGCATCGCTTTTAACCGTGATGAAGCTAAAATTTCTGTGCTGGGCGTGCCTGACACCCCAGGTATTGCGTACCAAATTTTGGGCGCGGTGGCCGATGCCAATATTGAGGTGGACATCATTATCCAAAACCTGTCTAAAGACGGCAAAACCGACTTTAGTTTTACTGTGCACCGCAACGACTATGCTCGCACGATGGACTTGCTCAAAACCACTGTGTTGCCCAAGCTGGGCGCGCAAGAAGTGGTGGGCGATACCAAAATTTGCAAGGTGTCGATCGTGGGCATAGGCATGCGCAGCCATGTAGGCGTGGCCAGCAAGATGTTCCGCTCGCTGAGCGAAGAGGGCATCAACATCCAAATGATTTCCACCAGCGAGATCAAAACCTCGGTAGTGATCGACGAGAAGTACATGGAGCTGGCGGTGCGCGGGCTGCACAAGGCGTTTGATTTAGACCAACCAACGGCTTAAATTTTTCTCTAAGCTTCTAAGGCCACCATCAAGGTGGCTCTTTTATTTTAAGAGCCTCAATGGGTTCGAATGAGATCACCCGCATCGTATGGTGGATCAAATGTCAGGATAATTTTTGCCATTGCTTTGGTGTTAACTCCACATAGCCTTTAAAGCGCCGAATCAAATGGCTTTGATCTGCAAATCCTACATTGCTCGCCACGTCTATGGCTGATTGCCCTTGGCGCAGAAGCTGCTGCGCATGGCGCACACGTATGGTGTTGAGGTACACATGCGGTGGTGTTCCCACAGCTTGTGTAAAAACACGATTAAAGTGGATGCGTGATACCCCTGCTACAGCTGCCATATCGTCAGCTGTCACGTCTTGTGCGTAGTGCGCTTGCGTGTAGTCTTGTGCTGTGCGTATCCAGGGGGGCATATCGTGAAACAGGGTTTGTGCATTGCCGGCATTGCCGTGACGGCTGAGCAGCTGTAAAACGCTTTGGCTGAGCAGGTTATAAGCACGCAAACTTTCTTGGGGTTGCTGTAGTGCGATAAAGGCGCGATGCAACTGAACCGAACAGTCAACATTTTGCATTAACGGTTTGCGAATGTAGCGTATTGCATGGTCAGCAAAGTAATCACTGCACCAGCTAGCAACAAGCGCTGGCTCCACATAAACCATTTGATAGCCAAAGCCTGTTGCATGACCTGCCATTCCATCATGGGCAACATAAGGGTTAAATACCATCATATTTTGTGGTTGACTATGGTGCACAGCGCCATTGGCGCGGTAGCTTTGCACGCCGCTGTGAGTTACACCAATTGAAAACTCAGAGTGACTGTGGCGCTCAAATTTGTGCATTAAAAAGTGCGCATTCAATAACTGGACACCTATTTTTGGATGGGATGTGTAATGCGCCCAATCAGCATGCTTTTTGGTTAAATCTGTAGCCATGTTTCAAATGTACAAGATGCAATTTTGACGGACAGACATAATGAGGTGTCTATTTATTATCAAGGATTTAAAATCATGACCGATCACCTGGATAAGTCTAATTTAACTGAAAAGCTCAGTGCTTTCAGCGCACACTGGTCACCAAAAACGGTATCTCTTTTTAACGGCCATGACGTGATGGTGGCCAAATTTAAAGGCGAATACCACTGGCACGCCCACCACGATACCGATGACTTCTTCTACGTACTCAAAGGAAGTTGCCGTATTGAACTACGTGACCGAACTGTTCATTTAAATGAAGGCGACCTTTACGTTGTACCTATGGGTGTCGAACATAAGCCTGTTGCTGATGAAGAGGCGCACATCATGTTGATTGAGCGTTCTGGAACACCAAATTCAGGTGATGCAGTTACTGCTGCCAAACGAGAATTTATTTGATTGCCCATAAGCTGCCCAGAGACCAATGCAAGCAGGGGTCTTTTTACGGTCGTTTTAACCCTCTAGCCCAAGGAAATGCTGCACAAGCAGCTATACATTTAATAGTTTTTAATCATGCCTACTAGGTGATAAAAACCTTCAAACCGGGCAATCTGCTTTCATCAAACTACCCCGCCACCAGAGTGGTTTGCATTGTCACGTCTAAATTGGTTCCTAAAAAAGCCCATACGATGCTGTAAATTCAAACCAATTCAGATTTGCCCACCACCAAGGACACAGCATGGCCATAGGACAATTTGCTTACGCCAGCAACAGCAACCGATTTTTAGCCGCTCCCGCGCTGAAAGACCAGGCGTTTGCCATTGCAGGCGTACCGTTTGACGGGGCTGTAACCAACCGACCAGGCGCACGCTTTGGGCCGCAAGAGATTCGGCGTGCCAGCTTGATGCTGTGCGACGGGCTGCACCCGTTTTTTAACGTCACTCCTGTCAACCACCTGGGCGATGCGCTGGACATGCGCCTGCCCAATGCGTCCCCACTGGCCGAGGTGCGCAGCCACATCCAGCAGCAAGCCAGCGCCTTGATGGCCAAGCACCACTGCGTGTTTTTAGGGGGCGACCACTCGGTCACGCTGCCCTTGCTACGCGCCGCCCATGCCCGCTATGGGCCAATGGCCTTGGTGCATTTTGATGCGCATTGCGATACCTGGACCGACCATTTTGGCGAGCCCTCAGGCCATGGCACTTGGACGTATGAGGCGCTGCAAGAAGGCTTGGTCAGCCCACAGCACACCGTGCAAATTGGCCTGCGCTCCAGCGGCGAGCGGGCCTCGCGGGAATACGTGCAGGACCAAGGGGGTTTGATATTTGATGCCCGCGCACTGCGCGGCTTGGACGGCGCGAACCTAAAGCCCATCATTACCCAAATACTGCAGCGCATCGGCAACAAGCCGTGCTACTTGTCGCTGGACATTGATTGCCTGGACCCCGCCTTTGCCCCCGGTACCGGCACGCCTGAGCCGGGCGGCATGAGCAGCTCGCAGGTGCTGACCTTTTTAGAAGAATTGGCCCCACTTAACATGGTGGGTATGGACTGCATGGAAGTAGCCCCTGCTTACGACCATGCCGAGCTCACCACCAACGCTGCAGCAACGTTTGTGTGGACGTACCTGTGCGGCCAAGTGGCCAAGCTAGCCTAGCCGCACAGTCTGCTCGATACCCATTTATTTAGAGGTAACCGCGCTATGCTATTAAAGTCAGACACCCAGCTCAACCAAAAAAGCTACTACGAAGCCAGCGCCCAGCGCGCGGCTGAGCAGCCTTCGCTGCAAGGCGATGTGCATGTAGACGTGGTGGTAGTGGGCGCAGGCTTTGCCGGGCTGTCAGCGGCTATAGAACTGGCCCAGCGCGGCTACAGCGTGGCCGTGCTGGAGGCTGACCGTATTTGCAGCGGTGCCTCGGGGCGCAACGGTGGCCAAGCCATCGTGGGCTTTGCCAGCGGGCAAGAGCCGTTTGAGCAGCAGCTGGGCAGGGCTGATGCCCGCTTGGCATGGGACATGTCGCTAGAAGCCATTGGCATGATTGACCAGCGCACGGCGCAGTACGGCATAGACTGCGACTGGACCAAAGGCTATTTGTACGTAGCCGACTCGCCGCGCAAAGCCCGCGCGCTAGAGCGCAGCCTGCAAGAGCAAAAAGACCACTACGGCTTAGAATGTGACTTTGCCCAAGGCGCTGACACACAGCGCTATATCCAAAGCCCGCACTACTGCGCTGCGGCTTATGAAAGCGTATCGGGCCACCTGCATCCGCTTAAGTACGGCTTGGGTTTGGCCCGCGCCGCGCGTGCATTGGGTGTGAAAATTTTTGAGCATTCTCCCGTGGTGGACATGAAACGTGGGGCTCGCATACATGCGCACACTGCACGCGGCGCGGTGCACGCCAGCTTTGGCGTGTTGGCCGGTAACTGCATGTTGGGCGAATATGGCCCGCGTGTGGCACCAGAAATTGCGCCGCGCATCATGCCGGTGGGTACCTACATTGTGGCCACGGCACCGCTGAACCCCCAGCTGTGCAAAAGCTTAATTCCCCATAACGCCGCTGTGTGCGACAACAATTTTATTTTGGACTACTTTCGCTTTAGCGCCGACCACCGCATGCTATTTGGCGGCAAGGTGAGCTACAGCACCAATACCCCCGCTAATTTAGAGCAAGTGATGGCAGCGCGCATGCACCAAGTGTTTCCCCAGTTGCAAAATGTAGGCATTGACTATGTGTGGGGCGGCTTTGTGGACATCAGCATGAACCGCGCGCCCGATTTTGGCCGCCTTGCGGACAACCTGTATTACTTGCAAGGCTTTAGTGGGCATGGTGTGGCGCTAACGGGCTTGTCTGGCCGTTTGGCAGCCCAAGCCATTGCTGGGCAGGCTGAGCGTTTTGATGTGTTTGCCCGCCTGCAGCACCGCAAGTTTCCGGGCGGAGCGCTACTGCGCATGCCTAGCTTGGTGCTGGGCATGCTGTTTCACCAGTTGCGCGACAAGCTGTAATTTTTGCCCATTGCGCCAAGGCCCGCCCACTACAGCGCAAAAGAAAATCCTTCAAACTGTGCTTAAAGTGGCCAGCTCTGCTGCAATCGCTGTGGCCAAAATAGGGCCGCAGCGGGCAATGTCGATCAAAGGCGCGTAGCCATAGCCAATCACCAAGCCTTTGGTATCTTTTCGGCCCAAGCAGTAGGCCGACAGCGCACGCACTGTCAGGCCCAGCTGGGCAATGCGTTGGGCCAGCGCTACGTCGTCCACCTGCACCGGTAGCCGCAAACACAGGTGCAGGCCTTGCTCGGCCCCGCTGATGTGCGCCAGACTGCCCAGGCAGGGCCGCAGGGCTTGCAGCAAGCAGCTGCGCCGCTGCGCATAGCGCAGGCGTGCTTTGCGCAGCGCACTGGCGAAATGCCCCATTTCAATAAATTCAGCCAGTGCTGCTTGCAAGGGCAGTTGGCCTGGCCGGTTCAGGTCGTAGTGGGCTTGTTTGAAGGGGGCAATGAGTTCTTTGGGCACCACCAAATAGCCCAGCTTAAGGCCAGGGTACAGCACCTTAGAAAACGAGCCCATGTACAGCACCCGTGCGTCTGAATCTAAGCCTGCTAAGGAAGAAATAGGTGGGCCACTGAAGCGAAACTCACTGTCATAGTCGTCCTCTAGCAGCCAAGCTTTGTGCTGTTTGGTCAGCGACAGTATTTGATGCCGCCGCGCAAGCGACATCACCGCGCCCGTAGGGTACTGGTGCGACGGGGTTACGTAAATCATGCGCGGCGGGTGGGCGGCGTCTGCGGTTTGCGGCGCAATACCCGCATGGTCTACCGCCACAGGGTGCAGGTGCAGCCCGGTAGCCGAAAAAGCTTTGACTGCGCCCCAGTAGGCAGGGTCTTCTATCCATACGGTATCGCCATGGTCTGCCAGCAGGTGGGCGCACAGTTCTAGCGATTGCTGGGTGCCACTGGTAATAATCACTTGCTCTACATCCAGCGGCACACTGCGCGATACGCGCAAATAGTCAGTTAAGGCGCGGCGCAGCGGCGCGTAGCCGCCCGTGTCGCTGTAGTCCAGCATTTCGGCGTAGGCCATGCGCCAATGCTTGTTTTGCAAGCGTTGCCATAGCGCAATTGGGAAACCGCTGAAATCCGCCACTTGGGTGCAAAAAGGTTGAACTTCCAGCTGCGTGGCGCAAAAAGTTGTGGCCAGCAACTGGCCCCTGCGCGAAAGCTGTGCTTTGGGCAGAGGTTTGGGCAGGTGGCGCAGGGCTGGCACAACAGGCACGTTGTCGTTGACAAAAGTCCCACTTCCTACGCGGCTGACCAAATAGCCTTCTACGCTCAGCTGGCTCAGCGCTGCGACCACCGTGTTGCGTGACAAACCCAAGTCTTGCGTTAGCTCTCTGCTAGAGGGCAGCCTGTCACCTGCAGTGAGCTTGCCGTCCAAAATAGCGCGGCGCAAGGCCTCGTAAAGCTGGCGGTGCAAGGGCAGCTTGTCCTTGCGGCCAAGGCGCGCCATTTCAGACAGTAAAAGTTCAGACAGCATATGGGTGCGGTGTTAGCCGGTTGATTAACCCTTAGTGTAAAGTGGAACCATGGGCTTTATTTAACTGGCTCTTATGGCAAACCAATTACTCTGCCACAATGGCTTTATGACAGAAAAAAAACACTTAAAGGCAAGCCTATGAAGCCTATGCCCAGCATGGTGTGGCTACCCGCCGACCATCGGCTGTTGGGCAATGCAGATAGACAACTGCCGTTTTTAGTGCTGGGCGACAAATACGCCCGCGCCGTTAAAGAAGGCGCTGGCGCACAGCCGGTAGTTTTCCCTCTGTGCGATGCTGGGCAAATAGACCAATTGCTTAGTTTGGTGAACGGTGTGATGTTGACAGGATCGCCCTCCAATGTCCACCCTTCTCATTTTGGAGAAGAAGTGGCGGACATGAGCCTGCCTTTAGACCCAGACCGCGATACGTTGACCTTAGCCCTGGTCAAGGCCTGCATAGCGCAGCAGGTTCCTTTGCTGGGTGTGTGCAGAGGGTTCCAAGAAATTAATGTGGCCATGGGAGGCAGCTTGCACCAGCGTGTGCACCATGTCCCTGGCCTGCAAGACCACCGCGAGAGGGCTGACCAGTCTTACGACGTGCAGTACGCCCCCAGCCATGCCGTGGAATTTGAACCAGGCAGTGTGTTGCACCAATGGGCTGGTGCCACTTCGGCCCAAGTTAATTCGCTGCATGGCCAAGGTGTAGCCCAGCTGGCACAGGGCTTGCGTGCGTTGGCACACGGCCCAGACGGCTTGGTTGAGGCCTTTGAAGTGGTTGGCGCACGTTCATTTGCTTACGCAATGCAGTGGCACCCTGAGTGGAAGTTTTGGGAAACACCTTTTTATGCGGCCATTTTTACCGCATTTGGTGATGCGTGCCGTGCACGCCAGCGGGGCAGGGCTACCGCTTAACTATACGTTGCTAACCGCAGCGGGAAGGAAACTATGTACGATAAAAAAGCAACCACTTTCAATGAACTAGAACAATGGCTTAACGAACGCCGTGTGACTGAGGTTGAGTGTTTGGTGCCTGATTTAACCGGTGTTGCACGCGGCAAAATTCTGCCCCGCGCCAAGTTTACCGAAGACCGCGGTATGCGCTTGCCAGAAGCCATTGTGGCCATGGGCGTGACTGGCGAGTTCCCCGAGAGCGGTAGCTACTACGATGTCATCGACCCTACTGACAAAGATATGCAATTGCGGCCCGACCCGTCTACTGTGCGCATCGTGCCATGGGCTACCGACCCTACCGCGCAGGTGATTCACGACTGCTTTGACCATGCGGGCAACCTGGTGCCGTTTGCGCCGCGTTCGGTGCTGCGCCGGGTATGCGATTTGTTTGCTGCCGAAGGCTTGCAACCTATCGTCGCGCCCGAGCTAGAGTTTTACCTTACCGCCCGTAACACCGACCCTAATACTCTGCTTAAAGCGCCCATCGGCCGAAGCGGCCGTGCAGAAACTTCGCGCCAAGCCTACAGTATTGATGCGGTAAACGAGTTTGACCCACTGTTTGAAGAAATCTACGACTACTGCGAAAAGATGGAGCTTAACGTTGACACCTTGATTCACGAGGTGGGCGCTGGGCAAATGGAGATTAACTTTTTCCATGCAGAACCATTGGGTTTGGCCGACGAGGTTTTCTTCTTCAAACGCACTGTGCGCGAAGCTGCTTTGCGCCACAACATGTATGCTACCTTTATGGCCAAGCCCATTGCAGGCGAGCCCGGTAGCGCTATGCACGTACACCAAAGCATACTGAACAAAGCCACAGGCAAAAACATCTTCAGCAATGAAGACGGCACCCCTTCAGAATCTTTCATGCACTACATCGGTGGGTTGCAGCGCTACATACCAGCGGCTATGGTGCTGGTAGCGCCGTATGTGAACAGCTACCGCCGCTTGTCGCGCAACAGCGCAGCACCCATCAACATTGAATGGGGCTATGACAACCGCACAGTGGGCATTCGCTCACCAATCTCTACCCCTGAGGCGCGCCGGGTAGAAAACCGCGTGATTGGGGCTGATGCCAACCCTTACGTGGCACTGGCCATGACCTTGGCGTGCGGCTACCTGGGTTTGAAAAACAAAATTAAGCCCAAGGCAGAAATGAAGGGCGATGCTTATCTGGCACCGTATTCATTGCCCCGCAGTTTGGGCGAAGCGCTGGACTGGTTGCGCAAAGAATCTGATTTGCACGAAGTCTTAGGCAAAGAATTTATCACTGTGTATTCAGAAATTAAAGAGCTTGAGTTTGATGAGTTTATGAAGGTCATATCGCCTTGGGAGAGAGAGCATTTACTGCTCCATGTGTAAGCCTACAGCGCTCACCATGGCTGGCACATGCAGCTAAATCTTTCTCCATTTCCACCGAAAGCAGTACCATGAACACCGTAGTTGACACCGCCATGATCCAGGCTTTGGACAGCGCGCATTTTTTGCATCCGTTTACTGACTTTAAACAGCTCTCCAGCAAGGGTGCCCGAGTCATTACCAAGGCCGAAGGCATTTATGTGTGGGACTCTGAGGGTGCCCGCATGCTAGACGCAATGAGTGGTTTGTGGTGCGTGAATGTAGGCTACGGCCGCAAAGAACTGGCCGATGCTGCGCACCACCAGATGATGACGCTGCCGTACTACAACAGCTTTTTTCAAACCACCAATGTACCTGCGGTGCAGCTGTCAGCTAAGCTGGCATCTTTGGCTCCCAATGTAGGCGACCGCAGTTTCCAGCACGTTTTTTATTCGTCTAGCGGCAGCGAAAGCAACGACTCCAATGTGCGTATGGTGCGCAGGTACTGGGACCTGCTGGGGCAGCCCCAGCGCAAAGTGATTATTGGCCGCATCAATGCCTACCACGGCAGTACCATGGCCGGTGCATCGCTCGGCGGCATGGTGGGTATGCATGCACAGGGTGATCTACCTATTCCCAACATCACCCATATTGGGCAACCCTACCATTTTGAAAACGGCCTGCCTGGTGAATCGCAAGACGAATTTGGGCTGCGAGCCGCAGGTTGGCTAGAGACCAAGATTTTAGAAATTGGCGAAGATAAAGTAGCGGCGTTTATCGCCGAACCATTGCAAGGTGCCGGTGGTGTGATTATTCCGCCTGCAACTTATTGGCCAGAAATTCAGCGCATTGTCGACAAGTACGGCATATTGCTGATCAGCGACGAGGTAATTTGTGCGTTCGGGCGCTTAGGCCATTGGTTTGGCTATGAAAAGTTTGGCTACAAGCCTGACTTAGTGACTTTTGCCAAAGCTATTACCAGTGGCTATATTCCCCTGGGTGGTGTCATGGTGGGTAACCGCGTAGCCAAAGTTTTAATTGAGCAAGGCGGCGAGTTTAACCACGGCTATACCTACAGTGGACACCCGGTAGCCTGCGCTGTGGCTTTGGCCAATGTGGCCATTATGGAAAAAGAAGCGTTGCCGCTACGCGTACGCAACGATTTGGCACCGTATCTGGCCAAAAAGTACCTGGAAATTAATGACCATCCGTTGGTAGGTTTGGCCGAAACCTGTGGCTTGGTGGCAGGCTTGGTGTTGGTAAAAAACAAAGCAAGGCGCGAGCGCTTTGACCCCGACCACGGCGTCGGCATGATTTGCCGCGGCCACTGCTTTAGCAATGGACTGATCATGCGCGCCGTGGGCGATCGTATGATTATTTCCCCGCCGCTCATCATTACCCATGTGCAAATCGATGAAATGGTGGCGCTGATACTGCGCTGCCTTGACTTAACCTATAGCGAAGTTAAAAAGAATGGTTGGCTGGCATAGGGATTGCTAGCATTGAGCAGCTTGCTTTTAATGGGTAGCATTAATAAATACGGTGTTTTGATCAATTTTCTAGGAGTACTAAATTGGGTAATAAATTCGCAGGTAAATTAATGTGCAAAAACCTGGCACGCTACGCTGTAGTTGGCTGGCTTGGCCTGTCCGCAATGGCAGCGGTAGCGCAAGAGGAGAAAGTTCTTAACATTTACAACTGGTCAGATTACATAGCCGAAGATACGATTTCTAACTTTGAGAAAGAAACCGGCATCAAAGTACGCTACGACACCTTTGACAACAACGAAATCGTGCATGCTAAATTGGTCGCAGGCAAGACAGGCTACGACATTGTGGTGCCTTCCTCCAACTGGGCCAGGCTGCAAATGGACGGTAGCTTGTTGCGCAAACTCGACAAAGACCAGTTGCCTAACTTGAAAAATTTAGACCCCGATGTACAAAGCCAAATTGCCAGCCTAGACCCCGGCAATCAGTTTCTAGTGAACTGGCTATGGGGCTACACCACGATTGGTATCAACACCGCCAAAGTAAAAGCGGCCTTGGGTGCAGAACCCATGCCCGCTAACGTGTGGGAGCTGTTCTTCAACCCTAAGTACGTCAGTAAACTTAAAAGTTGCGGTGTCTCTGTACTGGACAGCGCCACAGAAGTATTGCCAGCGGCCCTGCATTTTTTAGGCAAGGAGCCTTTCAGTAAAAATGCGGCTGACTACACCGAGGCAAGTGCTGTACTTAAGTCGATACGTCCGTACATTACGCTGTTCAGTTCGTCAGGCTATATCAACGACATGGCTGGTGGCTCGATCTGTCTTGCGCTAGGCTGGTCAGGCGACATCAACATTGCGCGTAAACGCGCAATAGACGGAAAAACTGGACAGGACATCGTCGCACTGATTCCAAAGAGCGGCGGCATTTTGTTTTTTGACATGATGGCAATACCAGTGGATGCACCGCACCCTAAAAATGCGCATTTGTTTATGAACTACATCATGCGCCCTGAAGTACATGCGGCTATTACCAACAAAGTCTTCTATGCCAACCCTAATAAAGAGTCACGCAAATTTATTAAACCTGAAATGGCGCAAAACCCTACCGTGTTCCCATCCACGGCCGACATGGCCAATATGCAACCTCCCAAGGCGATCAACAACGATATTCGCCGCCAAGTAACACGCGCTTACACGGCATTTAAAACGGGCCTTTGATTCAGCAAAACTCGCACTAAGAAGAGGTATCCCATTGGCTACTGATGTAAATACCCCAGCACCTGCAAGCAAACAGGCGGTAGTTCCGTTTTTGCAAATTAAACACGTTGTCAAACAGTTTGGCGATGTCTTTGCGGTGGACGATGTGTCTCTGGACATTGCGCAGGGCGAAATATTTGCATTGTTGGGCTCGTCGGGTTGCGGTAAATCTACCTTGCTGCGCATGTTGGCAGGGTTTGACAAGCCCACTTCAGGCCAAATAGTGCTGGCAGGTAACGACATTGTGGCGCTAGCACCCTATGAGCGGCCGATCAATATGATGTTCCAAAGCTATGCATTGTTCCCGCACCTTAGTGTGTGGGATAACATTGCCTTTGGCCTGCGTCGCGACAAAATGCCCAAGGATGAAATTCAAACACGGGTAGACCAAATGTTGGACTTGGTTCAGCTCAAAGCCTACGCTAAGCGCAAACCACACCAGCTTTCGGGCGGGCAGCAGCAGCGCGTGGCGCTGGCACGCAGCTTGGCCAAGCGGCCCCAGTTGCTATTGTTGGATGAGCCCCTGGGTGCGTTAGACGCCAAACTGCGCGAGAGAACCCAGCTAGAGCTGGTAGACATTATTGAGAAAGTGGGCGTTACCTGCGTGATGGTGACCCATGACCAAGAAGAGGCCATGACCATGGCCACCCGCATTGGTGTGATGAGCGAAGGCAAAATATTACAAATTGGCCGTCCCTCGGAAGTGTACGAAACGCCTAACTGCCGCTTCGTAGCAGACTTTATTGGCAGTGTGAATCTGTTCAAAGGTACCGTGACGGTAGACGAACCCGACCATGTGGTGATCTCTACCCCAGAGTGCCAACACTATATTAACCACGGCATTACTGGCACCAGCGGTATGCCCGTGCATGTGGCTGTACGGCCTGAAAAAATTACCATTCAAACCACGCCGCCTAAAGACGAAGACAGAGAGTCTTTAGCGCAAGTGGGTTTTAACTTGGTGCAGGGTACGGTTAAAGATTTGGCGTATTTAGGTAGCTTAACTACATACCATGTGCTGGTTGACGGTGGCAGCACGGTCGTGAAAGTCACGCAAACCAACGCCGCGCGCCACGAGGCCAGCGCCTTGACTTGGGGCGACAAGGTCTACGTGTGGTGGTGTGGTAGCGATGTGGTTGTGCTAACCCGGTAAGTGAACCATGACCGCGCTTGCTTTGCCTGGACCCTCTCTGTATGAAAAGTTAACAGGCGCGTGGGGTCGCAAGTTGGTGATTGGCATACCCTTGTTATTTTTGCTGTCTTTCTTTCTGTTTCCGTTCCTGATTGTTTTTAAAATCAGCGTGTCAGAGATGGACAACGTGGTTTTCAAAGAACTTTTTTCGTGGACAGAGGGTGTCTTGCAGCTCAAAATTAAATTGGGCAACTATATCTATATTGCGCAAGATGATCTGTACTTTCGCACCTACCTCAGCTCGCTCAAGTTTGCGGCCATCACCACGGTTATTTGTTTGTTCATAGCCTATCCGTTTGCCTACTTTATTGCGCGCAGTGCCCCAGAGAAGCGACCCGCATTGTTGATGTTGGTCATGCTGCCTTTTTGGACTTCTTTTTTGCTGCGCGTGTATGCCTGGAAGATGTTGCTGGCTGACAACGGCGTTTTCAATAACATTGCGCTGGGGGCAGGCTTGGTCTCTGAGCCATTGAAAATGATGAACACACCATTCTCATTGGTGCTGGGCATGGTCTACACCTACCTGCCTTTTATGATTTTGCCGCTGTACGCTAACTTGGTCAAAATGGATTTGCGTTTGCTGGAAGCTGCGCTCGACTTGGGTGCCACATCATGGCAGGCCTTTTGGCGCATTACGGTGCCATTGTCCAAAAGCGGCATCATTGCTGGCTCCATGCTGGTGTTTATTCCGTGCGTGGGCGAGTTCGTGATTCCTGAGCTGCTGGGTGGGCCGCAAACCTTGATGATTGGCCGCGTGCTATGGGACGAATTCTTCAGCAATAACGACTGGCCCATGGCTGCTACTGTGGCCGTGGTGATGGTGCTGCTGATCATTGTGCCCTTGGCTTGGTTTAACAAGTACCAAGCCGAAAACACCAGCGGGGGGCACGCATGATGTTTAGTACAGGGCGTTTCAATGCTGGAAAAATGACTTCCAAGGCCTGGATGACAGCGGTATTTGTCTTCCTGTATTTGCCCATATTCACTTTGATTGTGCTTAGCTTTAACGCCAGCCCTATGGTCACTACCTGGGGCGGCTGGTCGCTGCGCTGGTACGAGGCATTGTCTAAAGACACTGAAATTATTTTAGGCTTTAAGCGCTCGCTGCAAATTGCCTTCCTCACTGCATGTGCCTCGGTTGTGCTGGGCACGCTGGCTGCATTAGCGTTAAACAGATTTAAACGTTTTCCTGGGCGCACTTTGTTCGCGGGTATGGTGAATTCACCTTTGGTTATGCCCGAAGTGATTATTGGTCTGTCTTTGTTGCTCATGCTGGTGTCAGTGCAGCGCGCGTTCGGTTTCCCAGAACGGGGCATGATGACGATTTGGCTTGGGCATACTTTGCTGGGCATGGCCTATGCCACGGTCGTGGTGCAGTCGCGCCTGCAAGAGATGAGCCCACAGCTAGAAGAGGCCGCGCAAGACTTGGGCTGCCGTCCCTGGCAAGTGTTCTTTTTGATTACGCTGCCATTGATTTCACAGGCCCTGGGTTCTGCATGGTTGCTTACATTCACCTTGTCATTAGACGATGTGGTGCTGTCTGCATTTTTGTCTGGCCCTGGGTCTACCACCATGCCGATCGTGATTTTTAGCCGCGCTCGGCTGGGCCTGAGCCCTAGTGTGAATACGATCGCCACGCTGACGGTGTTGGTCGTCAGCTTGGGTGTGGTACTGGCCAGTATTTGGATTGCGCGCACTGAGCGCAAACGGGCACGTGAAATGTCTGCTGCATTTCGCGGCGCGGGTGCTTAAAACTGATTGATTTTTTTGGAGCTTCTATGAAAAATAAACTGTCGATTTTGGCCTTAGCAGTTGCGGCTGCATTTCCCATGGTGCATAACGCCCATGCGCAAACCAATGCAGAACTTAAACAAGAGTTGGAGCTGCTGAAAAAGCAAATTCAAGTTTTGACTCAAAAAATTGAAGCTGCCTCGCCAGCACCTGCTGCGCCAGCCGCAGCAGCCGGTGCGGTAGACCCGCAAGAATTTAACCGGGTCAAAATTAAAGCAGAATCTACAGAGGATGCTTTTGAGGCAGCCGGCCTTAAAGGCTTAAAGATCAACGGCGTGATTGACCCGACTTTTATTTACAGCTCTAGCCAGCAGCGCGCCGGGTTCTCGTTTTTAAATAACTTTGACGGTGCCTCTGGCCCCACGGCCAATGGTTTGCCGGGCACAGATGCTTATACATTCGACAACAGCTCTTTTGGTACGGCCATGCTGGACATTCAAAAAGAGACCAATGGCGGCAACAAATGGCGCCTGACCTTAATGCCGCACAAATCAGCAGGCTCGGCTTACCGCGCAGGTTCTATCGTCCACGAAGCCTCGGTGTCAGTGCCATTGGGTGACGAAAAAACCAGGTTGATCGCTGGCCAAATACCTGACTGGTCGGGTTATGAGTTGACGGCTGCTAACGGCAACCCATTGGTTACGCACAACATGCTGTACGACTTTACGGCGCTGACTTACTACACTGGTGCAGGTATGGAAGTGGCACGCGGCCCATGGACGGGCAAGTTTTTGGTAGGCAACGTGAACCAAGCTGCGCGCGAAGCGGGCGATAAAAAACCCGCTTTGGTCTACCGTGTTGACTACTCTGTGAACGAGTTTTCTGGCGTGGGTTTTTGGGGCGGGCACTCTTTTGCAGACAAGGCCACCACACCGGGGCGGTTTGATATGTTTGAAGTTGACGCTTACTACACACGTGGCGACTTGACGCTGCAAGGCCAGATTGCTGCAGGTCGTCATAAATCTAAAGCTTTCAATGGCGGTGATGCCAAATGGATGGGTGTTTCAGGCTTGGTGGGCTATAAAGTGACCCCACGGGCTCAGGTGGTTGCACGTTACGACTTTATCAATAACGCCAAAAATGGCGGCGGTATGTTTGGTGGTGTGGCAGACAATCGCAACGGTTTTGGCCCTGGATGGGAAGATGATGGCACCGGAACCAATACTTGGTTTCAGCCAGACCTAGAAAAAGGTGTCAACCGCTACGCACTGTCACTAGGTATGAACTATTTATTTAACCCCAGCACCACTTTAAAGACAGAAGTGCGGCTGGACGGCGCTAACGGAGCTGTGTTTCAGCGCCGCGATGGAAGCTACAAAAAGACTAATTTGTTGCTGGGTACTTCCATCGTAGTGTCTTTCTAATGCATGCGCCTAGACGCGGGTGAGGCACCGCTTCATTCGCAGCTGATTGTTAAAATTAAAACGGGGTTGACAGAAGTGTCGCCCCGTTTGCACTTGGTGCTGCCCACAGTGCCAATGCGGCTTAATATGACCAGTCCAATCCAAACACGGTAACCACAATGGCTGATATTCACAATTTAAAATTCGATGGGCGCGCGCTGGTTAACGGCCAGCGTATCAGCGCCCACAGCGGCGCTGTGTTTGACTGCATTTCTCCCGTGGATGGGCGCGTGCTGACCCAAGTCGCACGCTGCGGCGCGGCTGATATTGACGCAGCAGTAGCCGCAGCGCGCAAAGCCTTTGACGACAAGAGATGGCGCGGGCTAGCGCCTGCACAGCGCAAACGCACCATGGTTAAGTTTGCCGATTTGCTGCTGGCACATGGCGATGAACTGGCCCTGACTGAAACGTTAGACATGGGCAAACCTATTCGCTATGCCAAAGCAGTGGATGTAAACAGCGCTGCCAACTGCATTCGCTGGTATGGCGAAGCGGTAGACAAAATTTACGACGAAATTGCCCCTACTGCAGACACGGCGCTGGCTTTGATTACCCGCCAGCCTGTAGGCGTAGTGGGCGTAATTGTGCCGTGGAACTACCCGATGATCATGGCCGCCTGGAAGATTGCACCTGCGCTGGCTGCGGGTAACAGCGTGGTGCTCAAGCCTAGTGAAAAATCGCCGCTAACTGCGCTGCGCATGGCTGAGCTGGCGCTAGAAGCCGGCATACCAGCTGGGGTGTTTAACGTAGTGCCAGGTTACGGTGTTGAGGCGGGTTCGCCACTGGCTTTGCACATGGACGTAGATTGCATTGCCTTCACCGGCTCTACCCCTGTAGGCAAGCAAATCCATGTCATGGCTGGGCAAAGCAATTTAAAGCGCGCTTGGACCGAGCTGGGCGGCAAGTCGCCCAACATCGTGTTTGCCGACTGCCCCAGCTTAGACAAAGCGGTGGAGGCAGCCATAGGCAGCATATTTTTTAACCAGGGCGAGAGCTGCAACGCGCCTTCGCGCCTGTATGTTGAGGCCAGCATCAAGGACAAATTCTTAGAAAAAGCCTTGGCTTTGGTGCCCAACTACATGCCAGCTAACCCACTAGAGCCTGCCACCACTATGGGTGCGATAGTGGACCAAACCCAGCTTAGCAACATATTGCGCTACATAGAAAGCGGCACGCGTGAAGGTGCGCGGCTGGTAGCGGGTGGCCAGCAGGCATTGCAGGCCACCGGCGGCTGCTATGTGCAACCAACGATTTTTGACGGCGTAGCGCCCCATATGGCCATTGCGCGTGAAGAAATATTTGGCCCTGTGCTGTCGGTGCTGACGTTTACCGATGCAGCCGATGCAGTGCGCCAAGCCAACGACAGCGTATACGGCCTGCAAGCAGGGGTATGGACTGCCGACCTGAACAAAGCCCATGGCGTGGCACGTGCGCTGCGAGCAGGCACGGTGCATGTGAACCAGTATGACGAAGACGATATTACGGTGCCGTTTGGCGGCTTTAAACAAAGCGGCGTAGGGCGTGACAAGTCGCTGCATGCGTTTGACAAGTACACCGAAACCAAGACTACCTGGATTCGCATTGACAGCCCCGTATAAAAAATAAAGACCTGCCCATGACCATTGAACAGACGGTGGCCCAAACGCTAGAGCGTTTAAGTGCCCAAGGTATCCACAGCGTGCTGGCCCAATTTGCTGACATGCATGGTGTGGCCAAAGGCAAACTGGTGCCGCTGGCCAATTTGCAAGAGTGGGTTAGCACTGGTGCAGGTTTTGCCGGCCCTAGCATTTGGGGCACAGGCCTTGGGCGCTACGGTAAACGCAGCGAATACTATGGCCGCGTGCAAGCAGGCTCATTGCGGCCACTGCCCTTTATGCCGGGGGTAGCACATGCTGTGTGCGACGGTTTTGCGGGTGGCGATCCGCTGGCTACATGCTCGCGCCAAGTGCTCAAAAGGCAAGTTGAGCGCTTGCAAGCCAAAGGCTGGACTTTGTGGGTGGGTATCGAGCCGGAGTTTTTTTTGCTAAGGCAAGATGCCTCGGGGCAATGGAGCCAAGCCGATGCCGCTGACCAGCTAGACAAACCATCGTATGACCTGAAAGCCATTTACCGCAACCAAGGTTTTTTGGATGACATGCGCAAAGCCCTGACGGCGTTGGGCTTTGAGCTGCAGCAAATAGACCATGAAGATGCCTGCGGCCAGTACGAGATTAACTACAAGTTTGACGACGCATTGGCCGCAGCTGACCGCTACATGCTGTTCAAAATGACGGCCCATGCCGTAGCCCAGCAGCATGGCATGGTCTTTAGCTGCATGCCCAAGCCGTTTGCCCATGCACCGGGCAGTGGTTTGCATTTTCATTTGAGCATCACTGACGCGCAAGGCAAAGCAGTGTTTACCAACCTGGCTGATCCTTTAGAGCTGAGCGCAGCAGGCTACAGCTTTGTAGCAGGCTTGCTGCACCATGCTGATGCACTGGCCGCCCTGTGCGCGCCCACTGTAAATAGCTATAAACGCTTGGCCAGCAGCGACAGTGCCTCGGGCACAACCTGGTCGCCGGTGTGGAAGGCTTATGGCGACAACAACCGCACTTGCTTGGTTCGCACGGTAGCAGGGCGTATTGAGTGGCGTTTGCCCGACCCGTCGTGCAATGTGTACGCCGCCATTGCCGCTACGCTGGCAGCGGGGTTAGATGGCATAGACACATCGATGGTGGCCCCCGCAGCGTGTCATGTGGACTTGTACGATCAGCATGCCAACCATGCCACCATGCCGCCGCAACTGCCGCGTGACCTAAAGACTGCTGTAGATGCGCTGGCTGCAGACACCGCGCTTACAGAGCAAGTGGGCAGCGCCTTTTGCGCCGAGTTTGTTAAGCTTAAACGCCAAGAGTGGGATGCTTTTAACGCCCATGTGAGCGCGTGGGAGCTAAAAAAATACGCCGACACCTACTAGGAGGTGCGGCGTAATTTGGTGCGGCGTAGTTTGGGACAGTGTGCTCTTGGGCTGCTTTGCCAGTGCGGCGGGCTACCGGGCACAGCCTAGCGCGTTGGCTTGTTCAATACTTTACTTTTGCGCCAGCACCCATCCGGCCAGCTTGGCTGCTTCAGCGTCGTTGACTTGGGTATTAGCTGGCATAGGCACGGGCCCCCAGTTGCCTTTGCCGGGGGTACTGCCTTTTTGGATACTCATCGCCAGCTTTTTAACCGCATCTGCATCGCCGCTGTATTTGGCGGCTACGTCTTTGTAGGAAGGGCCCACCATTTTGGTGGCCACTGCGTGGCAGGCCATGCAGTTTTTAGACTTGGCCAAGGCCTCATCGGCCATAGCAGGCGCCCCTAGGGTGGCCAATACGGTGTAGATAGCGCTTAAGAGGGTGAGTTTGAGGTACATTGTCTTCCTTTAAAACACTTTGCAGGTGTAAGATGGGCAGGTGTGGATACGTAAGATAACGTTATTCTAAGGCCGGAGGTTGACCTTTGGTTTGTAACTTTGCAGAAGAACTTTTGTCCGATTGGGGTGAGTTATGTATTTTTTAGGTTTAGGGCTGGTGTTTTTATTACTCAAATTCATGGAAATTGGTTTTGTGTCCCGCTGGGACTGGGCTGACCAGTGGTATTTGTTTGCGGGCCCATTTATTTTGGCCGCCGCTTGGTGGACGTTTGCCGATTGGTCGGGCTACAGCAAGAAAAAAGCCATGGAGAAGATGGACAAGCGCAAAGACGACCGTTTGGCCAAAAACCGCGACAACATGGGTATGGGGCCTAAAAAGCGCTAATTCTTAATCTAAGCTAGGTTTTTAAGCGTTTCAGGCCTGTCGCCCAAGGAAATGCTGCATTAGTAGCTATGTATTTTGTAGTATCGTGGTTTGTTTCTGCTTAGGTTGTTTAACAGCCCGTGTCAATGCTTGTGTGCCCTGATAACCTTGGTCGGGCGACGGGACATGTTATTTGCAAACTTCCGCGAATCACGCGCAGGCCACCTGAGTATTTGCCCGTTTGGTAGTACG
>JAYWGO010000158.1:0-11850 GCA_043778205.1 Polaromonas sp. | reverse complement strand
AAAATCACGCGCAGGTAGCCTAAGTATTTGCCCGTTTGGTAGTACGACGCGCCTTTTTCCAGATTTTCATCAAGGCCACACTCAATCGACGCTTTGCCCAAACCTGTCCAGTCGCCCGACTAAGCTAATCAAGGCGTACAAGCTTTGACGCGGGTTGCTAAGGCACCTTAGAAAAGCAAACCATATACTATGAAATACATAGCTACCCGTGCAGCATTTCCTTGGGCGGTAGACCTAAAATGCTCTTGGATTCCAGTACGAAGTGCAACACCTTTAAAACAGGTGGGTCAAAAGCCAAGAACATGGCTTCTCTTTACCAACGGCTTCACTTGCCAGCGCGCAAGAAAATTTACGGGCTAAGGGGAGTTTTGCCCAGTCGACAAGCTATAGTGCAGGTAGTACATCGGCAAGTAAGTGTGCGCAACACACTGGTGTCTGCCGGGTTTCACAAGAATTTTATATCTGTGCATATCACCTGTGAACATCACGGAAACCTATGCTGCAAGGCACTTTTAAGAGTATTTGATGTCCAGATTAAATCGCAACAACACTTGTATACCGCAGGTTTTGCGGTATACATTCGTTTGCCTCAAAAATCCGCCATGGGCGGCCTCAAATTTTAAGTGCGCCACCCACACCAACGCGACTTCATAATACAATTGTTACGTGAACATTCCAGTCATCCGATCGCAATCCGAACAACCCTAAGGGAGGCAACAAGTGAAGAGTAGATTCTTAGTCCTGTCGATTCTTATTGCTACGATTTCTGTAGCTTCTTGCGGAGGAGGAGGAGGCGATGAGTCCTTTGCTTACTGGCAGGGGATTATTCGAAACACGACAAATTTGGCGAGCGGCACAACGCTTCACACTTGCGAGGCCAAGTTTTCAAGTCAAGCTAGTTGCTTAGATCAGGCGTCGACAGACGCATGTCGCGCCACTTATCCACGTTCTCCACTGCCAATCAATGCAGTCTATATGTGCATCTTCGTAAGTAAATAGCTTAGCGCACGGCCGTCAGCAAGACGCGCGGCCAACGGTCAAGATCGCGTGCGGTCCGCTTCTATCATTTTCGCGCGTCGTGTCCGCATGTCACAAAGTGTTGGCTAGCTCGGTCGTTCCCCCCCAAAGATTTGAGTACCTTAGTCTAAATGTCAAGCACAAATAATGCCGCGCCCGCCAAAAAGGCTGCTACCAAGCGGGCTGCGCTTGCAAAGAAGGCAGCATCTGCCAAGAAGGCAAGCTCTGTCGAACGACCACAAGTCAGGGATGAGTAGGTGCCGGGGTTCCTCAAGGGAACAAGCGGCCTACTACTTCCAACCACTACTGTTATGGCGGTCTTAATTCCACCCAACAAGCTTCGGGAAGGTCTTGAGGCAGCCCACAGTCAGATCCGCAAGACACTGAGGGCAAATTCTTGGGTTTCGGTGCCGGTGACGAGATGTCAGTCTCCATCAAGATCGTTCCAGCGCAGAGTGAGGCCTAATCCTTCGATCGAGGCGAGGCCCAGCATCAAAACGCTAGGCTCACGCGGCGGGCTCGCGCATCTTCCACCGCACGGGCTTTGCGTTTTGCTGCAGGTTCCGCCTCAGCTCAAACGTTAGATTCGCCACGCCACCATGTCGCTAGAGGTGCACTTTGACGAAGCAGGAAATACTGGCGCAGCCCTGCTCGACACCGATCAACCTGTGTTTGTCTTGGCGTCGACGGACTTCACCCGCGCGGAAGCTGAGGAACTTCTCGGCTGCGTCCGTACCCAGCAGACTAAAGAGGTCAAGTTCACCGCCCTTCGACGATCTGAAGCTGGGAAACGCAGACTCTTGAACTTCCTCGCTTCTCCGCTGCTGACTCCACTTCGTGCCAAAGTGTCCATCGCGCACAAGCGCTATATGGCGATTTGCAAGGCAGTGGACATCATTGAGGAAACTCTCGCGCATCAATCAGGCTTGGATCTATACGAGCGCGGAGCAAACATTGCAATCGCAAACCTCCACTTCTGTGTGACGCCAGTCTTCTGCGGACAACAACACCTCGATGCATTTCTTGCAGCCTTTGTTCAGATGGTTCGAACACCGGACCCCGAGGCAAAAGCAAGTTTCTTTGCCGCGGTACGCGCGCTCCACGACAATTGTCGTGAGCCGCGATACCTATCTGCTTTCGGGCCTTATCTGTACGCTGAGGCAGTGATAGACGACCTATTGGAAGGAATTGACTACACGGCACTTGACCCCGCCATCGGCTTCGTGTTTAACCAACTTTCCCATTGGGGTAAGCAGTTTGGCCGAGAGTTCTTGGCCATCCATGACGTTTCAAAGCCAGTCGCCGGTGAGCAAGCCACCTTCGAAGCGATGATGAACCCCACCGCTCAACCAAAGCTTATCGGGTACGACAGAAGGAAGTTTGAGTTCCCGCTGCGCTTCGCTGACTCGCACGACCTCCCGCAGCTCCAGGTCGCCGACCTCCTCGCTGGAGCAATGGCATATTTCGGTTCGGCGGTCGCACGCTCCGCGCGAGATGATCTTGCTAACCAGCTGGAACACGTCGGAATCGAACGCTTTACAATTCATGCAATCTGGCCTTCACCTGATGTCACACCACAAAGACTCGGCACTGAAGAGGTCGGAGGTATCAATGCTGCGAACTTCATGGCTGATGCCCTCGCGAAAATGCGAATCTAACCCTTCTATCGAGAGGTGCCCAAAAAGCTGCGCCTTTTAGGCACCTCTCTTGTCAAACGTTAAAACTATGGCCACGCCGCTTAGATTTGCCACTGCACTTTTAATTGAAGCGGGAGCTTTAGCGTTCCTCGTGACGTGCGCCCGCGCGATAGTTCGCTCCAGGCGGCTTTAGCACCAGTACCGTGCCGCTGATCCAGAGGCCCGAGCGGCACTTGCCGCGAGAGCGCTGGTGGAGCCGGAGGTGAGGGCATATATGCTTCCATTGCCACGATGGCAGGTGGCACTGGGGCTGAGGCTGGTGGCCGCATTGGTCGCCGCGAAAGTCATCGGCGTGGTATGACAATCTAGCGCAGGTGTCTGCACCGCCGCTGGAAGCCAAACCAGCCCGCAAGAGTAAGTCTGTAACCTCAGAGCACCAGCCACCTTCGCAAGACCAGGTCGGCGGCGCTACTCAAGCGTAGCGGCATCAAGGGGGAAGAATCGGCCCTAGGCCGACATGGAGGACAGCCGCGGAGCTTGGGTAGCGCCGCCGACCTGGTCCGTACAAAGCTGTCAAGGTCAAAACCAGGTGATTCACACAGATTTCAAACACATTGCGCGCTTGAAAAGCACGGGGTCTTCACCCGAAGATACTACAAATTTAATAGCTGCTCATGCAGCATTTCCTTGGGTCAT
The DNA here is from genome assembly GCA_043778205.1 of Polaromonas sp. Lineage (GTDB taxonomy): Bacteria > Pseudomonadota > Gammaproteobacteria > Burkholderiales > Burkholderiaceae_C > JAAFIP01. The sequence goes on along the minus strand of JAYWGO010000158.1, from coordinate 8,500 downwards.
AGGGCCAAAACGCTGAAAAATACCAAAAACTAAGCCAAGAAGCGTTCAATCAGCCCCGCCAACACCTGCGGCTGGTCGTGGTGCATCATGTGGCCCCCATCGGCCAAGCGTTCTACTTGTACATGAGGCACAGTTTGCAAACGCTCGTGGTACTGCGCCAAGGTAAAGCTGCCCTTGTACCAGCCGGTTAATGAGTCGTCTGCGGCCACTACCGCCAGCACCGGTGCGCTGATGCGTGCATAACAGGCCAGCACTTCTTCTACCCGGTACAGCTGCGCGTTGGTAATTTTGTGGGCTGCGTCGCCCAGAATCTGCCATTGCCCCTCAGCATTCGGCGCGGCCCAGTGCTGGGCTAGCCATGCGGCTTTGTCCGCAGACAGGCGCGGGTTGGTTTTGCACAGGCGGCGGGCTACACCGTTGGCATCAGGGTAGGGGCGCAGGGCCAGCTCGCCGCGCTGCAGGGCTTTTAGCTCGTCCATCCATTTGGCGTAGCGGCCAGGGGCCTGCGCGGGCACCGTGGCGGGCATGCCAAAGCCTTCCAGGTTAATCAAGCGGCGAATACGCTCGGGCCGCACCCCGGCGTACACCATGGCCACGTTGCCGCCCATGCTGTGGCCCAGCAGGTCTACCGTTTGGCCAGGGGCGTAATGGTCTAGCAAAAAGTCCAGGTCGGCCAGGTAGTCGGGAAACCAGTAGTTGTCGGTGGCCGGGCCGGTGGTGTGGCCGTAGCCGCGCCAGTCGGGCGCCAGCACGTAACGGTCGCGCTGCAGCGCGTCTACCACAAACTGGAACGACGCACCCACGTCCATCCAGCCGTGCACCATCACCAGCGGGGGCACGCCAGCTTGGGGCGTGCCCCAGGCGTGCACATGGTAGTGGTGTGCGCGAATGGGCACAAACTCGCTGCGCGCGGTGCGCAGGGCAGGGTAGGCGGCTACGGGGATTGGGTGTGGGGGCAGGTCGGTGGGGAGCATGGCTGCATGGTACAGGCGAAAGTGCTGTGCAGCCGTCACCCAACTGACGCAGCGCTAGAGACGGCGAACTAAAATGCAGCGATTGCCTCTGTAGATAACCCGCGCACGGCCTGTGCATGGGTTTTGCTTTCTGATCACCTACCCACAGCCCCACAGCGCACCTTCTATGCAAGCCGACCATTACCACAGCCTGTACAGCAACTTCAGATGGCAGGTGCCTGCGGTTTTTAACATTGCGCAGGCCTGCTGCCGCCGTTGGGGCCAAGACCCCAGCACTGCCCAGCGCGTGGCCGTGCGCCAGCACGTAGACGGTGGCCCGCACCCCACGCTAACCTATGCCGATTTGCTGTCCCAGGCCAACCAGCTTAGCCACGTGCTGCAGCGCCTGGGTGTGCAGCGCGGGGACAGGGTGGCGGTGGTCATGCCGCAGCGCTTTGAAACCGCCGTGGCCACCATGGCTGTGCTGCAAATGGGTGCTATCGTGGTGCCGCTGTCGATACTGTTTGGCCCCGAGGCGCTGGCCTACCGCTTGCAAGACTCGGCAGCGGTGGTGGCAGTGTGTGATGACACCAGCATTGCCAACCTGACCTCGGTACGCAAGCAGTGCCCCACGCTGCGCACACTGGTGGGCGTGGGCGACGCGGCCGACCACAGCGAGGTGGACTACGCCTTTGAATGCGCCTTGATGCCCGCCCACTTTGACCCCGTAACCACCCATTCTGAGGACGGAGCCGTGCTGATCTACACCAGCGGCACCACCGGCCCGCCCAAGGGCGCGCTGATTGCCCACCGAGGGCTGATCGGCAATTTAACGGGTTTTGTGGCCAGCCAAAACTGGTTTGGCTTTGACCCGAACCAGCACCACGCCCCCGACGGCCCGTCCCAAGCGGTGTTGTGGAGCCCTGCCGACTGGGCCTGGACCGGCGGGCTGATGGACGCGCTGCTGCCCACGCTGTACTTTGGCCGCGAGATCATTGCCTACAGTGGCCGCTTTAGCCCCGAGATCGCGTTTGAGATTTTGCAAACCCACCAAGTCAGCCATACCTTTTTGTTCCCCACGGCCCTCAAAGCCATGATGAAAGCCTACCCCCAGCCGCGCACCCAGTTCAAACTCAATTTGCAAGCCTGCATGAGCGCAGGCGAGGCCGTGGGCGACGCAGTGTTTGCCTACTGCCATAACGCGCTGGGCGTAACGGTAAACGAGATGTTTGGCCAAACCGAGATCAACTACATTGTGGGCAACTGCGCTATGGCCGCAGGCTGGCCCGCCAAGCCCGGCAGTATGGGCAGGGCCTACCCAGGCCACCGTGTGGCCGTGCTCAACGAGGCCGGGCAAGAATGCGCCACTGGCCAAGTAGGCGACGTGGCCGTGCACCGCTACGACATCCACGGCCACCCCGATCCGGTATTTTTTGTAGGCTACTGGAACAACCCCGCCGCCACTGCCAAAAAGTACACTGGCGACTGGTGCCGCACTGGCGACCTGGCCACCCAAGACGCCGACGGCTACCTGTGGTACCAAGGCCGCAGCGACGATGTTTTCAAAGCTGCAGGCTACCGCATAGGCCCCAGCGAAGTAGAGAACTGTTTGGTTAAACACCCCGCCGTGGCCAACGCTGCCGTGGTGCCCAAACCTGACGCAGAACGCGGCGCTGTGGTTAAAGCCTATATTGTGCTTACTCCTGATTTAATAGCTGCCTGTGCAGCATTTGCTTGGGCCAAAGACCTAAAAGGCTTAAAAACCTACCAAGACAAGCTGGCCAACAGCATCGCCGCGCATGTAAAAGGCCAGCTAGCGCCCTACGAATACCCCAAAGACATTGAGTTTGTAGAGGCCCTGCCCATGACCACCACCGGCAAAGTGCAGCGCCGCGTGCTGCGGCTGCAAGAAGAGGCGCGGTTTGCGGCGGCCAGTGTGGCGGTTTGAGGCTGCGCAATAGCCTTTAAAACAACCAGCAAATGTGCTGCAAAACAGCGCTTTTTGTTAAAAATACCGTCTCCGGCGGTTGTCCCGATTGACGCATGCAGTGGACTGGCTAAGCTGTATGGATGCTTACATTTAATCCAGCCTTTGCAATTTTAGAAAAAACTGCGCTTGGCAAAGAGACCATCCAATCGCGCAGCGGCGACCTGTGCGCCATTGAGCGCAGGGTGCTGCTGTTAATAAACGGCAGCCGCACATTAGCGCAACTGCAAAGCCTGCTGTCGGTAGAAGTTTCAACGGCAGCTGCGCGCCTGCTTGTCCAGGGCATGGTGCAGCCCGTGGTGCATGCTGCACAAACCCCGCTGGCCCCCGAGTTTGCGGCGGTGTTTGAGGCATCAGCACCTCCTAAGGGCAGTTTGAAAGACACAGACCGTTTTGCCACACTGCCATCTCCATTACATATCCACTGTGCCCAGTCCGATAGCGGCGCGGATGTGCGTGCGCCCCACTTAACCGTACCCGGTGAATTGACCCACCGCAGTGCCAGCTTGGCAGGTCTATCAGGGGCAAAAGCCTATTTGGCTGAGGTGTTAGAAAATCACTTGCCCGACCCTGATGGCCGCTTGGCACAACAGGTCAGCCGCATTGACAGCGAGGCCGATGCCTACTATGCCCTAGAGCATGTATGCCAAGCACTGTCCAAGTTGGTAAGCAATGCAGTACTTTCTAATGTGATGCGCCGCTTCGACTTGGTTATTAGCCAGCGTTAAACACGCTGGCTACCCTGCAGGCTAGTTAATTTAGACTATTGAAAACCACCGCTCGCCTGTCTACAATACAGATATGTTACAAATTTCAGCACTGGTATGTTGCAAACTCCACTAATTTCCACGGTGTACAAAAAAACCCTGCAGGGGCATGCCGAGTTGTACGTGCGGTCGCAAGGGTTAAGCATGCTAGACCGGCGGGTGCTGATATTGACAGACGGTGCGCGCTCACTAGACCAACTGCAGGAAATGCTTAACTTTTCGGTGCCCGAGGTGGCGGCGCGGTTGCAGGCGCAGGGGCTGCTGGCAGTGGTGCCTGTGGTGCCATTGGCAGACAAACCATCCGCACTAGCGCAGCACATGGACGACGAAGTGGATGTAGGCAGTGAGGACGTATCAGAAGAAGACTTGGCCAGCGATTTCTCTCAGGAATGGGAAGTTGACGAGGCAAGCGACGGATTTATGCAGTCCCACAGCGGCCAATTGCAAGGCACATCGGCTTAACGCTGAGTTAACGTTTACTTAAGGCCTGTTTTCTGGGGCGATTCTTGCGCCCGTCACGCCCCTGCAACATTTGGTAACCATACTGGCACCCAATGGGTATTTTGCCCAGTTGGGATGCACATGATGGGTATGGTTTTAAAAAAAACGCAGCTGGGCCAAGCGGAAATTCGCACCAAAGCCCAGGCGTTGGACATGCGTGAGCGGCGTGCCTTAATTTTGATGGACGGCACGCGCAATTTAGCGCAGGTCGAAGCCATCATTGGCGCTTCGATAGAGGGTATAGCCAAACGTTTAATCTATTTGGGGTTGGTGGCTGACAACCCTGCTGGGGCTGACAGTGCGCACGCCAGCTTGGGCCACTCGCGTGAGTTTAAAGATTCCTTGGTAGGCAAAACTCCCGCCACCAATTTTGAATCGTTCGACAGCTTTTTGCCCACCCACAGCAAGGCATGGATGGCCGGCGTGTACGACAAACCCGCCAGCACATCGCCTGTAGACCTGGACATCAGCAGCTTTGCTGCACTGCCTGCCAGCACGATGGCTGGCCTGGTGGAGACCAATGTGCACACAGACGCACCACCCAGACGCGCCATGAGCTCACGCGGTATTTTGCTGGGCAAAATGTACCTGGCCGACCTGGTAGAACGCATGATGGGCAAGGACGATGTTTTACTGCGCAGCAAAATCCAGCAGGTGGGCAACGAGGAGCAACTGCTCACTATCTTTGAAGAAGTGATGGAGCTGATAGGCAGCTTGACCACGCCTGACATGCTGGAATCGATTGAAAGACGGTTTCTTGAATGCATTAATAAAAAATAGCTGCGCTAAACTTGGGGCCATGCACCATTTAAACATCCCCAAAAAGCCCCTGGGCCAGTCTGACCTGCTGGTTCACCCTATTTGCCTTGGCACCATGACCTTTGGCGAGCAAGTCAATGAAGCCCAGTCGCATGCCATCATGGCCCGCAGCCTAGAGCGTGGCGTGGACTTTATGGACACGGCTGAAATGTACGCCGTGCCCACCAGCGCGGCCACCTTTAACTTGACCGAAAAATTCATCGGCAACTACTTCAAGGCCAACCCCGGCGTGCGCCAAAAATGGACCGTGGCCACCAAAGTGGCAGGCCCCGCACGCGGTATGGACTGGGTGCGCGGCGGCAGCCCCAACGTGACGGCCCAGCAGATGGTGCAGGCCTGCGAAGACAGCTTGGTGCGGCTGCAAACCGATGTGATTGACCTGTACCAAATCCACTGGCCACTGCGCCACGTACCGGCCTTTGGCATTAACTACTTTGACCCTGTGCAAGACCAAGCCCGCAGCGGCAACACACCCATCCACGAGCAGCTGGTGGCGCTAGACAGCTTGGTCAAATCAGGCAAGGTGCGCACCATTGGCCTGAGCAACGAAACGCCCTACGGGGTGATGGAGTTCACCCGCCTGGCCGAGCAGCACGGCTTGGCCCGCATAGTGAGCATTCAAAACCCCTACTGCTTGGTTAACCGCACTATTGACAACGGCTTGGACGAGGTGCTGTACCGCCAAAACGTGGGCTTGCTGTCCTATTCACCCTTGGCGTTTGGCTTGCTGACGGGTAAATACGATGCCACCGGCATCCACAGTGCCGACGCGCCCAAGGGCCGCATGAGCGGCTACGATGCCATGAAAAAACAGCGCTGGGGCCGCCCTGAGGCCATGGATGCCTCCCGCAAATACAACGCACTGGCGCTGGCCAACGGCATGAGCCCCACCCAAATGGCCCTGGCTTGGTGCTACAACCATTGGAAAGTGGCCAGCACCATCATCGGGGTGACCAGCCTGGCCCAGCTAGACGAATGCCTGGACGCATGGGGCACCGTTTTAAGCGCCGAGGTGCTGGCCGAGATTGACAAAATTCGCTGGGAAATACGTGACCCAGCGCTGTAAATCCTTTGACATACCCATGCCATGGCCAAAAAAGAGCATGTCAGCGAAACCCCGGCCACGGCACTTTTAAAAGCCCAAAAGGTAGCCTTTACCGAGCATGTGTACGAGTACCAAGCGCACGGCGGTGCCCAGCACAGCGCGCAGGTGCTGGGTTTTGACCCCTATGCCGTGGTTAAAACCCTGGTCATGCAAGACCAAGATGCCAAGCCGCTGGTGGTGCTGATGCACGGCAACCGCAAAGTGAGCACCAAAAACTTGGGCCGCCAAATCGGTGCCAAGTCGGTAGAAGCTTGCACGCCAGAAGTGGCCAGCAAGCACAGCGGCTATCTGGTGGGCGGCACCTCGCCGTTTGGCCTGCGCAAAGCCATGCCGGTGTACATAGAAAGCAGTATTTTGGCCTTGCCCAGCATACTGGTCAACGGCGGCAGGCGCGGCTATTTGGTGCAAATTAACCCACAGGTGTGCGTGCAGCTGCTGGGTGCAAAAAGCGTGCAATGCGCGTTGGACTTGGTGTGAGGCTGCTGCAGTAACGGCATTGGCGCTAGCCAAGCCCAATACCCGCATAAAATCCTTGAGCTGCTTAGTACGAGCGCCCCCCAGGAGGTAGCGCGGTTTTATAAGAACACCTGGAGATTATTTTGGATTCTATTTTGAATGTTGCCTACCCATTGCTGGCCACCGCGGCGGCGTACCTCGTGGGCTCGCTTAGCTTTGCGGTGCTGGTGAGCCGCGCCATGGGTTTGCAAGACCCACGCACTTATGGCAGCAAAAACCCTGGTGCCACCAATGTGCTGCGTTCGGGCAGCAAACCTGCGGCCATTACCACCCTGGTGCTGGACGCGCTGAAGGGCTTTGTTCCGGTGATGGCGGTGCAAACTTGGGGCCCTAGCGTAGGTTTGGGCGAAGGCACGCTGGCGCTGGTGGCGCTGGCGGCATTTTTAGGCCATGTGTTCCCGGTGTTTTTCAAGTTCAAGGGCGGCAAGGGCGTGGCTACGGCCGTGGGCGTGGTGCTGGGCGTGCACTGGCTGCTGGGCTTGGCTTGCATAGCCAGCTTTGCCCTGATTTTGTTCTTTTTTCGCTATGTGTCGCTAGCATCTATTGCGGCGGCGGCGTTTGCACCGTTTTACTATTTGTTTGGCGACCGCATGGCCTGGTACACCTCTAAACCGGTGTTGTTGGCTATTTTTGTCATGGCGGTGGTGCTTACCATTCGCCATAAAGACAACCTGAACCGGCTGCTTAAGGGCACAGAGTCGCGCTTGGGCGTTAAAAAGGCGTAAGCCCGCGCACCCTAGTTGCGCTTGTCCAGCACCATCGTGTCGATGGTTTTGTTCATGTTAAAGCGGCCTAAAAAGCTGTTGCCCAGCAGCGCATAGGGCATGTCGGGGCCCACGATGGCATCGACGTCATACACCTCTACATCGCCAATTTTGACGCTGCCCAGTTTGATTTTCCAGCCCTGCGCCATGCCGTTGGCGGTGCCAATGCGCACTTGCAGGCCTTTTTGGTAGTCAATCCCCATGCGCTGTGCATCGCTTTGCCCTAGCGCAATGGTGGTGGCACCGGTGTCCACCATAAACTGAATCGGCTTGCCGTTGACCGTGCCTTGGGCAAAAAAGTGGCCGCCACTGCCGATGGGCAGCACAATTTTGCTGCCGTTATTGCCATTGCTGCCGCCGGGCCGGGCACCTTGGCTCACAGGCGCATCGCCCACCCGCAGGCTCACGCGCTGGCCTTGAATCTCCAGCACCGCCAAGTCGCCAGTGACGCTGACGACCTTGATGCCTTGGTGCGTTTCGCCAGCCGCTACCGGCTTAGGCTGGCCACCGCCCACCACCAGCAGGGCTTTGCTGCCCATGACCCCACTTAATGCAACAGATTGGCCTCTGGCCCAAGGAAATGCTGCACAAGCAGCTATCAATACAATAGTACATCGGAGGAGGCGTGGCATAAGGGCAGTGGTTAATCGCGGAAATTATTGAACGTCAGCGGCACATCGTCCACGTCTTTTTTGAGCAGGGCCATGGCGGCTTGCAGGTCGTCGCGCTTGGCCCCAGTGACACGGACTTTGCCGTCCTGAATAGCGGCCTGTACCTTCATCTTGCTGGCTTTAATGGCCTGCTGGATTTTCTTGGCCAGTTCGGTCTCGATGCCGTCACGCACCTTGTTGATCTGTTTGACCTTGTCGCCGCCAATTTTTTCGATCTTGCCGAGGTCCAGAAAACGCACATCCACGGCGGCTTTGGTCAGCTTGTTACGCAAGATGTCGTTGATTTGCTCGATCTGAAAGTCACTGTCGCCAATCAGCGTGATGTCTTTGTCTTTCAGCTCGATCGAGGCGGAGGTGCCCTTGAAGTCAAAGCGGGTGACGATTTCCTTGGCGGTGTTTTCCACCGCATTTTTGACC
>JAYWGO010000157.1:0-11944 GCA_043778205.1 Polaromonas sp. | reverse complement strand
CGCCACCACGTCGTTGTGATCAGGTCGGCGGTGCTACTTCAGCGTAGCGGCATTAAGGAGGAGTCGTTGGCCCTAGGCCAACACGGGGGACAGCCGCGCAGCTGAAGTAGCACCGCCGACCTGATCTCGTACAAGACAAATAGCCCTGTAGCGCAAGGAAATACTGCACAAGTAGCTATTAAAATTATAGTGAGTTAAAAGCCAACTGCACCTCAAGCCTGCAAGCTTGCCGGGTCAATGTTGGCACCGCACAGCACCAAGCCTACCGTCTCGCTGGCTGCTGGTTGGTATGCGCCGGTTTGCAATGCGGCCAGGCCTAGCGCGGCGGCGGGTTCTACTGCCAGCTTTAGGTTGTGCCAAAGCCACAGCTGCGCTGCGCGAATGGCTTCGTCGCCAAGCAGCAGCGCATCGGCAATACCAGCGGCCTGCACTTGCCAGCAAATACTGCCAATGCGTTTGGCCCCCAGCGAATCTGCAGCCACACCGCTTACCGCTACATCCACCGGCTGGCCTGCCTTGCGTGCCTCAAACAAAGTGGGAGCTAGGTGCGGCTCTAGCGCTACCACGCGCGAGCGGCCGTGACAGTGGGCGGCTATGCCTGCAATCAAACCGCCGCCGCCTACGCTGACCAGCATGGTGTCGGGCAATGCGCCTTGCTGCGCCTGTATTTCAGCCGCAACGGTGCCCGCGCCGGATACCACTTCAAGTTGGTCGTAAGCGTGGTTTTGCAAAGCGCCGGTAACTTTTTGGCGCTCTAGGCTGGCGGCGTAGGCTTGGGCGTAGGCTGCGCCTGTTACGGTGACGGTAGCGCCAATGGCGCGCAGACGGTCGCGTTTGGCCTGGGTAGACACTTCGGGTAAAAACACCTCGCAAGGCACGCCGCGCTCGCGTGCTGCCAATGCGCTGGCTATGCCCGCGTTGCCGCCCGAGGCTATCACCACACCGCTGGCGGGGACGGCATTAGACAGCAGCCGGTACAGCGCGCCGCGCGCTTTAAAGCTACCGCCCGTTTGCACATGCTCTAACTTGAGCCACACTTGGGCGCAATTAACTCCTAGCGCTTTGCCGGGCAGCACCCACAGCGGGGTTTGGTGGATAAAGTGCCGGTAGTCTTTGTTTATCAGGCTTAAGCAGCTATTTATTTCAGAGCGCAGTTGGTCAATCATGTTACTTTTTTTCTGCCCGTTCAAACGCCCATTTATTTGCCTGAAGCATGGAGCACAGAATCAGCCACATGTTCGCTGGCCGCCAATTTAAGGCCCTTGGGCAGCGGGAATTTAATGGTTTCTTCAATGCCGTCCATCTTGCGGATAGACACCGCGCCCAGCGCTTTGATGCGGTCAATTACTTCTTTTACCAGCACCTCAGGGGCAGAGGCGCCTGCGGTGAGGCCCACACGGGTAACGCCTTCAAACCACGCGGGGTTAAGCTCGGCGGCGCTGTCTATCATGTAGCTGGCTACACCCAGCTTTTGGGCCAGTTCGGTCAACCGGTTGCTGTTAGAGCTGGTAGGGCTGCCCACCACGATGACCAGCTCGGCTAGGCCAGACAGCACTTTGACCGCGTCTTGCCGGTTTTGTGTGGCATAGCAAATGTCTTGCTGTTTAGGCTCTTTGATGGCCGGAAAACGGGCGCGGATGGCCGCATGAATCTCAGCCGTGTCGTCTACGCTTAAGGTGGTTTGCGTCACCACGGCCAGCTTGGTCGTTTGCGCTGGACTCACATGCGCTACGTCGTCTAAGTCTTCTACCAAGTGAATGCCCTGTGTGAGCTGGCCCATGGTGCCTTCCACCTCGGGGTGGCCTTTGTGGCCGATCATGATGAATTCGTAGCCCTCTTTGTGCAGCTTGGCCACTTCTACGTGCACTTTGGTCACCAGTGGGCAGGTGGCATCAAATATTTGAAACCCGCGCCGCTGGGCCTCGCACTCGACCGACTTGGGCACGCCATGGGCGCTAAACACCAAGGTAGCGCCTTCGGGCACGTCGTTCAGGTCTTCGATAAAAACAGCGCCCTTGGCTTTTAAATCGTTCACCACATAGGTGTTGTGCACAATCTCATGGCGCACGTAGATGGGGCGGCCAAACTTTTGCAGCGCACGCTCGACAATTTCAATCGCGCGGTCTACGCCTGCACAAAAACCACGTGGTTCTGCCAAAATTATTTCTTCCACCATCACAACACCCCAATCACATGCACTTCAAACGTCACTGGTTGGCCTGCCAGTGGGTGGTTAAAGTCAAACAATACACGGCCATCTTCTACTTGCTGCACCGCCCCAGCATAGCTGCCCAGCCCGTCGGGCGTGGGGAACTGCACTACATCGCCAGCGGCGTATTTTTCATGCGGATCGCCCAGCTCGGCCAGCAGCTTGTAGGCTACCCATTGCAGCATATCCGCGTTGCGTGGGCCAAAAGCCTCGCCCGCGGGAATGTCAAAGCTGGTGCGTACACCCTCTTGCAGGCCCACCAAGCGCTGCTCTACAGCGGGCGACAGTTCACCCGCACCCAGCGACAGCGTGGCCGGTTTGCCCGCAAAGGTGTTGATAATATCGCCCGCCGGGCCGCTTAAGCGGTAGTGCAGGGTGAGGAAGGAACTGGGGGCAATCTGGGACATACAAAGGGTACTCAAACTTCTCTTAAACTTAAGTGCTGGCTAGCCCTATTGTAGAAACCTCTGCAAGGCCTTCCATTTGCTGGCCTTTCGCCTATTTTTCACTGATTTTTACCCCTCTTTCAGTTTTCACTCATGCTGCTTAAATCCCTGCCCCCCGACGCCCGCCCGCGCGAGAAACTGCTGGCGCGTGGCCCCGGCGCGCTCAGCGATGCCGAGCTGCTGGCCCTGCTGCTGCGCACCGGCATCGTGGGCAAAAACGTGCTGCTGATGGCGCAAGAGCTGCTAGACAGCTTTGGCGGCATGGCCGGGCTGCTGGGCACATCGGCTAAGGATTTAAAGCGCGTGAAAGGCCTGGGCCCGGCCAAACGCGCCGAGGTGGTGGCCGTGCTAGAGCTGGCCCGCCGCGCGCTGGCCGAGCAACTGCAGGCTAAGCCCACCATCGAAACCCCCCAGCAACTGCGCGACTACGTGCGCCTGCACATTGGCAACAAACCCTACGAAGTGTTTGCGGTGCTGTTTTTTAACGCAGGCCAAGAGCTGATTGCACTGGAAGAGCTGTTTAAAGGCACCCTCACCCACACCAGCGTGTACCCGCGCGAGGTGGTGCTGCGCGCCCTGCACTACCGCGCCACCACTGTGGTGCTAGCCCACAACCACCCCAGCGGCCACGCCACACCCAGCCCCGCCGACATTGCCATGACCCACAAGCTGGCCGCTGCTTTAGGGCTGATTGACATCCAAGTACTAGACCATGTGATTGTGACCCGCAGCGAGGCGGTGTCGATGGCAGACCTGGGCTTGGTGCCGCGCGCTGGGCTGAGCGGTGTAGGCGCTGCGGCTAAAGGCGCGCACGCATGAAAATGCCTAAAATCAATTCGCTGGCAGACCTCAAGACCGTTAAAAAAGAAATTGACCGCCAAGCGGCTGAACGCGCCGCTGCAGAAGCTGCCCGCGCTGCCTTGGCCAAAAAACAGCGCGAAGACAAAGACATGTTTGCCATCGCCGTAGGCAGGGTCAAGGCCCTGCCGGTTAAAAACCAAGCCCGCTTGGTCAAAGTACGGCCAGAGCCGCTGGCCCTGCAGCAGCAACTGGACGACCAAAACGCCCTGCGCGAAACCATGAGCGACGAGTGGGACACCAGCAGCCTGCTGGACATAGACGATTCGTTGAGTTTTCGCCGCCCCGGTATTGGCACTGACGTGACCCGCAAGCTGCGCAAAGGCGACTGGACGGTGCAAGGCCAGGTAGACCTGCACAGCCTGCGCACCGACGAGGCGCGCGAGGCGCTGGGCAGCTTTATCCGCGAGAGCTACAAAACTGGCCTGCGCTGCGTGCGCGTAGTGCACGGCAAAGGCCTGGGCTCACCAGGCAAAGTACCGGTGCTAAAGAACAAAGTGCACAGCTGGTTGATTCAAAAAAACCAAGTGCTGGCGTTTGTGCAGGCCACCCCAGTTCAGGGCGGTGCGGGGGCGTTGGTGGTGCTGCTGCAGTCGCATGGGGTGCGGTAGTTTTTTAAGCAGTTTTAGCTTATAGCCCAAGTAAATGCTGAATAGTTAGCTATATTTTTTGTAGTATTTTTTAGCATTTTTTGTAATCTCCGGTTGAGTGCGCACGCTGCTGAGGCGCAGCGTGCTTTGGGTTGTTTGTAGGCTTCGCGCTGGTGGATCGCTTTTTTCTGGTTTTATGTTTGCATACGGCAGCCAGCATTCGGTACCCAAACATTTTGTAACGCTGGTGGCGCTGGCTTGCTGTGTTGGTAATACGCTATTACAGTGAAGCAGTATTTGGCCCACAGAGGATTACAAAATGCTTTTACTACCCCAACGCGAAGAAATTGACCACCGCACCATCAAACTGCTGGTGGGGGTGATTGCGCTTAGCCTGGCCAGCTTAACCAGCTTTTTTGCAGGCGGCACTATCACCTCTATCAGCGCGTCGTACTACGAAGGCGGCTGGGCGCAGAGTATTTTTGTGGGTTTTTTGTTTGCTATTGCGGCCCTCATGCTGGCCTACAACGGCCTGTCTACGCGAGAGATGGTGCTGAGCAAGGTGGCAGCTATTGCAGCGTTTGGCGTGGCGCTGTTCCCTTGCAAATGCGACAACCGCGATGAAGTTTTGCCCTATGTGCATGCTGCATCAGCAGCCATATTATTTTTAATATTGGCCTATTTTTGCTACCTATTTTTTAGCCGTGCCCGGCAAAAAGCCAGTGAGCATGGCAACGCACCAGCCAACGCCAGAGCCACCATCTACGCCCTGTGCGGCATCACCATCATCGCGTCCATCTTGGTTATTGCAGCCGATGCAATGCTGGGCGGCGCGCTCACCGCCAAGGTAGCCAGGCTCGTCTTTTATGCTGAGCGCGCCGCATTGGTGGCTTTTGGCATATCGTGGCTCACCGCCAGCCGCGTGCTGCCCATGCTAACCCTGCCCGACGAACGCTTTTCGCCGCTGCGTAACCCTGTTGCTAAGTGATGCAATTTTGATGTTTTGATGCTAAATTAACGCCATGCGTACTACTTTAACCCTCGATGACGACGTTTTCGCGTTTGCGCGCAGCCACGCGCAACGCGAGCATATTTCTATTGGCGCAGCTATTTCCAAGCTAGCGCGTGACGGCATTCGTGCGCAAAGTATGCCAACAGCTAAGGCCAGCAAACCCCAAAGCAAATACGCATTACTGCCTGCACGCGACGAGATCATCACCACGCAGCATGTGCGTGACCTGATGGACCAAGAGGGTATCTAGGTTTTGCGCTATTTATTAGATGTGAATGTGTGGGTAGCCCTGCTAGACGAAGCGTACGTGCACCATGCACAAGCAGTTGCTTTTATGCAGCGCAGAAAAGTACAAATAGCCACCTGCCCGTTGGTAGAAAACAGCGTGATACGGGTGCTTAACCTGCCCAGCTACAGCAAATATGGCCCCGCAGGTTTTGAGGCTGTAAGCAATAAAGTGCAGCAAATCTGCGCCGATGTAGACCACCAGTTTTGGCCCGATGAGGTCTCACTGTGCAGCCCGGGCACGGTCAATTGGCAACGCGTGTTAGGGCATAACCAAATCACCGACGTGTATTTGCTAGCACTGGCGGTAGCCAACCAAGGCTGCTTAGCCACCCTAGACCATCGCGTAGCTATCAGCACCCTAGTAGGTGCTGGTAAAGAGCGTTTGATGCTGCTATAAATTCAATGTGTCAGTTCAAAAAATAGCCCACTGCACCTTACGCAAGAAAAGCAAGGCGACGAAAGGCGCACAGGCCAAGACCTCACGTTTGACCATGTCGCACTGGACTGCACAGATTGGCCTAAACACCAGCAAATCCTGGACAAACACGGTGTTAAATATGCTGAAGGCTACGTGCCGCAAACCGACAAGCACCAAGTTTTCTTTAGAGACCCCGCAGGCAACGGCGTTGAGCTGTTGTTTGTCGCAAATCAACCCTAACCTTTGCAAAGGCTACATTAACCCCTATGCACCTACTCAAACTATTCAACCAGCTGCCCAAACCATTCCTAGTACTGGTAGCCGCCTACTTTGCCACTAGCCTAGGCCACTTTGCCCACAACGCCCAGTTCATTTGCGAATACCCCAACCTACCCGCCTGGCTAACCAGTGCCAAGGTGTACGCAGCCTGGCTGGCCATCACGTCTGTAGGGCTAGCAGGCTTTATCCTGATGCACAACAAATTCGCAGTAGCCGGCCTGCTGCTAGTAGCCATCTACGCCGCCCTAGGCTTCGACGGCCTAGGCCACTACGCCGTAGCACCAATGGAACTGCACACCCTAGGCGCTAACATTACTATCTTGTCTGAGGTGGCAGCGGCTGCGTTGTTGTTGCCTGCTACGGTGTACTTGTTAATAGATCAGCTGACAGCAAAAAAAATTGCGTCGTGATATGAAAACTACAGAACTTGATGGTTTGATCATGTATTTTGCTTCATCGCACTGGCAGAAAGTTGCCATGATCATTGGGCAGGTCGCGCGTGATGAGAGGTTTTCATGTAAAACCCAAAACGAAGATTTTAATTTCGTTGCGGCAGGTATTTCGCGGCTAGTGGCAAATGGAGAGCTTGAATGCCAAGGCAATATTTCACAATGGCGATTCAGTGAAGTTCGTACTTTAAATCCCAAATCTAAGAGCACAGAATGATGTCAGTTAAACATGATTTATTAATTCATTATGACGAAGATCGCAATGTGCTTATTTTCCATTCCGTTCCAACTACCGCCACATCAGAACTTCGCGCTTCGAGTTTTGATGGGGTTCAATCCGAGACGAGTTACTTCCAATCAATGCAACCAGATGAAGCGGAGAAAAAAATAGGCAACATAGTTTTCTCACTTACAGACTATAACGCGCACAAAAAAATTGGTATTCGCGACTACTCGGCCGAGGCCGAAATAACCAACAAACTGTACATTCAAGAACTTGAGCAAGAGGCTAAAGATGGTGACAATGACGCGAAATACCATTTGTTTCTCGCTTTACATAGCTCTGCCCACAGGAACCGTTCGTTAAAAGAGCTTTCGCGCGCAGAGGTCTTGATACTTGAAGCGGCTGCACAAGGTAATGAAAATGCAATCCGCAGTTTAGAAGATTGGCCTTTGTTGAAGTCTGCTGCTCTAAGGCGAATAGGTGATGCTGAATCACTTTAATGAGTTCTTTGCTGTTGCGCCCAAGCTATTCATGGTCGTTAACATGCGTGCAACACAGACCCAGTATTCGCGCCAGAGTGCATGCAGTGCCCATGCGCCCCGATCAGGGCTGCGGGCTTGAAGCGCGGAGGAATTTGGGAATAGGCAATGTGCTTGTTTGAGCCGTAGGCGAGTTTGCACATTGACCCCAAATTCTGAGCACTGCAAAGCTTACCCCGAAGGGGGCCGCAGACCGGGGCGGATGGGCACTGCGTGCGCTCTGGCGCGAAACCGCGAGGTCTGCGAGAGAAACCTTAGAGAACCAAAGACAAAGGCGAGGACTTAGCCATTAGCATTCCGCATCCAATCCGCCGTCTGAAAAAAGCTACCCCGCAGCCGCACACGCAGCGTCTCGTCCACACCCGTCTCGCCCATCGCCCTGTCCATACAAGCCAACCACTGGTCGCGCTCTAATATGCCGATGGGTACATGCATGTGCCGCATGCGCAGGCGCGGGTGGCCAAACTTCTCGGTATAGTATTGCGGGCCACCTAGCCAGCCGCACAGGAACATAAACGTTTTCTCCCGTGCATTGTCCAGCGTTGGCCCGTGCACCTCGCGCAGGCGCGCAAAGCTGGGTTCCAAGTCCATCAGGTCGTAAAACCGCTCTACCAAGGCTTTGACATTAACTTCGCCACCTATCCACTCATAGGGCGTTGCAAAAGGCTGTTTTTCTTCTATTTTCATAGTCTTTTAGGCCTATGGCCCAAGGAAATGCTGCATGAGCAGCTATTGTATTTATAGTATGGCTTATTCAGTGGCACGGCGCAGCGTGGTCACTACCGGTGTGTTTAGCACACTTCGCAGGCCCCACCAGCCTGCGGCCAGCGCCAAAGCTGCGCCCAGCAAACCACCTGCCAGGGGCACCCACCATGCGGCAGTCCAGGTAAATTCAAACACGTACTTGGCCAGCGCCCAGCCCACCGCGATGGCCACAATGCTGGCCAGCACACCGGCCAACATGCCCACGCCTGCCAGCTCGGCGCGCTGCACCTGGCGCAGCAGGCTGCTGCGTGCACCCACCGCGCGCATGATGGCAAACTCGCGTGCACGCTCCTCGCGCGTGGCCGTGACTGCAGCGAATAAAACGACCAAACCGGCAGCTAAGGTAAAGCCAAATAAAAACTCTACAGCGCGAATCACCTGGTCTAGCACTTTTTGAATTTGGTTGATGGTCAGGCTCATGTCTACATTGGTCACGTTAGGAAAGGCGCGCACCATGGCGTTGTCAAAGCCTTTGACTGCGGGGGCTTTGAACGCGGCCATGTAGGTGGCAGGCACCTCGGGCAGCTGGGCCACGGTGTACATCACAAAAAAGTTGGCCCGAAAGCTACCCCAGTCTACTTTGCGCAGGCTGGTAATTTTGCTGGTGACTTGCGTACCGCCAACGTCAAAGGTCATGCTGTCGCCTAGCTTTAGCCCCAGCGTGGTGGCGATGCCCTCTTCTACGCTTACTTCGCCAGCGGCGTTGTCGGTCCATTTGCCGGCCGTGACTTGGTTGTGGCTTGGGTTGGTGGCGCTGTGCGACAAATTAAACTCGCGGTCAACCAAGCGCTTGGCGCGGTCGTCGGTCAGGTTGTCGGGCGAGGTGCTTGTGCCATTGATGGCGACCAGGCGGCCGCGGATCATGGGGAAATAATCGTACTTGGCAACTTTATTGTCAGCCAAGTTTTTAACAAACGCATCGCTTTGCTCGGGCATGATGTTGATGACAAAACGGTTGGGCGCATCGGGCGGCGTGGCCTGCCGCCAGCTGGCGATAAGGTCGGTGCGCAGCAAGATTAACAAGATCAGTGCCAGCAGGCCTACCGACAGCGCGCTAACCTGCACCACTGCATAGGCAGGGCGGGCCGATATTTGCCGCGTGGCCAGCACCAGCCAGCGCGGGGCGGTGGCTTCGTTCACGCTGCGCCGCAGCAGCTTGACTGCGACAAAGCTTAAGCCCGCAAACACAGCCACCGCGCCAGCAAAACCGCCCACGGCAATCATGCCCAGCTTAAGGTCAGAGCTGGCGGCCAGCAGCAGCGCGGCAAAGCCTGCAATGCCAATGAGCAGCACGGCCAATGAGGCAGGCTTAAGACCGCCTACATCGCGCCTGATAACGCGCAGCGGTGGCACCTGTGCCAGCTGTAGCACAGGCGGCAGGCCAAAGGCAAACAACAAGGTCAAGCCCATGCCCACGCCAAAGGCCACAGGCCATAGCGATGCAGCAGGCAATGCAGCCTCTACCAAGCCCGCCAGCAGCGCGACAAAGCCGTAGTGCACCGCAAAGCCAATGGCCACGCCCAGTGCACTGGCTGCCAGGCCCACCACAAAAAATTCAAACGTGTAGGCCAGCGCGATGGTGCGCTGGCTGGTGCCCAGCACGCGCAGCATGGCGCAGTCGTCTAGGTGGCGCGCTGCAAAACCGCGCGCAGCAATGGCCACGGCTACGGCGCTGAGCAAGGCGGCCAGCAGTGCGACCAGGTTTAAAAACTTCTCTGCGCGGTCCATGGTTTGCCGCATCTCAGGGCGGCCACCTTCTAGCGATTCAAGCCGCAGGCCGCGCACGTCGCTGGTTTTAATTTGCTCGGTCACCCAGTTAAAAAATTCTTTTACCTTGGAAGCATCACCCACCATGGCTACGCGGTAGGTCATGCGGCTGGCGGGCTGCACCAGTGCGGTGGCGGCCAGTGCGTCGGTGTGCAGCATCACCCGTGGGGCAAAGCTCATAAAGCCTGCGCCACGGTCAGGCTCTTGCACAATAATGCGGTCGATGCGCAGGGTGCTGTTGCCCAGCAGCAAGCTGTCGCCTACTTTGAGGCTAAGCGAGTCGAGGAGCGATGCGTCTACCCACACGGCATCTTTGGCAGGCAGGTCGCGCGTGGGCGTGCCTTCGCGTGCGCCAGGTGCCTCGGGGGCTTGGGTGGTGCGCAAGTTGCCGCGCAGTGGGTAGCCAGCGCTGACGGCTTTGAGGGCCACCAGCTTGCTAGCGCCGCCTTGCGCATCTTGCGCGCGCGCCATGGTAGGGAAGCCCACGCTGGCCGCGCTTTGCAGGCCCAGCGCGGCGGCTTTGTCTTTAAAGGCTTGGGGCGTGGGGTTGTCACTGCTTAGCACCACATCGCCCCCCAGCAGGGCCTTGGCATCGCGCTGCAAACCGCCTTTGATGCGGTCGGCAAAAAAGCCCACAGCAGTCAGCGAGGCTACTGCCAAAGTGACCGCCACAATCAACAGCCGCAGCTCGCCTGCGCGCAGGTCGCGCCACAGGGTAGACCAGCCTAGTTGGTAAAAAGAGATTTTCATACGCGCAGTGTAGCGCGGGGTGGTTTGGCTGGTGGGGTGCAAGGATTTAGGCTGCGGCCAGCCTGGGGCCTGCCAGCGCAGGGTCTAGCTGCAAACGCCGGGGCGCTGTGTAACACAAAAACCGCTTGTTCATTGCCCGGCCAATGGTGCACAAGCCCACGCGCTCGGCCACCTGGTGGCCCATTTGCGTGATGCCGCTGCGCGAGACCACGATAGCGATACCCATTTGCGCAGCTTTGATCACCATCTCGCTGGTTAAGCGGCCTGTGGTGTAGAAAACTTTGTTGCTGCGGTTTTGCACATCAGGCGTTTGCATCCACAGCCAGCCTGCAATCGTGTCAATCGCGTTGTGCCGCCCCACATCTTCTACAAACATCAGCATCTCAGTGCCCGCAAACAGCGCGCAGCCGTGCACGGAGCCTGCAGATTTGTAAGTAGTCTCTTGCAAGCGAATAGCGTTGGTAATGGCATACAAATCCGCTTGGGTAATGCGTGTGTCGGGCAGTTTGATGTTGTCAATCTCGTCCATCAGCCCACCAAACACACTGCCCTGCCCGCAGCCGGTGGTAACCACTTTTTTAGCGGTGCGCGCCTCGATATTGTCAATGCCGCTGTGGGTAACGACAGAGGCCGCATTCACGTCCCAGTCCACCGTGATAGATGCGATGTCACCCACGGCATTGACCAGCCGCTGGTTACGCAAAAAACCCAGTACCAATAGCTCAGGCTGCGCACCCAAAGTCATCAGCGTCACCAGCTCGCGTTTGTCTACATACACAGTCAAGTCGCGCTCCGCTGGTATGGACGCGGTGCCTTGCTCACCATGTTCGTTGACAGTGGTGATCTCGCGCGTGAGCGGTGCGCGGGCTTGGCTAAGTTGAGGTAGTGAATTTGTCACGGTGTTGTTCTGGATTTAATATGCCGCAATTTAATCTGCCCGCAGCTTGGCGATTAAATTTAGCAAAGGTATGGCGTGTATGTCAGCTTGTAGTGGGTAGGTTTCGTCTCCTGGATACACCACCCATTTGTGCATATCAGAATGTTGCACGGCCAGGTCTTCGCAAGCAGAGTAAAAGCCGCGTTCGACTTTTGGGGCCAAGCTGCGCTTAATTTCTATCACCCACATGGTGCCGCTAGGCCACAGCAGCAAGAGGTCTACCTCTGCGCCACCGCTGCTGCGGTAAAAGTAGCTTTGCACCCCCTCGGGGGCGTTGCTGATCAGGTTTTCTATCACGAAGCTTTCCCAGCTGGTGCCTACTACGGGGTGGCCTAACAGGGCTTCTTTGTCGGCTATGTCGAGCAATGCGTGGCAGATGCCGCTGTCACGCACGTAGACTTTGGGCGACTTGGT
>JAYWGO010000156.1:0-47334 GCA_043778205.1 Polaromonas sp. | reverse complement strand
CGAGGCATTCGGGTTGATATCAAAGTCAAATATCTGCGTGGGCAGCCACAGGGTAGCGCAGGCGTTGGGAATGTCCACCACACCGCTGATATGCCCCTGCACAGGCGCAGTGCCCAAGATGGAATAGGCCTGCGCGCCAGAGTAGCCAAACTTTTTTAAATACTCGATGGCATTAAGGCAAGCTTGTCTGTAGGCAACATGTACGTCCAGGTAGTATTGCTTGCCTTTTTCGTCAACAGAGATGCCTTCAAAGATCAAGTAATCGTTGTAAGTAGGCGTGATAGGGCTGGGTTTAAAAATGGGGTTTTTAATGCCGTATTTAGCCACGCCGCCTTTGATCAAGCTGACCCGCATGTGCACCCAGCCAGCCATTTCAATCGCACCACAAAAAGAAATCTCGCCATCGCCTTGGCTAAAGTGCAGGTCGCCCACCGACAAGCCGGCGCCATCTACATACACGGGGAAATAGATTTTAGAACCACGCGACAGGTCTTTGATGTCGCAGTTGCCGCCATGCTCGCGTGGGGGCACGGTGCGCGCACCTTCGGCGGCAGCTTTGTCGCGGGCGGCGCCCTTCATTTGCCCCATGTGGGCAGAGCTGGGGTTGGGCGGCAGGCCTAAGGCTGGCACACGGTGCGGGTCAGTGGCAATCAACGCGCCTTCACGTTGGTTCCACATCTCCAACATGGCCGGATCGGGCAAACAACCAATCAAACCGGGGTGAATCAAGCCCGCGTAGCGCACACCGGGCACATGGCGCGAGCTGGTGAACATGCCATGAAAATCCCAAATAGACTTTTGGGCCTGCGGGAAATGTTCGGTTAAAAAACCGCCACCATTCTTGGTGCTGAAAAAACCATTAAATCCCCACAGACTGTCCTCCTTGGCACCGATGTCCAACAAATCCACCACCAACAAATCGCCGGGCTCGGCCCCTTTGACACCTACCGGGCCAGACAGGTAGTGCACGGTGGTTAAATCAATATCGCGGATGTCATCAGCGCTGTTGTTGTTTTTGATAAAACCACCAGTCCAATCAAAAGTTTCCAAAATGAACTCGTCACCGGGTTTCACCCAGCATGCCATCGGAATATCTGGATGCCAGCGGTTGTGGATCAGCTCGTTATCGACGGGCGATTTGGACAAGTCAACTTTGATCAGCGTATCAGCCATAGTGCACTCCTGTAATTAACGGTTAACAATCAAACGGACAAATACTGTTTAATGCGGGCCATGTCGGTGTTCGCACGCGTGGTTTCGTGAACAAACCGGCCGCCTTCAATCACCAGCAAGCGGTCTGCCACGTCCATAGCAAAACTTAAAACCTGCTCACTCACCACAATGGTGATTTCGCGCAGTTTGCGTATCTCGTTAAGGGCTTTGGCAATGTCTTTGATGATCGACGGTTGGATGCCTTCGGTGGGTTCGTCCAGCAATAAAACCTTGGGGTCGGTCACCAGTGCGCGGGCAATAGCCAGTTGCTGCTGTTGCCCGCCTGATAAGTTACCGCCCTTGCGTCGGCGCATATCCCACAAAACTGGAAACAGCGCGTAAATATCTTCAGGAATACGTTTGTGTTTAGCGTTTTCCAGGCCCGTTTGGATATTTTCTTCCACCGTCAATGTGGGGAAAATCATCCGGCCCTGGGGCACATAGGCAATGCCTTTGCTCACGCGACGGTAGCTCTCATCGCGTGTCACATCGTTGCCCGCGACCTGGATGCTGCCTGCTTTTGTGGGCAGCACACCAATCAAGCTTTTAAAAAGCGTTGTTTTACCCATGCCGTTGCGCCCCATGATGGCTACGGTTTCCTTGCTGGCTGCGTCAAACGACAGGCCGTGCAAGGCCTCACTTTGGCCGTAGGCAACAAACAGGTCTTTCACACTTAGCATGGCAGCTCCTTTAATGGCCTAGGTACACATCAATCACTTTGGGGTCGTTTTGGACTTTGTCCATTGAACCCTCGGCCAAGATTTTCCCTTGGTGCATCACAGTGACTTTGTGTGCAATTTGTTTAACAAACTCCATGTCATGCTCAATCACAATGACGCAGCGGTTGGTACAAATGCGCTTGAGCAACTGGGCCGTAATGTCCCGCTCGCGTGCGCTCATGCCTGCGATAGGTTCGTCCAGCATCAAAAGCTCAGGCTCTTGCATCAGCAGCATGCCAATTTCAAGCCATTGCTTTTGCCCGTGGCTGAGCAGCCCCGCTTCGGTATCTAGGCACTCTTGCAGGCCAATTTCTTGCGCAATAGCTTCTACACGCGCTTGAACCTTTTCACTGCGTTTGAACATCAACGCACCAAAAACAGACCGCCCCTCGGGGAAGGAGACCTCCAGGTTTTGAAAAACACTCAGGTTTTCGTAAATTGAAGGCGTTTGGAATTTCCGTCCAATGCCTCTGCGCACACGTGTGTGTTCAGGCAGTTTTGTCAGGTCTTCATTGTTAAATTTGATGGTGCCTGTGGTGCTGGGTGTTCTGCCGCAAATTAAATCCAGCAAGGTGGTTTTACCTGCACCGTTAGGACCAATAATGACCCGCAACTCATTTTTATCAATGTACAAAGTAAGTGCGTCAATGGCTTTGAACCCATCAAACGACACACTCAGGTCTTCTACTGCCAAGGCATAGTCGGTATTGCTCATGATGGTTCTCCGTTGCGCTGGTACTTAAGCGTTTTGACCGCTAATGCCCTTGGGCAATTGGGGAGATGCAGCTGTGGCGGCACTTCTAGCGGCAAGCTCAATAGGTTTGTCGGTACCAGCTTCAAGCGCAGTTAGGCGTTGGGCCTGTGATGTGCGTGCAGCCATTCGCTTGCGCCACCACGGTTTAAGTTTCTTTTCCACCAGACCTGCCAAGCCATCTGGGAAAGCCATCGTCACTCCGATGAAAAGCGCCGCCATTAAAAACAACCACAAATCGGGGAAACTTTCTGAAAAGAATATTTTGCCCGCGTTAACCAGCAGTGCGCCAAAAACTGCGCCGACCAAGCTCATGCGCCCACCCACTGCGGCGTAGATCACCATTTCAATAGACGGCACTATGCCAACAAATGAAGGTGACATAAAGCCCACTTGCAGTGCAAACATCGCCCCGCCGATGCCTGACAGGGCAGCCCCTAGGCAAAAAACTGCCACTTTGAACATCGACACGTCGTAGCCCGAGAAGCGAACCCGGTCTTCTTTGTCGCGCATGGCCAACAGCAGCGTGCCTAACTTACACCTCTGAATCCAGGCGCACAGCACAATACTGCCCAGTAGCAGTGCGCAGCACACGTAGTACAAAATAAGCCGTGCAGAATCAGTGCGAATATCCCAACCCAACAGGGTCTTCAAGTCAGTCATACCGTTCACACCGCCGGTATAGCCTTGCTGGCCAATGATCAGCACCGTCAATATCAGCGCGACAGCTTGCGTAATGATGGCAAAGTACACCCCACCTACACGGCGTTTGAACATGGCAAAGCTAATAATGAAAGCCAGCAATGTGGGTACCGCAATAACAGCAAACAAGGCGAAGGCAAAGCTCTGGAAAGGTACCCACAACAGTGGCAATTGCGTTAACTGATTCCAGTCCATAAAGTCTGGAATACCTGGGGTAGACTGAATTTTGGTGCTGATCGGGTCGGAAGCCTCCAGCTTAAGAAACATCGCCATGGCATAGCCACCCAGCCCAAAAAATACGCCCTGCCCTAAACTCAAAATACCACCATACCCCCAGACCATGACCAAACCAATAGCCACGAAAGCATAGGTCAAATACTTCCCCACCAGGTTCAATCGGAATGGCTCTAAAGCGAGCGGAAAAATAACCAAGAGCAAGATTGCAAGCAGCAATGTGCTGCCTGTGTGCGTGCGTCCAATCCAATTTTTGACAGCATTCATAAGATCATTCCAATCAAATCATTCGTGGGTACAGCTTCACACTTGCGGGAAAATTCCGGCGCATTACATGCGTGCTACCTGCGCACTTTGGATGCAAACAAGCCTTGTGGCCGCACCATCAAAATCAAAACAATCAATGACAGTGTGAGCACCTTGGCCATCGAGCCCGAGAGGAAAAACTCACTGATGGATTGGGTTTGCGCAATTCCAAAGGCAGAGGCTACTGTGCCAAGCAAGCTGGCTGCGCCGCCGAATGTCACTACCAAAAACGCATCGACTATGTACAAAGAGCCGGACGTCGGGCCAGTGGAGCCAATCGTTGTAAATGCTGCGCCTGCTACACCTGCAATACCGCAGCCTATGGCAAAAGTAAGGCGGTCTGTTTTGCTGGTGTTGATGCCTACTGCGTTGGCCATAGGGCGGTTGCTCACCGTAGCGCGCACACGCAGACCCCAACGGCTTTTGTACAGGGCCAGCATGACCAAGCCTGTCACCAAGGCAGTCAAGCCCAGCACGAACATGCCATTGATGGGAATATCCAAGCCCGGTGCCGGTGCCCAAGAACCCAGCAACCAATCGGGCAGCGTAGGGCTTACTTCTTTGGGGCCTATACCTGTGCGAAAGAGCTGTTGCATACCCAAGCTCAATCCCCAAGTGGCTAGCAAAGTATCTAAAGGACGCTTGTAAAGGTGCCTTATCAAACTCCATTCAACCAGCCATCCAACAACGAAGGCAAAAACAAACGCCACCAAAATAGCAACGGGAAAGTAAAAAGGTACAAAGCTGGGTGCCAAACGCTCTGCCAAGGTTGAGCCCAAGAAGACAGTGTAGGCACCGATGGTCATAAACTCGCCGTGCGCCATGTTGATGACACCCATTTGGCCAAAAATAATGGCCAACCCCAGCCCCATCAGCAGCAGTACCGAAAATAAGCTCAGGCCTGCAAAACCTTGCATCAGCCCGATATTAAGCATGTCAGTTAAACCCATTTCGGTACCCCTTTAAAAACTTTAAAACCGTGGGACGGCTGGCTTCCCATAGACAATTTACTGGTAACCTTTAGGGAATGGATCTGGTTTGATCAGCTCGCTTGATTCAGCGACCAATTTGAAACTACCGTCTTTTTGGCCTTTGCCAATACGTGCCTTGCTCCATAAATGGTTGTTGGTATCTATCTTGACGTAGCCCTCTGGCGCAGCTTTAAACTCAATACCTGGCGACGCAGCCCCAATTTTGTCCACATCAAAGCTCCCAGCTTTTTCAACAGCTGCCTTCCACAGCCAGGGGCCTAGGTAGGCGGCTTGCGTTACGTCACCAATCACTGCATCTTTGCCATACTTGGCTTTGAAAGCGGCCACAAATTTCTTGTTGTTTTCGTTGTCAAGCGACTGGAAGTACTTCATGGAGGAGTAAAAACCTTCAAAATTCTCGCCGCCTACACCTGTCATTTCATCTTCAGTCACCGACAAAGTTAGCAGGAACTGCTTGTCACCTGAAATGCCAGCTGCTTTGAGCTGCTTGTAAAACGCCACGTTACTGCCGCCCACCACAGCCGCAAAAATACAGTCAGGCTTGGCCACCTTGATTTTGTTGATCAGCGAGTTGAAGTTGGTGTTGCCCAGTGGGTAGTATTCCTCGCCTACCACTTTGCCTTTTTGAAAGGCTTCGATATGCTTGCGTGCAATCTTCATTGAGGTGCGGGGCCAGATGTAGTCAGACCCAACCAAGAAGTAGCTTTGGGATTTTTTCTCTTTAGCACCCCAATCCAAGCCCCAAATTATTTGCTGTGTAGCTTCTTGCCCGGTGTAAATTACGTTTTTGCTCTGCTCTAAGCCTTCGTAAAACGTGGGGTAGTACAGCATGCCGTTTTCTTTTTCAAATATTGGCAGCACAGCTTTGCGCGAAGCAGATGTCCAGCAACCAAACACGGCTGCTACACGGTCATTGATGAGCAGTTTTTTGCTTTTCTCGGCAAATGTGGGCCAGTCAGATGCGCCGTCTTCTTTGATAACTTTGATCTTGCGGCCTAAAACACCTCCCATGGCGTTGATTTGGTCAATTGCCAGTTGCTCCGCCTGGATAGAGCCGGTCTCGCTGATCGCCATGGTGCCGGTAGCAGAGTGCAACTGGCCTACCGTGACTTCGGTATCAGTCACTGCAAGTTTCGTTGTATTAACTTTTGCAGTGGGAAAAGACTGCGCCCAGCCCACCATGGGTAAGCTAGCCAATGGCAGTGCAGCCATACTTTGCATGATGCTGCGGCGCGAAAGCGAGGGAGAGGGCGGAACGTGTGTGCGAGACATATTTAACTCCTGTTAAGAAAACAATAACAATTCAACCTTGAGACCGTGAGCACCAATTGAGTGCGGTTTACAACGGCACCAAATGGGTATTTGCACAAGATTTAAGAGAAGAGTAAGTTTTTTGTTGCAGTGCACCAATACGTTATTTGACGTATTGCTGAGTACGCTCTGCGCCAAGGGCAATGCATGCAGGCAAAGGCCTTCCTGCAATTTCTTGGTGTGTTTCTTGGCGTGTTTCTTGCATTTTCTGCACATCCGTTAGCGCTAGAGGATCAAACTTTGCAAGCTCAACAGAAAATTTTTCGCATCCGGCGCGACTACAACAGTTGGGTTGCGAACGAAACCCTGGAGGACTACGCCTTGCGCTACACGCCAAGGCATTTCCGCCGCTGGAGCGAGTTTCGCGTGGCCAACACCGCCTTTGGTGCCTCTTCTTTCTTAGCGCTAGAAGCTATTGGCGGTGCTATTGCGCTGAGCTATGGGTTCGAAAATGCGCTGTGGGCGATTTTGGTGGTGGGTTTAATCACCTTTTTGACGGGCTTGCCTATCAGCTACTACGCTGCCAAATACGGCATTGACATGGACCTGCTTACCCGAGGCGCAGGCTTTGGGTATTTGGGCTCCACATTGACATCTTTGATTTATGCCAGTTTCACATTCATATTTTTTGCGCTAGAGGCGGCTATTTTGGCGCTGGCTTTGCAGCTTGCACTGGGTTGGCCGTTGGCTGTGTGCTATTTGGTTGCGTCCTTGGGCATCATTCCGCTGGTTATGCATGGGATCACTCTGATATCCCGAATCCAAACATGGACGCAACCTGTTTGGCTGGTTCTTTTGGTATGTCCCTACGCATTTATTGCATGGAAGCAACCTTCTTTGTACAGCGACTTCACATCGCTTACGGGCTTAGTGTCAGGCAGTTCTAGCTTTGACCCTTTGATGTTTGGTGCCGCTGCTACCGTAGCGTTTTCTTTGGTGGTGCAAATTGGTGAACAAGTAGATTATTTACGGTTTCTGCCAGAAAAAACACCCGCCAACCGCATTCGCTGGTGGTCTGCAGTGTTGGTATCTGGGCCAGGCTGGATTATTCCCGGCATGCTCAAGATGCTGGGCGGCGCTTTTTTAGCTTTGCTGGTGTTACAGCTGCAACTGCCTGTTAGCAAAGCCATTGACCCCACCCAAATGTACTTGGCAGGATTTGCCTATGTGTTTACAGATCCGCGCTGGATATTGGCAGCTACCGTAGTTTTTGTCATTGTGTCGCAGGTCAAAATTAACGTCACCAATGCATATGCGGGTTCACTGGCGTGGTCTAATTTTTTTGCACGGCTTACCCACAGCCACCCAGGTCGCGTGGTCTGGTTAGTGTTCAACGTCACGATAGCGCTGTTATTGATGGCGCTGGGGGTGTTTGGCGCGTTAGAACGTGTACTAGGCTTGTATGGCAACGTGGCGATAGCATGGGTCGGTGCGTTGGTAGCAGATTTAGTAATCAACAAGCCTATGGGCTGGAGCCCTCGGCATATAGAGTTTCGGCGGGCTTATTTGTATGACCTGAATCCTGTGGGGCTCGGTGCTATGCTGCCAGCAGCTGCATTAGGCATCGTATCTTACGTAGGTGTGTTGGGGCCTACAGCGCAAGCCTTTGCACCATTTATTGCTTTACTCACGGCCTTGTTGTTGTCTCCCTCGATTGCTTGGTGGACGAAGGGTAAGTACTATTTAGCGCGCAAAGACCCCCCACGTTGGAAGCCCGGCGAACCAGTGCAGTGCTCGGTGTGTGAGAATAAATTTGAATCAGAGGATATGGCCTGGTGCCCTGCTTACGGGGCCCCTATATGTTCGTTATGCTGCACCTTAGAGTCGCGCTGTCGCGATCGGTGCAAAACACAGTCGCGTGCAGCAGAGCAAGTGCGTGGCGTGTTGGTAGCGCTGCTACCGCAACGACTGTCGCAACGTATTAATTTTCAAATGGCCCACTACTTGGTGGTCGCGGTATCTATGGTGGGGCTTTTAGCGCTTATTTTGGGGCTGGTTTACGAGCAGCAGTCCAATGTGCTGGGCGCAGACACCGCTAATTTGCGCGCTGGGTTTTGGCGGGCTTTTGCGCTACTTTCTTTGGTGGCTGCAGTGGCTGCTTGGTGGACAGTTTTGAGCAGCGAGAGCAGGCAAATGGCAGAGGACGAAACGCACCGGCAGAACAACTTGCTGACCAGCGAAATTGAAGCACACAGCCGCACAGATGCGGCCTTGAAAAATGCGAAAGACGCTGCCGACTCGGCCAACCAAGCCAAGACCCGCTATGTAACAGGCATTACCCACGAACTACGTACACCGCTCAACAGTATCCTGGGCTACACCCAAATTTTGCTTAAAAACGGTTCAGTGCAAGGTGAGACCCAACGTGCGTTAACCACGATGCACCGCAGTGGTGAGCATATGCGCGGCTTGGTGGACGGTTTACTAGACCTGGCCCGCATAGAAGCGGGGCGTGTGCGATTAGATTTGGCAGCTTTACCTGTGCGTGAGTTCTTAAACGACCTGGTCAGCATGGTGGCACCCGAAGCTGCGGCCAAAGGTATTGCCTTCAAGCTTGAGCTGCATGGGCGTGTTCCAGATTTTGTTAAAGCAGATGCCAAACGCTTGAGGCAAATACTGCTCAACCTGCTGGGCAATGCGGTACGTTTTACTGCGCAAGGCAGTGTGGTTTTACGTGTTGACCACACGCGGGAAGTGACCTATTTTCAGGTCATAGATACTGGCGCGGGCATTGAGCCTGGCGATTTTGAGCGTATTTTTATGCCGTTTGAGCGCGGCAGTGCGGGCAGGCGCAGTACCGAGCTAGGCACGGGCTTGGGTTTGACCATCACGCAACTGTTAGTACAGATGATGGGGGGCGAATTGACAGTACAAAGCATCCCAGGAAAGGGCAGCACCTTTACTGCGCGCTTGTATTTAAGTGAAACTTTCGCACCTGCGCCTCAGCTGGTACCCAACCATCGGCCTGTATCAGGCTATCTCGGCACACGGCGCCATTTACTGGTAGTGGACGACCAAGCCAGCCAGCGCCAAATGCTTGCTGGCATGCTGCTGCCCCTTGGCTTTAAACTGCGTGAGGCGGCCAGTGCGTTGGAGTGTATCGACAGTGTGCTGAAAGACCCACCCGATGCCGTACTGCTAGATGTGTCGATGGACGAGCAAGATGGTTGGTATGCTGCGCAGCAAATTCGCGCCCAGGGATTTGTACACTTGCCCATCATCATGGTGTCAGCCAATGCGTTTGAAAATTTACCCGAAAAGATGGCCGCCTATGGCGTACAGGCCTTTGTGGACAAACCCGTTATAGAGTCTGAGCTACTGCAAGCGCTGGCGCGGCATTTGCAGTTGGAATGGGTGACAGCATTGCCTACCCCCGGTTGGGTTTCTGCACCTGCTATCTCTGCGGCGCATCTGCCCGCCGATTACCACAGTATCCTAGCGCGCTTAGCGCGTTTAGGCCATGTTAAAGGCTTGCACGAGGCGCTAGACCGCCTGCGCGAAGAGCATCCTATTTGCCAAGAGCTGGCGGAGTCGCTGCGCACCTGTGTGCAGCGGTGTGCATTTGACGAGCTGGTAGCGCAACTGGTACTACCGAGCAGCGAGAAAGTTACCAAAGCGCTATGAACACCGCCCCAGAAACTATTGTTCTGCTGGTAGACGACGTGCCCGAGTCTATGGGTGCGTTGGCTTCGGAGCTTGAAGCCAACGGCTACACCACGTTATTGGCCCACAGTGGTGCTGCGGCGCTGCAGCGTTTAGATTTGGTGACGCCTGACGCGATACTGCTAGATGCCATGATGCCGCAGATGACAGGCTTTGAAACATGCAAGCACATTAAGGCGCAGGCAGCGTGGCAACATGTGCCGGTCATTTTTATGACGGGTTTGTCAGACACTGAACACATTGTGCAAGGCTTTGCGGCAGGTGGTGTGGACTACGTAATCAAGCCCGTAAGAACCCAAGAAATACTAGCCCGGCTGACCACCCATGTGCGCAACGCACGCACGGCGCGTATGGCCCGAGAAGCCTTGGATATTGGCGGTAACGGCGTGCTGGTATTGGATGCGCAGCAGCGCATTGCCTGGCAATCACCCCAAGCGCGTAAGTGGCTAGCACTTTATTTTGACAACGCTGGCGCGTTAACCTGCGAACAGTGGCTTGCAAGCGCCAGCCCAACAGCGGCTAGCTGCGAGATGGGCCATGCCGATGGCTCCAAACTGGTGGCAAGGCGCCTAGGCACCGTTGGAATGGGCGAATGCATGTGGTTGCTGCAGCAGCAAAAATGCGCCAATGCCAGCGCAGCCCGACTGAGCAGCGCTGATTTAACGCAACGAGAATCGGAGGTTCTGTCATGGGTAGCCAAAGGAAAAACTAACCGCGATGTCGCAGATATTTTGGCCATGAGTCCGCGCACCGTGAACAAACACTTAGAGCATATCTTTCAAAAGCTAGGCGTAGAAACACGCTCTGCCGCCACCGCTTTGGCTAGCCGCGAAACTCCGTGAAGTGAACAACTTTTATTGCGCTATCGCGCTGCGCACCGACTCAGGCAGCTTTTTCAACAACCATTTCACGCCCAGCGTAACGATCAGCACATCGTCTACCGCGCCCAAAAACGGAATGAAATCGGGAATCAAGTCAATCGGTGAGACCAAGTACAAGCACAGCGCAGCCACGCCCAGCTTGAGCCAAGCGGGCGACTGCGGGTGGCGCAGCGCACGCCACAACAAGCCCAAATCACCGCGCAAGGCAGCCCAAATAACGGCAAGTCGTTTCCACATGGTGTCGTTCTTTCGCGCCTAGGTTAGGCGTATGGCAGTAACGTGGGGATGGTTTGTGTAGATGACAAGAGGTTACGACAAGCGGTATGTCTCTAAATGAATGCTTGTCTCGGTGTTGCTGATACCTTTGACCAAACGAATACGCTCTAGCGTTTTACCTAGCTGCTGCAGGTTGTCGGCGCGCAGCTCGGCCAGCAAATCCCAGCGGCCATTGGTGTCGTGCAATGTGGCTACACCGGGCTCGCCCATCAGGCTGGCCACTACGGCGCGGGTTTGGTTGCCGTCTACTGCAATGCTCATCCACGCTTTGATCTCGTCTTTTTGCACATCGGGCCGCACGCGCACGGTGTAGCCCACGATGACGCCAGCGCCCTCTAGCTTGGCAATGCGGTTGGTGACGGTGCCCCGCGATACGGCCAGCTTGTGGGCTAGGCTGGCAATGCTCAGGCGTGCGTCTTGGCGCATCAGAGAGATGAGTTGGTGGTCAGTTTCGTCCATTGCGCATTTTGACATTATCAGTTGTCAATTTGATATTTGTTTGCCGTATTTTGTGCATTATTGTCTATTTACATTGATTTAGCGCTGCGCAATACTGTGCCCAGACTTCAACATTGCCAATTTTTAAACTTGGTTAGGCCCATCCTGCATGACAGTTACCCCAAGCAAAACCAGGCCCCGCCTGAAAGCAATGGGCTTTGCTACCAGCTTGCCAGCGACCAGAAAGAACCCCATGAACCACACCGCCCGCCTCACTACCCAATTTTTAAGTGCCCACGACGTTGCCACGCTGGTGCAGCGCCTAGGCTTGCCCCACTGCTTGCAAGGTATTGCAGCGTGCATTCACCAAGATTTTTTGCGCTGGAAAAGCTTTGAGAAATCGCCCCGTTTGGCAGCGCACTCGGCCCACGGCGTGATTGAACTGATGCCGATTGCCGACAACCACACCTTCAGCTTCAAATATGTGAACGGCCACCCTCAAAATCCGCAGCATGGCCTGCCCACGGTGATGGCGTTTGGCGTGCTGGCCGACGTGGCCACCGGCATGCCATTGTTGATCAGCGAGCTGACACTGACCACCGCCATCCGCACTGCTGCCACGTCTGTGGTGGCAGCACGTGCCTTAGCACGACCCGACAGCCGGGTCATGGCGCTGATTGGCAACGGCGCGCAAAGTGAATTTCAGGCGTTGGCGTTTCACCATTTGCTGGGTATTGAAGAGCTGCACCTGTATGACACCGACATTGAAGCCACTGTCAAACTCATGCGCAACCTGCAGGCCAACCCGGATGCAGCAGGCCTGCGTTTGGTAGCCTATGCCAGCACGCGTGAGGCTGTGCGCGGCGTGGACATTATTACCACCATCACGGCAGACAAAACCAATGCCGCCGTGCTGACTGCCGACATGGTAGAGCCCGGCATGCACATCAACGCGGTGGGCGGCGACTGCCCCGGCAAAACCGAAATTCACCCCGACGTACTGCGCATGGCAAGCGTGTTTGTAGAGTACGAGCCGCAAACCCGCATCGAGGGCGACCTGCAGCACCTGCCTGCCGACTTCTGTGTCACCGAACTGTGGCAAGTGCTGGCCGCCAAGAAGACTGGTCGTAGAGATGCAGAACAAGTCACCCTGTTTGACTCGGTTGGTTTTGCCATGGAAGATTTTTCTGCGCTGCGATTTTTGCGTGATGCAGCCATAGCGCAGCACATGGGCCAAGCGCTGGATTTAATACCGCAACTTAGCAACCCGAAAAATTTGTACCAGTTGGTAAAGCCTACAGCTCCTACACCTAAAACTGGCTTTGTGCTGAAGACTTCGCCCCAAACCGCTACAGTAGCGGCATGAACACTACCCCGCCTGCCGCCTCACCTCATACCTTATCGACCGCATCGCCTACCACTGCACACACCACAGCTTTCAGCACGGTCAGCTTCATTGGCGTACCCACTGACATTGGCGCTGGCACGCGCGGGGCCAGCATGGGGCCAGAAGCACTGCGTGTGGCTGGCCTGCGCGAGGCGGTAGCGCGCTTTGGCCTTACCGTGAAAGACTGTGGCAACCTGCAAGGCCCGGCAAACCCGTGGTTGCCTGCGGTAGACGGTTTTCGGCATTTGCACGAGGTAGCCCAGTGGAACCGCCTGCTGCACGATGCCATGTTAGGCGAGCTGCAAGCAGGCCACCTGCCGGTGATGCTGGGCGGCGACCATTGCTTAGGCATAGGCTCTATCAGCGCCGTGGCAATGCACTGCAAAGCGGTAGGCAAAAAACTTCGCGTGCTGTGGTTTGATGCCCATGCCGACTTCAATACCGCCACCCTCACGCCCAGCGGCAACATCCACGGCATGCCAGTGGCCTGCTTGTGCGGCCAAGGCCCGCGTGAGCTGGTAGAAATTGGCGGCTTCTCGCACGGTGCGCCCGCGCTTAAAGCCAAAGAGCTGCGCCAAATTGGCATTCGCAGCGTTGACCCAGGCGAGAAAAAACTGGTGCACGACATGGGCATTGAAGTGTTTGACATGCGCTACATCGACGAGATGGGCATGCGCAGTGCCATGGAGCTGGCACTGGCCTTGGTCGACAAAAATACCCACTTGCATGTGAGCCTGGATGTGGATTTTTTAGACCCGGACATTGCACCCGGTGTAGGCACTACCGTGCGCGGTGGGCCCACCTACCGCGAAGCCCATATGTGCATGGAGATGGTTGCTGACACGGGCCGCTTGTCGTCGCTGGACATTGTGGAGCTCAACCCTGCCTTTGACGTGCGCAACTGCACTGCCGAGCTGGTGGTGGATTTGGTGGAGAGCTTGCTGGGCAAAAGTACGCTGATGCGCACACGCGGATGATTTGACGCTGGCGCAGGCTACAGATCGCGTAGCGTGGCCAAGCGCCGGGTGATTTGCTGCACGATGTCGCTTTGCATGTTGCGGTACAGCAGGCTTTCTTCAGCCTCTTTAGACAGCACGGCGGACTCGTTAAAACTGATGTCGCGCTGTTGCAGCAGCTCGGTCTCTGGCACCAGCTCTTTGCCCGCTGGGTTGCGCAGCGCAAACTTAAAGCGCAGGCGCAATTGAAACTCCCGCACTTGGCCGCTGCTGGTCACGCCCACCACCACTTTTTCGCGTTGGTCAGTTTGCACGTCCAGCAGCACTTGGGCGCTGGCGCGGTCTTTGACGTCGGTGATGACGCGCACGTTGCCGCTTTCCAGTGCGCGCTGCAGTTCCATCACCAGCACCGATGTGGCTGGCGCGTTAACAAAAAGACTGCTAAACGCATACGACTGCGCACCGCGCAATTTAAAGCTGCAGCCTGGCAGTGCGGCAGCAGCCAGTGCGCACCAGGCCATAGTGTGCAGCGCATGCCTGCGAGACGCAGTGTTGTGCGGTAGTGGCAAAGCGTTCATGCTGCGCTGCCTTACACCACGATGTTGACCAGGCGGCCTGGCACCACAATCACTTTTTTAGCTGCGCTGCCTGCCGCCTGCTTGACAAAAACCTCGCTTTGCAATGCCATCTGCTCAATCGCCTCTTTGCTTGCGCCAGCAGGCACCGTGATAGCGCCGCGCAGCTTGCCGTTGATCTGCAGCATCAGTTCAATCTCGTCTTGCTTAAGTGCTGCTTCGTCCACGCTAGGCCATGGTGCATCCAGCAAGTCGCCGTGCAATACAGCG
This sequence comes from Polaromonas sp., assembly GCA_043778205.1. Lineage (GTDB taxonomy): Bacteria > Pseudomonadota > Gammaproteobacteria > Burkholderiales > Burkholderiaceae_C > JAAFIP01. The sequence continues at coordinate 32,661 of JAYWGO010000156.1, read as the reverse complement.
TAGTCAAGGCTGTGCCACAGCGCGTGGCTAAGGTGCGGCGTGGCGGGGTAGAGCACGCGCAGCAGAATGCCGTAGCCTTCAGCCACAACAGCATTGTCACCGTCACTGTGGTCGCTTTTAAAGTCTTCCAGTGCGTTAAGCAGCTTCATGCTGCCGCTGACCACCGTGTTGTACTGCATGCGCTGGTAGTCGTAGTCCACCTGTTTAAGCAGGCTGTGCACTTCTAACCGCAGGGCCTTGGATTGTTTGCTTAATAGGCCAGTGGCCCAAGGAAATTCTGCACAAGCAGCTATATTTTCAATAGCGTTTAGTTTGCCACCGAAGTTGTACACACGCTTTAAAAACCGGTAGCTGCCCTCTACTGCCGCATCGTTCCACTCCAGCGTAGCCTCAGGCGGTGCGGTGAACATCATGTACAGGCGTGAGGTGTCTGCACCGTAGCGGTCAATCAAATCTTGCGGGTCTACGCCGTTGTTTTTTGACTTGCTCATGGTCGTTACGCCGCCGTAGTCTACCGCGCTGCCATCGCTTTTAAGCTTGGCGCCGTTGACCTTGCCGTCTGCACCATGCAAGTTTTCAACCTCGTGCGGCCAAAAATAGTCAATGCCGCCTTTGGCATTTTTGCGTGAGTACACATGGTTCAGCACCATGCCCTGGCACAGCAGCTTGGTAAATGGTTCGTCAAACTTCACCAGCCCCAAGTCGCGCATCACCTTGGTCCAAAAGCGGGCGTACAGCAGGTGCAAAATCGCGTGCTCAATGCCGCCGATGTACTGGTCCATGCCCTTGTTAGCCGGCTCACTGCCCGCTCCACCATCGGCAACACCGCCCATCCAATAGTCCGCACCGCCCGCCACCATCTTGTCGATATTCGTGGGGTCACAGTAGCGCATAAAGTACCACGAGCTATCGACAAACGTGTCCATCGTGTCCGTCTCGCGGCGCGCTGCTTTGCCGCAGATAGGGCACACCACACCGGCATGAAAACCCACATGTTTGTGCAGCGGGTTGCCCGAGCCATCGGGCACGCAGTCTTGCGGCAGCACCACGGGCAGGTCTTTCTCAGGCACCGGCACTGCGCCGTGCTCATCGCAATGGATGATAGGAATCGGCGTGCCCCAGTAGCGCTGGCGGCTTACGCCCCAGTCGCGTAGGCGCCAAGTGGTTTTTTTCTCGCCGAGGTGTTTGCCGATCAGGTCTGTGGCTACTGCGTCAACGCAGGCTTTGAAATTTAGGTTGTCATACTTGCCAGAATTAATGCTGTTGGTATGGGTTTTTTCACCATACCAATCTTGCCATGCGGTCAGCGAATAGTCTTTACCATTTACGCTGACCACTTGATTGATGCCTAAGTGGTATTTTTTAGCAAATGCGAAATCCCGCTCATCATGCGCAGGCACACCCATCACTGCGCCATCGCCGTAGCCGATCAGCACGTAGTTGCCCACCCACACTTCTACTTTGTCGCCGGTTAAAGGATGGCTCACAAACAAGCCGGTTGCCACACCTTCTTTTTCTTTAGTTGCCAGCTCAGCCTCGGTGGTACCGCCCCCTTTGAGTGCTTCAATCTTTAAAGCCAAATCAGCATTTAACTCCCCTGCCCGCACTGCCAGCGGATGCTCGGGTGCTACGGCAACAAAGGTTACGCCCATGATGGTATCGGCACGGGTGGTGAAGACGTACATCTTGCCGCCCTGCACCAGTTGGCCGGCTGCATCTTGGATGGTGTGCGGGAAGGCGAAGCGCACACCCTCAGACTTGCCAATCCAGTTCTCTTGCATCAGCTTCACGCGCTCAGGCCAGCCCGGCAAGCCGTTTTGTACATGGTCTAGCAACTCAGGTGCGTACTGGGTGATGTTGAGGTAGTAGCCCGGAATTTCGCGCTTTTCCACGGGTGCGCCGGTGCGCCAGCCTTTGCCGTCGATGACCTGTTCGTTGGCCAGCACGGTTTGGTCTACCGGGTCCCAGTTAACGACCTGGGTTTTGCGGTAGGCAATGCCTTTCTCCAGCATTTTTAAAAACAGCCACTGGTTCCACTTGTAGTACGTGGGTTCGCAGGTGGCTACTTCGCGGCTCCAGTCAATGGCCAGGCCCATGGCCTGCATCTGCTTTTTCATGTAGGCAATGTTGTCAATCGTCCACTGCGAAGGCGGCACGTTGTTCTTCATGGCAGCGTTTTCAGCCGGCAGGCCAAACGCGTCCCAGCCCATCGGCATCAGCACGTTAAAGCCCTTCATGCGCAGCTGGCGGGCCAGCATGTCGTTGATGGTGTAGTTGCGCACGTGGCCCATGTGCAGCTTGCCGCTGGGGTAAGGCAGCATGGAGCAGGCGTAGTATTTGGGCTTTGGCTTGCCTTGCGCATCAAGGGTGTTCTCAGTCACGCGGTAGGCGTCGTGCGCGGTCCAGTGCGCCTGGGCGGATTGTTCAACCACTAAATGGTCGTAGGTAGGATTAAATGGGGCTTGCATAGCTCTAAGATTTATAGAAAAGGATTTTTAATGGACAGTGCGCCAGAGCCCAAAGAAGCTGGTATTTTAATGCTCATGCTGTGCTGCATATCTTCAGAATACACGGCAGTGCAACCCATCTCTGCGGCGGCTGCCAAAATATTAGCGTCGTAAATACCCAGCTTGTAACGTGCGGCCAGTTCTAAGGCGGCGTGGTGCACGCGCACCGTTAGGTCGCACACATCACAGGTTTGCAAAAGTGTCTCCACCAGTTGGGCGATATCGGCCAGAGGCATGTTGCGTTTTTTGCGCAACACGTTGGCAAATTCGTTGAGCACTTGTACGCTGATCACGCAGTCACCTGCCAAAAAACCCTCTACCTGGTCTGCGCGCGGGCTAGCGTCTACCCAGTAAATCAGTACGTTGGTATCTAAAAATATTTTCATTAACGTGCGTTAGCTTCGTCACGGTCAAAGCGATAGTCTGCGGGCATAGCGGCACGGTAACGGCGCATGGCTTGCAAACGTTCAGTTTTGCTGGGCTCGCGGCTAATTTGCACCACGGGCACACCAGCTCTTCGCGCAGCAGGCAGCACTACCAGCTCGTCGCCTTCTGAAATACCCAACTTATGCACCAATGCCATAGGCAAACGCACACCTAAACTGTTTCCCCATTTGGCTACCTGCATAGCATTACCTCTTAGATATACAAAAAGCTATTGTATATCTTTATTATGCGCACGGCTTGTGTGCGTTGCGTCTCGCCTAGCGCTGCTTGTTATGGTGCTGCTTGTTATGGTGCTGCTTTAGTGTCAGCCACAAACCCTATACGGTTGAGCCCGGCTTTTTGCGCTACGCCCATAACTTCGACCACTTTGCCGTAGGGCACAGCCGCATCGGCGCGCAGTTGCACTTCGGTCTCGGGGTTGGCTTTGGCAGACTGCGCCAGTGACTGGGCTAAGGCGGGCAGATCAACCGGCTTGTCGTTTAAAAAAACCTGGGCTGATTTGTCAACCACTACCGTGACAAACTTGGGCGCATCGCTGGCGGTGGCGGCATCGGTTGTGGGCAGGTCTAGCTTGATGCTGCTGGCCAGCGGAGGTGCGGTGATGATGAAGATCACCACCAGCACCAGCATCACGTCCACCAGCGGGGTGACGTTGATCTCGCTCATGGGCTCGGAGCTTTTGCTGCGTTCGAGGCGGCCGAATGACATGGCTTACTTCACCTCGTGCTGTGCATGCAGCTCGCGCAGGTCGCGGGCAAAGCCCTCTAGGTCGGCTTCAATGCGACCCACATAGCGACCAAACAGGTTGTAGGCCAGCACGGCAGGAATGGCTACGGCCAAACCGGCGGCGGTCATGATCAGGGCTTCACCCACCGGGCCCGCAATTTTGTCGATGGAGATTTGGCCACCACCGCCAATACCTACCAGTGCATGGTAGATGCCCCACACGGTGCCCAACAGGCCCACAAAAGGCGCAGTGGAGCCGACCGTGGCCAGCAATACTTGGCCAAACTGCAATTTGAGCAGCACTGCATGCAGTGCATCGCGCAGCACGCGGGTGAGCTGCTGGGCTTTGTCGCCCATGCTGGCCAGCGTGGCCAGTGTGCCATCAGGGCGGGCTTGGCAGGCATTGATCAGCGGCAGCACCAGGCCTTCGCGGTCAAAGCCTGCCACCGTGGACTTGGCCTGCGCTACATCAGGTGCCTGCCAAAAGGCGCTGATGCTGCGCGCTACGTCGGGCACGGCGCGCTTGATCATCCAGGCCTTCCACAAAATTACCACCCAGCTGGCCACCGACATGGCCAGCAACAAAAAGGCCACAAACTTGCTGATCGCGTCGCCTTGGGCAATGAATTGGAATGGGCTCATGGTGTGGAATGTAGTGTGGATTAATGCAGGCCTAACACGTCAAACATGTCAAACATGCCGCTTTTCTTGTCGGCCAAAAAACGCACTGCGCGCAGAGCGCCTTGGGCATAGCCTTCCCGGTTAGATGATTTATGGGTAATTTCAATGCGCTCGCCAATACCCGCAAACATCACTGTATGGTCGCCCACAATATCACCGCCGCGAATGGCAGAAAACCCTATGGAGGCTGGATCGCGCGCGCCTGTGATGCCCTCACGGGCAAACACTGCATGTCCCTTCAAGTCGCGGCCCAGGGCTGTTGCAATAACCTCGCCCATTTTGAGTGCGGTGCCCGATGGCGCATCGACCTTGTGGCGGTGGTGGGTTTCGATAATCTCTATGTCGTAGCCTGTAGACAGTGCCTTGGCAGCCATGTCCAGCAGCTTGAGCGTCACATTCACACCCACACTCATGTTGGGGGCCAGCATAATTGCAATGTCTTTGCTAGCTGCGACAATCTGGGCTTTTTGCGCCTCGCTAAACCCGGTGGTGCCAATCACCATGCCAATACCCATCTCGCGGCACAGCGCCAAATGGGCCATGGTGCCTTCGGGCCGGGTAAAGTCGATCAATGCGTGGCTGCCCTTTAAGCCGTAGGCCAGATTGGACGTAATGGCCACCCCGCTGGCGTAGCCTAAAAAGCCACTGGCATCCAGGCCAATGCCTGGGCTGTCGGGGACATCCAGCGCGCCAGACAGCGTGCAGTCTTCGGCTTGGTGCACGGCTTCAATCAGCATGCGGCCCATGCGGCCACTGGCCCCGGCGATACAAATACGGTGTTGCATAAATGGGTGTGAATGGCTGCGCAAGCTGCTTAGCGGCCAGCGGGTTCTAAAGGCGGGTAGCTGGTGGGGCGGGCGGGCGTGGAAGTTGCGGCAGGGCTGGTGGCTTTAGCACCGGTTCCTGCGCCTTGGGCTTTGTCCAATTGCGCCTCGCTCATCTCTAAATTGGGCACCTTGCCAAAGCTACGCTGCGTGTCAATAGCGGCCACAAACTCGGCCTCCGAAGGCATGGTGTCGCCTTCAAACTTGTCCAGGTCTTCGCCTTTGAAGAATACCGCCAGCTTGCGGGTTTGCGCCTCTACCCCTTGGCGGCGAATGGTAAACACGTAGTCCCAGCGGTCAGCGTGGAAGACACTGGTCAGCAGCGGCGCGCCCAGCACCTCGCGCACCTGCGCCCGCGACATGCCCGGTTGCAGCGCCTGAACCTGCTCTTTAGAGACAAAATTACCCTGTACCACCTCTACTTTGTAAGGGGTGATGGCAGAGGCTAGGTTGCTGCCTGCGCCGCGCCAGCTGCCGCAGGCACTTAAGGCCATTACCGCCAGCCCCAGCCCAAGGCAAACCCAGGGCCTGCGCGCGCGCAGCGAGGCGCCAAAAAATAAAACGTGTTGCACAAACATGAAAGCACCGCCCGGTGGTAAACCCAGCGTAAAGGTTATGATGGAAGTCATTGTAGCGACTCTGCTTGGCAACCTACATGGCGCAAGTTGAAACTGCTGCCAGTCTTAGCTAACATGCGCTGTCCGACTGCACCACCCAACTGTGTCACCAACCGTGTCACCAACTGCGTAACCGACTATGTCCAATATTGACGAACTGAAAAATACCGGGCTCAAGGCCACGCTGCCGCGTTTGAAGATCATGGAGATTTTTCAAACCGGGGTGCAGCGTCACATGACCGCCGAAGACGTGTACCGCGTGCTGCTAGAAGAGCGCACCGACATTGGCCTGGCCACGGTGTACCGCGTGCTCACCCAGTTTGAACAGGCCGGTATTTTGAACCGCAACCACTTTGAGCAAGGCAAGGCCATTTACGAGCTGAACGAAGGCCAGCACCACGACCACTTGGTCTGCCTGGACTGCGGCCGGGTAGAAGAGTTCTACGATGCCGAAATTGAAGTGCGCCAGCACGCAGTGGCCAAGGCCAAGGGCTTTGCCCTAGCCGACCATGCCTTAAGCCTGTACGCCCACTGCACCAAAGCGCAGTGCACACACCGGCCTGTACGCCCTAACCAGAACTCTCAGCACCCTGCGCACCTTCAGCACCAGCACACTGGTAACGCATAAACCTGTGCCCTGCTTACCCAGCACCCATCCTACCCAACGCCCACTGCACCTTACCCGCCATGTCCCACCTCTTGCTGGTCGAAGACGACGAACTACTGCGTGACGGCCTTAGCGCCCAGCTGGCCCAGATGGGCCACACCCTTACGGTGGCCGCTAACGGTGCCATTGCCCAGCACGTGCTGGGCAGCGCCCGCTTTGATGGCGTGATTTTGGACCTGGGCTTGCCACTGATTGACGGCATGGACGTGCTGCGTTTTATTCGCCAGCGCTACGCCGCCCTGCCTGTGCTGGTGCTCACCGCCCGCGATGGCTTAGAAGACAGGGTAGCGGGCTTAAACGAAGGTGCAGACGACTACCTGACCAAACCATTCGAGCAAACCGAGCTGCATGCCCGCTTAACGGCCATGCTGCGCCGCTCGCGCCTGCCCGCCTTCAGCGGCACCCGCGAGCTGGGCACACTGCGGGTAGACGCTGCCACACCGCGCGCCTGGCTGGCGGGCACCGAGCTGGAGCTGACCCAGCGTGAATGGGCTTTGCTGTCCCAGTTGGTCACCCACACCGGCCGCGTGGTCAGCCGTGACGACGTGCTGGCGCGCTGGCAAGGCAACGAAGACAAGCTCGATGCCAAACAAGATAACAACGCCCTAGAAGTGTACGTACACCGCCTGCGCAAAAAGCTAGAAGGCTCTGACTTGTCGATCCGCAATGTGCGCGGCCTGGGCTACATGCTAGAGAAGTGCTAGTTAAATAATAGCTAACTATGCAGTATTTCCTTGGGCCAGAGACCTAAAACACCATGAAAGCCCAACTTTCCCTGCAACGCCAGCTGCTGTTGTGGCTGCTGCTGCCCCAGCTGGTGCTGTGGCTGGTGGGCAGTATGCTGGCCTACCGCATTGCGCTAAGCTATGCCGAGAAAGGCATTGACCAGTCGCTCACCCAGTCGGTGCGCTCGCTGGCGCGCCAGGTCAAACCCGTGGGCTCAGGCCTGCTGATAGATTTTCCCAAAGCCGCACAGGCCATTATGGAAGAAGACCCCAGCGACAAAGTCAGCTACATGGTCTCTAGCCCACCCGGCTATTTTGTACTTGGCAACGCCAGCCTGCCCGCACCACCCGATGTACTAACCGCCAGCCTGCTAGAAGCGGGGCAAATTTTGCTCTACCGTGCCAGCATGGCCGCACCCGCTGGCGACACCACAGACACACCGGCCAGCGCTTCCAACGCTGCAAGCGACCCCGCCCAGACCAGCCTGGCCAGCCAAGCCAGCCAGCGAGAAGCTGCCGCCGAGCGCGCCCGCCCCCTGCGGGTTGCCGTGATGGAGCTTGACTACGGCGACGCCACCACGCCTCAGCGCCTGCGCGTGCAGGTGGCCAAAAGCCTGGCCGTGCAGCAGCGCATCGCCCGCGAGCTGATCTACGACATGCTGGTGCCCCTGGTGCTGCTGGGCACGGCGATCAGCGCACTGGTGTACGTGGGCATTGTGCGCGGCCTGCGCCCGCTGCAGCGCCTGCAAGCCCAGCTGGGCGACAAAATTGGCTCGGGCAACCCCAAACCCGCCACCGCGCTGGCCCCTATTGAGCTGCGCCAAGCGCCGCAAGAAGTGCACTCGCTGGCCAGCACCGTTAACCAGCTGCTGGCCGCCGTGCAGCGCAGCGTAAGCCAAGAAAAACGCTTTTTAAACGACGCCGCACACCAGCTGCGCACCCCGTTGGCGGGCCTGAAAACCCAGCTAGATTTAGCCCTGCGCGAGGCCGACCCCGTAGCTTTAAAAGAACGGCTCATCAAGGTGAACTCTGGCGTAGAGCGCTCTAGCCACCTGGTGCACCAGCTGCTGCGCCTGGCCCGCAGCGAGGCCGACATTGCGCTGGCCGATATCGACGTAGCCCAGCTGGCCGCAGACGTTGCCCGCGAGGCCGCGCCTGCCGCACTGGCCGCCGGCATTGACTTTGGCTTTGAAGGTGCAGAGCACATTGCCCTGCGCGGCAACGCCCTGTTGCTGACCGAAGCACTTAACAACCTGATAGACAACGCCGTGCGCTACGCAGGCACCGGCGCCGCCGTCACCCTGCGCGCCCGCACCGAAGTGCAGGCCGCACACAGCAGCGGCGGCATGTGGGTAGCAGAGCGCACCACCGTGGTGCTGGAAGTAGAAGACAACGGCCTGGGCCTGGGCAGCGACTCACGCGAACGGATTTTTGAACGCTTCTACCGCGCCAGCGACCTGCCCGGCGGCGCCGGCCTGGGCCTGTCCATCGTACAAGAAGTAGCCCAGCGCCACGGCGGCTACGCGGTAGCTTTGGCGGTAGTACCGCAGGGTTTATGTGTACAAATCAGGCTATGACCCAAGGAAATGCTGCACGGGCAGCTATTAATTTAGTAGTATTGAGCTACGACTTAAACCTTGGCCTTTTCCTTCTTCTTAGGCGCTGAAGCGCTCTGAGCGGGCGGTTTGGCATTGAGCTGGGCTAGCGACTTCATGGCCTGGTCGGGGGTGATGGTGTCGTCGTTCCAAAATTTGGACACGGTGTCTTGCATCGCGTCGGCTTTTTTCGAATCGATGGCCATGCGGTGCGCTACCGACGGTACCAGCTGGCCTGATTTGGCGGTGGATTCAAAGTCTCTGACCGAGGCTTTGGCGCATTCGTCAAACTTGGCCAGGCTGACGCCCATGCGCACAGGAATGGAGCCTTTGTTGACGTTAAACGTTTCTTGAAACTTAGGCCCCATGATGCTAGCGGCCAGGTAGCCTTGGGCTTTTTGCTTTTCTACATTGCGCAGGCGAAACATGGCAAAGCTGTCTATGTTGAAGGTGTACGCGCTGGCGGTGCCGGGGGCGGCGGCGCAAATAAAGTCGGTGCCGGGGGCTTTGCCTGCGGCCAAAAATTCACCTTTAGCCCAGTCGCCCATGAACTGAAAGCCCGCTTGGCCTTGAATCACCATGGCGGTGGTGACGTTCCAGTCGCGGCCATAGGATTTAGCATCGGTGTAGCTTTTAAGTTTGCGAAAGGTGGTCAAAGCGGTGCGCATTTTCTCGCTGTTCAGGGCTGTGGGATCCAGCTTGACGAGCGCGTCTTTGTAAAAGTCGCTGCCGCCGGTGCCCAGCACCACCGACTCAAACACGGTAAAGTCTTGCCAGTTTTGCCCGCCGTGGGCCAGGGGCACAAAGCCGGCTGCACGCACTTTGTCAGCAGCTGCAAAAAATTCGTCCCAGGTGGTGGGCGCTTTGGTGATGCCAGATTTTTTCAGCACTGCGCTGCTGGCCCACATCCAGTTCACACGGTGCACGTTAACGGGGGCGGCTACGTACATGCCTTCGTACTTCATCACGTCGGCCACCACTTTGGGCAGCAGTTTGTCCCAGTTTTCAAACTCGGCTACCGAGTTCAAATCGGCCAGTACTTTGAGCTTGGCCCACTCTTGAATGTCCGGCCCTTTAATTTGGGCGGCTGAAGGCGGGTTGCCAGCCAGTACGCGGTTTTTCAGCACCGACATGGCCGATTCACCGCCACCGCCAGCTACGGCAAAGTCTTTCCACTCGTGGCCCCGGTCAAGCATGGTGCGTTTGAGCACTTCAAGCGATTTAGCCTCGCCGCCTGAGGTCCAGTAGTGCAGCACTTCCACCTCGCCTGCAACAGAGGCTGTGGCTGCGCAGCACACCAGGGCGGCTGCAGATAAAAAACGGAGGACAAAACGCATGGAAATCCCTTGGGTAAAATAAAAACTGCCGAAAATTAATTATTCGTTAATTTTATAAAGCCATCACGGGGGGTTACCCTTTGTTCGCTGCATTTGGGCCGCCAAAACCTTGGTATGGCGGGTAAATACTTTCCAAAACGCGGCTTCTTGGGTAGCAGCAAAGTTAATGCGCATGAGCGTACTGGGCTGGTTGCGGCTGGCGTGGAACAATGCGCCGGGGGCCAGCAGGTAGCCGTCGTCTAGCATGCGCTGGGCCAGCAGGTCGGTGTCTACCCCGGTGTCTACCCAACCAAACAGGCCCGCAGGCTCGGCGGCAAAGCTGCAGCCTGCTTGCAAAGCAAGGCGCGCGCTGCGGCTGCGGGCGGCATCTAGCCGGGTGCGAATGCGCTCGGCATGGCGGCGCAGGTGGCCTTGCTCTATGCACAGCGCGAGTGCTTTTTCTAGCAACGCGGGGGTGGTTAAGGTAGACAGCAGCTTGGTGTCTAGCAGGCGCTCTACCAGCTGTGGCGGGGCGGCTATGTAGCCTACGCGCCAGTTGGGGGCCAGTATTTTTGCAAAGCCGCTGACGTAAATAGTGCGCTGCAGGCCGTCTAGCGCGCACATGCGGGTGGCGTGCGCGGGGGCGAGGTGGCTGTAGGTGTCGTCTTCAACAATATGAAAATCAAACTGGTTGGCCAGCTGCAGCACGCGGTGCGCGCTGCCGGGGCTAAGGCAGTAACCGGTGGGGTTGTGGAACACGCTCACACTCACAAACAGCTTGGGCGCATGCTCTTGGCAGTAGCGGGCCATCACGTCCAGGTCGGGGCCGTCGGCGCGGCGTGGCACGGGCAGTATGCGCATGCCCAGTGCATCCAGGCGTGCAAACTCTACCGCCCAGCCGGGCTCTTCCACCATCACGCAGTCGCCCGCTTTCAGCAGGGTGCGGCTGACCACGTCCAGCCCATGGGTGGCACCAATGGTGGTGATGATGTGCTCGGCAGACACATCAATGCTCAGGTCGCGCAGCTTGGTAGACAGGGCGTTGCGCAAACCACTGTCGCCTTTGGGTTCACCGTATTTCAGGCTCAGCTCGATCAGGCCTTTGCTGTGCGTGACCTTGCGCACAGCGGCGCTGATAAAGCCAGACGCCAGCCAGTCAGGCGGAAAGACCCCCATGCCAGGCTGCGGCCAGTGGCTGCCCAAGCCCGAGCGGTTGTGGTGGAACATGCCGCGAATCAGCGCAGTGGCATCAATGCGGGCCTGCAGTCGCCCTGTAAGCCCGGTGCTGGCGCGCAATGATATGCCACCAGGTAAATTTTCTAACGCTATATTATTAGTAGCTGCTTGTGCAGCATTTCCTTGGGCGGTAGGCATATTATGCTTAATATTTTGAATATCTCGCACATAAAACCCGCGCTGCTTGCGTGCCTCTACCAGGCCTGCCGCTACCAGCTGGTCGTAGGCTGACACCACGGTGTGCGGGCTTACCCCGTGCTGCGCGGCGCACTGGCGCACACTGGGCAGGCGCGCGCCCGCTGCCAGCAGGCGGTTGCGAATGCGCTCGGTAAAGCGCTCTACCAGCTGCTCGGTAAGGCTAAGAGACGAGGTGCGCATGAGCATGGTGTGGGCCTCTGAAGGTATCGGGAAGGTAGCGGGAAGGGGCTAAGGGTCATCTGTACCCGCAAATTGACCAGTACAGTACGATGACTGAACCGTTATTCTGTACTGGTACTGTACCGCAACTTACTGTACATTGAAAGTTATTCCTTGCCTGTCTTGAAAATCTAAGCCTCCATGCCTTTAGCCACCCGCTCTGCCCCGCACGCTACCAAGCCCTTGGCTAAGCCGATGGTCACGCCCGTGGACGCACTGCTTTTGCTGCTGGTAACCTTCATATGGGGCAGCAATTTTGTTGTCATGAAATTTGGCCTGCAGGAGTTTGACCCTTTGCTGCTCTCGCTGCTGCGGTTTGTTCTGGCAGCCTTCCCCTTGATTTTTTGGCTGCCCAAGCCCGGGGTTAAGCTGGGCTGGTTGCTTGCCAATGGCTTGGCCTTGGGCAGCGGCCAATTTGGCCTGCTGTTTATGGCGCTGCACAACGGCATTACACCGGGGCTGGCGTCGCTGCTCATGCAGCTGCAGGTTTTTATCACCATTGTGCTAAGTGCCTTTATTTTCAGCGAGCGTGTGTCCTCAAAGCAGGTGCTTGGGCTGCTGGCGGCGGCGCTGGGCTTGGCGCTGGTGGGCTGGCATATTGACGCAGACCTCAGCCTGCGCGGCTTGGCGCTGACTTTGGCCGCTACATCGTTCTGGGCAGCGTCTAACCTGCTTACCAAGCACGTGGCAAAGCAATCGCCGGTCAAAATTAACATGCTGTCGTTTATTGTGTGGAGCAGTTTGTTTGCCCTACCGCCGCTGGCTGCCATGGCCTATGCCACTACTGGCCCGGCGCTGGCACTGCAGCAGATGCAAACTGCCAGCTTGGCAGCCTGGAGCGCCGTGGTGTGGCAGGGTGTGGGGGCTACAGTGGCGGGCTTTGGCCTATGGAGCATGCTGCTGACCAAGTACCCGGCCTCGGTTGTAACGCCTTGGGCGCTGCTGGTGCCCATATTTGGCATGGCGTCGTCCGCGCTGTTTTATGCAGAGCGTTTTCCGCTGTGGAAGTTTGTGGTTTTTATCCTTGTGATTGGCGGCATCGCCTTGGCCAACTGGCCTGCGCGGGCAGTCAAAGTTGCACCTACAACCTAACACGCACACATAGCACCATGAGCTGGCAAGAATTTACCGCACTGCTGATCTTGGGCACCGCCATGAGCTTTTCTCCGGGGCCTAATACCACCTTGTCCACCGCGCTGGCAGCTAACTACGGTTTTAAGCGCGCCATGCGCTTTGTGTGCGCAGTGCCTGTGGGATGGGGTGTGCTGCTGGCAGTGTGCGCAGCAGGTGTGGGTGGTTTGGTTGTGGCTGTACCTGCACTGCGCAGTGCGGTCAAAGTGGTGGGCGTGGCTTATTTGCTGTGGCTAGCCCTTAAGCTGTCGCGCTCAGGCAGCTTGGCGCAGGCCGACAGTGCGCGGCTGCAGGTTACGTTTTGGCAGGGCGCTGCGCTGCAGTTTGTCAACATCAAGGCATGGATGTTTGCCTTGGCCGTAGTAGCGGGCTGGGTGGCGGGGCGGGGCGACACACTGGTGCGCTTTGCCATTGTGCTGCCCACGATGATGTTTTTTGCGTTTAGCAGCAACCTGGCTTACGCCGCCGTGGGCGCACTGCTGCGCGACTGGTTGGCGCGCGGTGCACGCTTGCTGTGGTTTAACCGCGTGATGGCCTTGGTGCTGGTAGCCACCGCTGTGTGGATGGCTACGGTATGAACACCACCACGGCGCACGCAGCAGCCCATCACGAACGCAATGGCTTGCTGCTAGGCTTGCTAGGCGTTGTCATTTTTGCCGCCACCATGCCCATGACCAAGATGGCGGTGGGCTCGGCCAGTGCGCCGCAACTCTCCCCCTGGTTTGTTACCTTTGGCCGCGCAGCGGTGGCCGGGGTATTGTCTTTGTTGTACTTACTGTTGCAGCACCAGCGCGGCATGCTGCGCGTGCCAGCGGCTAGGCAATGGGGTTTGATCGCGTTTACTGCTATGGGCGTGGTGGTGGGTTTTCCATTGTTCATGTCGTTGGCACTGCAGTACGTGCCCAGCATGCATGGTGCGGTAGTCACTGGCTTGTTACCGCTAACTACCGCCGTAGTAGCCGCCGTGTGGTTTAAACAAAAGCCCAGCACCGCATTTTGGCTGTGCGCGTTGGTGGGTACGGTACTGGTGCTAGCGTTTATGGTGGTTCGCTCAGCCGACAGCACGGGCCATATCACACTGCATTTGGCCGACGTGTTTTTGCTGCTGGCCATGTGCAGCGCAGCGTTAGGCTACATCGGCGGCGCGCGGCTCACGCCTAGCCTAGGGGCAGAGCAAGTGATTTGCTGGGTGCTGGTGTTGTCACTGCCTTTTACGGTGCCAGTCACATTATGGGTCGCGCCTGCCGACTTTGCGCAGGTACGCACCAGCAGTTGGTGGGCATTTGCCTATGTGGCAGTATTTTCAATGTGGATAGGTTTTTTTGCTTGGTACAAAGGGCTGGCCTTGGGTGGGGCAGTGCGGGTTAGCCAAGTGCAGTTGGTGCAACCGTTTTTAAGTTTGCTGTTTGCTATGCCGTTATTGGGCGAAAAGCTTGACGCTATCACTTTAGGTTTTGGCGTAGCAGTCATTGCCACTGTATTTATAGGTAAAAAAATGCCTATAGGTAATGCTCAAGGAAGCGCAAAATGAAAACGTACATGACACTGTCGTTCTGCTGGGCGCTAAGCTATTTGTTATGGATTGATAGAGCATGAAAGTATCTATCGCACAAGCCTTAAAGAGGTTGCCTGCCTCACCGACTAAACAGTTTCCGCAGGGCGCTCCGTTTACAACTATGCTGGCGGGCGGCACGATGAGTGTGGAAGTATTTGCGCCCAAAAACGAAGATGTACAGCAGCCGCACACCCAGGATGAACTGTACTTTATACATAGCGGAACAGGTCAGATCGTCATAAATGAACAACGTTTTGACGCTGCCGCAGGCGACGCGTTCTTTGTATCGGCGGGCGTAAAACATCGCTTTGAAAATTTCAGCCACGGTTTTGTAGCTTGGGTCGTTTTTTATGGCCCACAAGGAGGAGAAAAATAATGAACTGGTCACTAGCCGCACGCGCAGAGCGCATGAACCCTTCTGTGATTCGAGAGATTTTGAAGGTCACGGAGAAACCTGGCATCATCAGTTTTGCGGGTGGCTTGCCTTCGCCTAAGACATTTCCCATCACTGAGTTTGCAGCAGCATGTGCCAAGGTTTTGAAAGACGATGGCCAAGTTGCGTTGCAGTACGCCGCCAGTGAGGGCTTTCCTGCGCTGCGCGAATGGGTGGCCCAATCTCTGACTTGGGAGGTGGACCCTGCGCAGGTGCTGATCACCACAGGCAGCCAGCAGGCGCTGGACTTGATTGCCAAAATCTTGATCGACAAAGGCTCGCGTGTGTTGGTAGAAACTCCCACCTACCTTGGCGCGTTGCAAGCCTTCACGCCCATGGAGCCAGAATTTGTGAGCGTAGGCAGCGATGCACAAGGCATTGACGTGGCCGACTTGGCTGCCAAGGCTGCTGGTGCACGGTTTTTGTATGTGCTGCCTAATTTTCAAAATCCCACAGGCAACAGCATGTCAGAGGCACGGCGTGTAGCGCTTAGCGCAGAGGCCAAGCGCTTGAACCTGCCGATAGTGGAAGACAACCCGTATGGCGACCTGTGGTTTGACGCGCCACCACCCGCGCCCTTAACCGCCCGCAACCCTGATGGTTGCATCTACATGGGCAGCTTTAGCAAAACACTCGCGCCTGGTTTGCGCTTAGGCTATTTGGTAGCCCCCAAGGCGCTGTACCCCAAGCTGTTGCAAGCCAAGCAAGCGGCCGACCTGCATACGCCCAGCTTTAACCAGCGCATGGTGGCCGAGGTGTTGAAAGACGGTTTTATTGACCGCCACGTGCCCACCATTCGCGCACTTTACAAAGCGCAGTGTCACGCTATGCTGGCTGCGCTGGACAAACACTTGGCTGGCACAGGCATTCAATGGAACAAACCTGACGGCGGTATGTTTTTATGGGTCAAACTGCCCCAAGGCATGAACGCTGCCGACATGCTGCCCAAAGCAGTCGAACGCAATGTGGCCTATGTACCTGGTGCAGCGTTCTATAGCGGTGACGCACAGCACAACACGCTGCGGCTGTCGTTTGTGACTGCCAGTGTAGGGCAGATTAACGAAGGTATTGCTGCGTTGGCCGACGTACTTAAAGCACACTTACCCAGCTAAAACATAAGGAAAATTAATATGTTGCTACGCTTCTTTAAACAGGTAGATGTTTTTACTGCCCGCCCGTACTACGGCAACCCTTTGGGTGTGGTGCTAGACGGCACGGGTCTTAGCCAAGAGCAGATGCAGCACTTTACCAATTGGACAAATTTGTCGGAGTGCACATTTTTGTTACCACCCACACACGCCGACGCAGACTACAAAGTGCGCATTTTCTGCCCTGGCCGCGAGCTGCCATTTGCAGGGCATCCCACGTTGGGTACTTGCCATGCATGGCTAGAGGTGGGTGGTAAACCCAAGGCTGCACATATCGTACAAGAGTGCGGCGTGGGGCTAGTGAAGATCAAGCGCGATGCAGCTTTGGGCAGATTAGCCTTTGCAGCGCCACCGCTGATCAAAAGCGGCCCACTAGATGAAGCAGATGTGGCTTTGATTGCACGGGGACTAAAAATTGACCGCAGCGACATCGTGGCACATGCGTGGTGCGACAACGGGCCTAAGTGGCGCGGTGTAATGTTGCGCAGTGCAGACCAAGTGTTAGCTCTCAAGCCAGACGCAACCATTCTTGCAGGTCTAGATATCGGCGTTGTGGGCCCGCGTGGCAAAGTTGGCGTGGTGGGTGCGCAAACTACCGGTGACGAGACTCAGTTTGAAGTGCGTGCCTTCTTTCCAGGGAATAACGGCATGGCCGAAGACCCAGTAACTGGCAGCCTCAACGCAGGCATTGCGCAGTGGCTGATTGGCGCAGGCTTAGCACCCACGCGCTACGTGGCGGCACAAGGCACCGCACTAGCGCGTGCAGGGCGTGTACATGTAGAGCAAGACGGTGCAGATATTTGGATTGGCGGCGCATCGGTCACTTGCATCGACGGTAAGGTATTGCTATGAAAGCACAGATAGACCACTTGGTTATCGTTGCACACAATCTTGAGCAAGGCGTGCAATGGTGTGAGGCTACCCTGGGCATTACGCCCAGCCCCGGCGGAGAACACAAGCTGTTTGGCACACACAACCGCTTGTTCAAAATTGCCACCCCCACTAACCCGATGGCGTACTGCGAAATTATTGCCATTAATCCGAATGCAACCCCCACTATCAAGCTAGGCACCAAACGCTGGTTTGATATGGACGACGCAGCGCTGCAAGCCGCCGTAGCGGTGGAGCCGCGCTTGATGCACTTTGTGGCCAACACCCCTGATGTACAAGCTGCATGCGCTGCTCTTAGCGCGTTGCAGGTTGACCGTGGCCCAGCGCTGCTGGCCAGCCGCCACACCAATAAAGGTATGTTGCAGTGGCAAATTACCGTGCGTGAGGATGGCCAGCGTTTGTTTGGCGGCATGCTGCCTACGCTGATTCAGTGGGGCAAACCCGACGATAAAGAACCCCTGCGCCTGCACCCGCGCAACAGCCTGCCGCGCTCGGGCATCACGCTGCAGGGCATCCGCGTTAGCCATCCAGACGCGCCGGCCTTGCAAGCCGCCTATACCGCTATAGGCCTTGACGGCATTGCAATTACACAGGGGCCTGCAAATCTAAGCGCCACCCTGCAAACGCCCAAAGGGGCAATTACCCTGCTATCTCAAGGACTTTGAATGTTTTCATTACAGCAAATAGAAACTGCCGCCCAAGTGGTGTACCAAGACTTTCAGGCCACGCCGCAATACCGCTGGGGGCTGCTGAGCGAGCGTTTAGGCACCGACTGCTGGGTCAAGCATGAAAACCACAACCCTGTAGGCGCTTTCAAAATTCGCGGCGGGTTGACGTATTTTGACCAGTTAAAAAAAGCCCATGCTTTGCCCAAAGAAATACTAAGCGCTACACGTGGCAACCACGGCCAAAGCATGGGCTGGGCTGCACGCAAGCATGGCGTGCCTTGTACCGTCGTGGTGCCAGTAGGCAATAGCACCGAGAAAAATGCAGCCATGCGGGCGCTGGGTGTCACTTTGCTAGAGCATGGCAATGAATTTCAAGAAGCGCGAGAATTTGCCATCAACCTGGCCAAAGAGCGTGGCGCACACATGGTGCCCAGCTTCCACTTAGACTTGGTGTTGGGCGTTAGCACCTACTGGCTAGAGTTCTTCAAAGCCGTGCCCCATATGGACGTAGCCTACGTGCCCATCGGCATGGGCTCGGGCGCGGCGGCGGCCATTGCAGCCAAGCTGGCGCTGGGCCGTAAAGTTAAAATAGTGGGCGTGGTCAGCAGCCATGCCACTAGCTATGCCGACTCTATCGCCGCAGGCCGCGTGGTCGAGTCCGCCGTCACTACCGTGCTGGCCGACGGCATGGCCTGCCGTATTGCCGACCAAGCCGCGCTGGAGGTGCTGATGCCCCACATCGACCACATCGTGAAAGTGACTGACATCGAAGTAGCAGCAGCCATGCGCGCGCTCTACGTGGACACGCACAACGTGGCCGAAGGCGCAGGCGCTGCATCGTTTGCCGCTGCCATGCAGGATCGCGCTCTGCTCAAAGGCCTGGTAGTAGGCACCACGCTGTGCGGCGGCAATGTGGATGCCGATGTGTTTGCCAAAGTTCTGGTTGGTTGACTCGTACAAGACTTTGTAATTCCTGCAAATCCGCGAAAATTTCGCGGATTTGCAGGAATTTGCTATCATCATGGGCATGATCACACGCAACATCACGCCCCTTCTCCGGCAGCTTGCCAGCCAATACCCAGTCATCACACTCACCGGGCCACGGCAAAGCGGCAAGACCACGCTGGCCAAGGCTCTATTCCCCGGCAAACCCTACGTCACACTAGAAAACCCTGACACGCGCCGCTTTGCCACTGACGATCCGCGCGGCTTTTTAAGCAACTATGCCCAGGGTGCCATCCTGGACGAGATTCAGCGCGCACCTGAGCTACCCTCCTATATTCAGGGCATGGTGGATGCTGATCCGCAGACGGGGCGGTTTATTCTGACGGGTAGCCAGCAGTTTGAACTGATGACACAGGTCACCCAGTCGCTGGCTGGGCGCACCGCTGTGCTGCGCCTGTTGCCGTTCACATTGGCTGAGGTACAGCGCTTAAAGGGCGTCACCAATCCGCCCGAGATGGGGCAAACCTTGCTCAGCGGGTTTTACCCGCGCATTCATGATAAAAACTTGAATCCTAGCCAAGCGCTGGCGGACTACTTTGCCACGTATGTGGAGCGCGACTTGCGCCAACTGGCTGCCGTGCATGACTTGCAACGCTTTGAACGCTTTATGCGCCTGTGCGCGGGCCGCACGGGGCAACTGCTCAACGTAGACAGCTTGGCTAACGACGCGGGCGTGTCGCATGCCACTGCCCGTGCCTGGATAGACCTGCTGCAAACTAGCTACATCGTGTACCTGCTGCCACCCTGGTTTACCAATTCAGGCAAACGCCTTGTCAAATCACCCAAGCTGTATTTTTATGATGTGGGTCTGGTTAGCTGGCTACTAGGCCTGCGTACGCCGGAGCAGGTGCTGCGCGACCCGCTCTGGGGAAGCTTGTTTGAAAACTTCATCATCATGGAAGCGCTGAAAGACCGCCTGAACGCGGGCGAAAGCCCTGAGATGTATTTTTATCGCGACTCCGAAGGCAATGAGGTTGACTTACTTTTGCCTACGGGTGGCAAGCTGCACGCCATTGAAATCAAAGCCGGGGCCACCGTCAATTCAGATTACTTCAAAGGCCTTAAAACCTTCGCCGCCCATCACCCTCAGGCTGTAGCAGGCGGTGGCGTGGTGTACGGCGGCACACAAAGCCAACAGCGCAGTGACTGGTCAGTCCATTCTTGGCTCAATTTGCTCTATAAATAGTAGCTATTTACGCTAATATTTAGAGCAGCTTTAGGCATGTTTTTGCATATAAAAATCACACGCTAGCCGCGTCTG
This sequence comes from Polaromonas sp., assembly GCA_043778205.1. Classification (GTDB taxonomy): domain Bacteria; phylum Pseudomonadota; class Gammaproteobacteria; order Burkholderiales; family Burkholderiaceae_C; genus JAAFIP01. The sequence goes on along the minus strand of JAYWGO010000156.1, from coordinate 12,811 downwards.
CTCATCCAGTGGAAAGTAGCTCTCAATCCGCAGTTCATCTAGCGTGATCTGCTGCGGTGCGGCGATGGTGGTAAGCACGGTGAAAAAACGCAGCGTGTGAGGGCCGCGCGCGAGAACCAACGATAAAGTGGGCTCCAATGCATCTGAAAAGTCGGGTTGTCGCCACGCTTGCGGTACTTCGGGATAGGCCAGCACTTGCTCCAGCAGCGACCACAGACGTGCATCGTTAGATCGGCTGAGTGCCTCGCGGTGCAGACGCGCTATCATGCTACGGCCGATTTGCGCCCAGTTTTGGATAAACGGACGCGCCAGTTGCGGGTCGAACACCAAAGCGTACAAACTCAGCGGTATTTGCAAGCGGGAGGGGTCTTGTACAAACTGCGAAAAAATGTTTTGCGCCGCTTGGTTGCAGCGCAAAATCTCGTAGCTGGGGCTGAGCACGGTGAGCGGGTAGGGCTCTTGCTGGCGCATCATGCGGGTGATGGCATCGTCAATGGCCGGGTCGATGGCGTTCAGGGCGGGCGCCAGGAATCTGGCTGGGAAGTCAGCAGCACGCAGTGCATCGTTTTGGTCGCGCAGCGGCACTTGCAGGGTGCTCATCAGGCGCAACACCATATCTTGGCTGGGGCTGGCGCGGCCAGACTCTAAAAAGCTCACGTGCCGTGCAGATACATCGGCAGCGAGCGCCAAATCCAGCTGCGACATGCCGCGCCGCCCGCGCCAGTATTTGAGCAAAGCGCTAAAAAGTTTGTCGGTCATGGATTGACTATACAGGCCGCTGATTTGCGGGCAATTACCTGTGCGGGTAATTGCGGCTTAACGCATTGCTCTGCATGATCGCGGCATTGGACATTCAGTTCAATAGTGACGAGAGTCATTTTTTGAAATTTTTTCCTCAAGGAAATCGACAATGGAAAATACAGTGCAAAAAGACATATGGGAAATCTATACCAGCGCGTGGTCGGAGCTCGATACCGCCAAGCGCCTGCAACTGCTTGAAAAAAGCGTGCACCCTGATTGCGTGTACACCGACCCGAATATACAAGCCATGGGCCACGCGCAATTATCGGGCTACATGAAGGAGTTTCAAACCTCAGCGCCAGGCTGCAAGTTCGTCACCACTAAATTTGAAAGCCACCACGATCGCAGCCTCGTGCATTACGACATGGTGGATGGCAAAGGCACGGTGTTGGTGACAGGTGCCAGCTACGGCATGTATCGCGCGGATGGGCGCTTGATGCAAATGGTGGGGTTTCAGTAGCCATGAAAAGAGCGACATTCCTAACGTTTGCTGCGATGATCGCGCTCGCAGTGGGCACGTTCGCACTCACTTTCCCTGCTCTATTGCTAGAGAGCAAAGGCGTAATTCCAAACCTTGCTACTCAACTGTGGATGCGCGAGACGGGAATACTACTCATGGCGCTGGGTGGCATTAACTGGAGCATGCGCAACAACGATGACTCAACTACACTGAGCTGGCTGTTATTGGTGAATATAGGTGTGCAGGCAGGGCTTTTTGTAATGGAAGCTTTCGGTTACGCCGATGGCGTCATCAGCAAACTATCGGGTGTTGCGCCCAACCTCTCATTGCATATGCTTTTAGCAAGTGGTTTTATTTATTTTTTACTAAAACTGCCAAAACGCGGTTAAAGTTTTCATCACAAAAAATCTATGGCACCTAGCGCGCAATATAAAGAATATGTTCTGGAGCAGTTGCAGCAAATCGACCCGGCGCGTGCGAGCCGATTTTTTGGCGGCGTGGGTCTGTACCGTGAGGGCGCTCAGTTTGCCATGATGATTGGCAATTGCTTGTATTTTGTCGTGGACGATGCAACCCGTCCGCGCTACGAGCAGGCGGGAATGCAGGCGTTTTCGTATTTGACTAAAAATGGACGGATTCAGGTGCGCAGGTATTTTCAATTACCGCAGGAGATACTTGATGACACCGAGCAGCTGCGTGTGTGGACAAATGAAGCGACCGTGATTGCCAAACGTTCGCCGCCAAAGAAGTCTAATGGGCGCAGCAAGTAGGCGATGACGCGTTCAATCATCTATAAAATATACAGCTGACAGCGCCATAGTCTGTTAAGACGAGGCGTTGTATACAGAATCACGCGTAGCCCACACCCTGCGTATTCACATACAGCGAATACAGCGACGTACTGGCCGCCATGAACAGGCGGTTGCGGTGCACGCCGCCAAAGCACAGGTTGGCGCAGCGCTCGGGCAGGTCAATGCGGCCGATCAGGGTGCCTTGCGGGTTAAACACATGCACGCCATCTAGCCCGCCTGCGTCGATGGCGATACGCCGCCCAGTGAGTTTTTTGCCACCCACCACGTCATAGGCCAGGATGGTGCGCGGGCTGGTGCGTGATTCGACGATGTACAAAAGCGACTCGTCAGGCGAGAACGCCAAACCATTGGGTTGGTTAATGCCCTCAGCGGCCGCGCTGATGGAGCCATCTGCATCTATGCGGTACAGATTGGTAGGCAGTTCTGGCGTGGCCTTTTCGCCTTCATAGTTGCTCAAAATACCAAACGACGGATCGATGCTGACGATGGACGGGTCGGGGTAGCGGGGGCTGGGTTGCCAGTCGGAAATAGGTAGCTTTTTGAATGGTCGAAGTGAAACGGATGAAACGCTATTTAATCATGGCTCCAGCCGGTCAGTTGCACCAGCTGCTCCAGCGCAAACGCGCCCAATACCGAGTTGCCTTTGGCATCCAACTCGGGGCCCCACACCGCTACGGTACCCACTCCGGGCACGATGGCAACTATGCCGCCGCCTACCCCGGTCTTGACGGGCAAGCCAATCCGGTAGGCAAAGTCACCTGCTGCATCGTACGCGCCGCAGGTAAGCAGCAGCGCATTCACACGACGCGCGGCGTCTGCGCTTAAGAACTGCTCGCCGGGCCGGGCATCGCCACTCTGAGTTGCACCGCCAATGTCCAACCCGCCATTGGCTAAAAACATCGTGGCTTGCGCTAGCTGGTTGCAGCTCATTTCGATAGCGCACTGGCGGCAGTAGTTGTCCAGCACCAGTTCGGGTTCGTTAACAAAGTTGCCATAACTTTTCATAAAGTAGGCCATGGCCATATTGCGGTGGGCGGTGTCGCGTTCTGATTTGGCGGTTTGCATGTCCCAGTTCAAATCGGGGCTGTCTGACAGCCTGCGCAGCGCGCCCAGCAAGGCGATGTCCAAGTGGGCAAAGCGTGTGGTCAGTATGTCGGTAATCACCAGCGCTCCCGCGTTGATAAACGGATTGCGCGGAATGCCCTTTTCTGTTTCTAGCTGCACCATCGAGTTAAACGCCGCCCCCGAGGGCTCGCGCCCCACACGCTGCCACACCTCGTCACCCACCAGTTTTAGTGCCAATACAAAGGTAAAAAGTTTAGAAATGCTTTGAATAGAAAACTGTGTATCGCTGCTGCCGGTGGACACACACGTACCGTCCACCAGTGCCACCGCCATGCCAAACTGGTGCGGTGCTACTTGGGCCAAAGCGGGAATATACGAGGCAACTTTGCCCTGCCCGTACAGTGCCTGCGCATCGCTGGCAATACTGTTTAAGGCATCTTGCAATTGGGCAGGTGTGGGCAAAGCGGTCTTTAGCATCAATCTATTCTATGGGAGTAATTTCCTGCACACCCAGAAAACAGTAATTTTGAAAGCAAAATAGTCCTAACGCCCAACAAAATGCTGCACGGACAGCTATACATAACATAGTAAGCTATGCCGCACCGTGCGCCCACCTGCAACGCTTGCGACAAGCCTGCGCCTGCCAAAGCAGCACAATACTGCCATGGGAACACTCTACCTCGTACGCCACGGCCAAGCCAGTTTTGGTGCGGCAGACTATGACAACTTAAGCCCACTGGGTCACCAGCAGGCTGTGCGCTTGGGTGAATACTTTGCGGCCAAGGGCCTTCGGTTTGACGGCGTGCTGATGGGCACCCTGCGCCGCCATGCGCAAACCTACGCAGGTATTTGCCAAGGGGCGGGCTTGGACATACAAGCACTTCAGTGGGAAGGCCTGAACGAATACGACAGCGATGCGGTAGTCAAAGCCGTTCACTCAGCGCCCTTAAGCCCTGATCGCAGCCCAGAAAACTACCGCCACCATTTTCGCCTGCTTAAAACCGGCCTGGCCGCTTGGATGCAGGGCAGCACGCAACCCGCAGGCATGCCCACTTACCCAAACTTTGTGCACGGCGTTACCAGCGCGCTAGACCATGTGCGCGCGCAGTTTGCCGCCAACGACACAGCCAACGTGTTAATTGTTAGCAGCGGAGGGCCTATCAGTACGGCGGTGGGCCATGTGCTGGGCACCAGCGCCGAGACCACCATTGAGCTGAACCTGCGCATCCGTAACAGCAGTGTGACTGAATTTGCCTTTACGCCCAAGCGCCACATGCTGGTAACCTACAACACGCTGCCGCATTTGGAAGCACTGCCCGATTGGGTAACTTACGCTTAAGGCCGGCGGTGCACAAACTGACTTTGCACCAAGCTCAAGATTTTTAACCTAGCTTCACGCCATTTGCGCAGTCTGGGCCAAAAGCGCGGACTCCAAGATACCCAAGGCCTCGTCAAAAATAGCCTGTTCAATCGTCAGCGGGAACAAAAAGCGGATCACATTGCCATCCACACCGCAGGTCAGCAAAATCAAACCCTTGGCCAAGGCAGCCGCTTGCACGCGCTTGGTCATGTCTGCATCAGGACTGCCATCGGTTTTGCGAAACTCGCAGGCCACCATAGCACCTAGGCCGCGCACATCAAAGATGTGGGGCACTTGGCTGCGCAGTGCGTTCAGGCGCTTTTGCAGCTGCGCACCCAGCACAGCGCCGCGTGCGGGCAATTGCTCGTCTTCCATGATGTCGATCACAGCATGGGCTGCCGCCACGGCCATAGGGTTGCCAGCGTAGGTGCCGCCCAGCCCACCGGGCGATGGGGCATCCATAATTTCTGCACGGCCCGTTACGGCAGACAGTGTCATGCCCGCAGCCAAGGACTTGGCAATCACCGTGAGGTCGGCCAGCACGCCGTCTTGCACAAAATGGTCCATGGCAAACAGGCTGCCAGTGCGGCCAAAGCCGGTTTGCACTTCGTCAGCAATCAGCAAAATACCGTGGGTGTCGCACAGCTGGCGCAGCCACTTAACGGCTTCGCGCTGAATCACGTTAAAGCCGCCTTCGCCTTGCACTGGCTCAAAAATAATAGCGGCTACGCGTGCAGGCTCGATGTCGGATTTAAAGATGTGGTGAATGGCCTTTTTAACCTCATCTAAATTAGCGCAGTGGCAGGGAAAAGGCGCATGGAAAATCTCGGGTGGGAACGGCCCAAAATCAGCTTTGTAAGGCTGTACTTTGCCCGTCATGGCCACGGCAAACATGCTGCGGCCATGGAACGCACCAGAAAACGCAATCACGCCACTGCGCTTGGTCGCGGCGCGGGCAATTTTGATGGCGTTTTCTACGGCCTCGGCACCGGTAGAAAACAAGGCGGTTTTCTTGGCATGGGTGCCAGGCGTTAGCGCGTTGAGTTTTTCAGCCAGCGCAATATAGCTTTCATACGGCACCACTTGGTAGCAGGTGTGGGTAAAACGCTCTAGCTGGGCTTGCATGGCTTGCACCACTTTAGGGTGGCGGTGGCCCGTGTTCATCACCGCAATGCCGCCTGCAAAATCTATAAAGCGGCGGCCTTCAATGTCCCACAGTTCGCTGTTGAGCGCTTTGTCTACAAAAAAACTGCCCATCACACCCACGCCGCGTGGTGTAGCGGCGGCTTTGCGGGCCATCAATTGTTCGTTCAATGAATGCTTCATCGCTTGCTCCTAAAATTTAGCCATGATATGGCGCGCCACGGTGTAGTCTTCCAGCGCGTGCATGGACATGTCTTTGCCATACCCACTGGATTTTAAACCGCCGTGCGGCATTTCGTTCACCAGCATGAAATGGGTGTTAATCCACGTACACCCATACTGTAGCTGCTTGGCCAAGCGCATGGCGTGGCCTACGTCTTTTGTCCACACACTGGATGCCAGGCCGTACTCTGAATCATTGGCCCAGCCAATAGCTTGTTCTACATCGGCAAAACGCGTTACGCTGACCACTGGGCCAAACACTTCGCGCTGCACAATCTCGTCGTCTTGCCGCGCACCGGCAATCACCGTAGGCTCATAAAAGAAGCCAGGGCCTTGGCGTAGCTTGCCGCCGGTAGTTACTTCCATATGCCCCGCCATTTGCGCGCGCTCTACGAAGCTGGCCACCCTGCTGCGCTGACGGTCAGAGATCAACGGGCCCATTTCAACACCCGCCTCGTCCTGCAGCCCCATTTTGATACTTGACACTGCCGAGGTCAGCTCACTGACCAATTTATCGTACACCCCCGCACCGGCATACACACGGCATGCAGCGGTACAGTCTTGGCCCGCGTTGTAGAAACCAAAAGTGCGCAGCCCTGCCACTACTTCACCAATGTCGGCATCGTCCAGCACAATCACAGGTGCCTTGCCGCCCAGCTCTAAATGCGTGCGTTTGAGCGTGCCCGATGCTGCCTGCAGTATTTTGCGGCCAGTGGCCACATCGCCTGTGACCGATACCATGCGCACTTGGGGGTGCTCCACCATGGGCTGGCCTACGCTGGGGCCGCGGCCACACACCACATTGATCACACCTTTGGGCAAAATACTGGCCACCACTTTGGCAAACAGCAAGGCGGTTAACGGGGTTTGCTCCGACGGTTTGAGCACCACGGTATTGCCTGCCGCAATGGCGGGGGCGGTTTTCCAAGCCGCCATTAGCAAGGGGTAATTCCAGGGCGCTATCGATGCCACCACGCCTACTGGGTCACGCCGGATCATGCTGGTGTGGCCGGCTAAATACTCGCCTGCCACAGCACCCGTCATGCAGCGCGCCGCACCTGCAAAGTAACGAAAGCAGTCGGCTATGGCGGGGATTTCATCTTCTAGCGCGCGGGCATACGGTTTGCCGCAGTTTAGCGACTCTAGCCGTGCAAAGCTCTCAGCTTGCAGCTCAATCTCGTCGGCTATTTTCAGCAGCAAGCGCGAACGTTCCATCGGCGTAGTTTGCGACCACGACTCAAACGCACGGTGGGCTGCCGACACGGCGCGCTGCACTTGTTCATTGGATGCTTCGTGCACCTGGCACAGCACCTCGCCTGTGGACGGGTTGAGCACAGGCTCGGCAACGCCTTCGCCTTTGACAAACTGGTTGTCTATGAGCAGCTCGGTTGGAAAGCTTTGAAATATGTCGGTGTGTCCCATGGCATGGCTCCTGGTAGTGGTGGTGCGGGTGATGGTTGGTAATTATTAGCGGTTAGCGGTTTTGGCTGTCTTCGTCACTGCGGGTAAGCCAATAGGCCGCAATGATGGGAATAAAAGTAAGCGCAATGATAAACACCGCCACCACGTTGGTAACGGGCCGCTGCCTAGGGCGTATCAGCTCTTGCAGCATCCAAATAGGCAGGGTGGTTTGCTGGCCTGCGGTAAAGGTCGTAACGATCACTTCGTCAAAGCTGAGGGCAAAAGCCAGCAAACCGCCTGCCAGCAAAGCCGTACCCAGCTGGGGCAGCAGCACATAGCGGAAGGTTTGGAACACATTAGCCCCTAAGTCCATCGAGGCCTCTACCAGCGACGGGCTGATACGCCGCAGCCGGGCCACCGCATTGTTGTACACCACCACCACACAAAAGGTGGCATGGCCAATGACGATGGTCCAAAAGCTAAACGGAATCTCCAGCGTGTGGTAGGCCGAACGCAGCGCAATACCTGTGACCACGCCCGGTAAAGCGATAGGCAAAATTAACAGCAAATTGATCGCCTCGCGGCCAAAGAACTGGGTTCGCGCCAGTGCACCTGCGGCCAGCGCACCCAGCACCAGCGCTATGGCCGTAGCGTAGAGCGCAATTTCTGCCGACATTTTGATGGCTGCCCACACATCGTCACGCGCTAGTGCCACGGCAAACCACTTGGTAGTCAGGCCGGGTGGCGGGAAGACATAGCTTTTATCGTCCGCACTAAAGGCGTACAGAATAATCAGCATCAAAGGCACATGCAAAAACAGCACCACGGCCCAAGTGGCCAGCTTCAACGGCAGGGAGGCCCCCAAGCGGCCGCTATTGGCTAGGCTAGATGGCATCAAAAGCCCCCTTGCGTTTGGCCAGCCACAGGTACACAGCGATGACGATAATCGGCACCAAAGAGAAAGCTGCTGCAAACGGCAAATTGCCCGCAACGCCCTGCTGCTTAAAAACCACTTGGCCGATGTACATGGTGGAATTGCCAATCACCTGCGGAATAATATAGTCGCCCAGCGTGAGGGAGAAGGTAAAAATAGACCCTGCGGCTATGCCCGGCATGGCCAAAGGCAACACCACATGTTTGAACGTAGCGCCCGGAGCAGCCCCTAAATCTGCCGACGCTTCGATGAAAGAGCCGGGTATGCGCTCCATAGCCGCCTGGATCGGCAAAATCATAAATGGCAGCCACATGTACAAAAACACCATGAAGGTGCCCATAGGCGAAAAACTCAGCGAGTTGCCACCTATCCAAGGCGTGGCCAGCAGTGCATCTAACAGCCACTGCATGTGCACCTGCTGTAGTGCCCATGAAATAGCGCCTTCTTTGGCCAAGAGCAGCTTCCACGCATACAGCCTGACCAAATAGCTTGACCATAGCGGCAGCATGACGGCCACGTACAGCAGGGCCTTTTGCGGGCCGCGTGCGTAGCGTGCCATGTAGTAGGCAATAGGCAGCGCCAGCACCGCCGCAGCCAGGGTAACGGCCAGCGCCATGGTGATGCTGCGCACCGCCACGTCTACATTGGCAGGCTCAAACAAAGTAATAAAGTTGCCAAAGCCCAGCTCTTTAACGACCTGGCCGGTAAAGTCGTCTAACCTAAAAAAACTGTTGGCCAGCAGACTCAGCAAGGAACCTAGGTAAATCACCCCAAACCACAGCAAAGGCGGGGTGAGCAGCACCGCCAGCATGAGCCCCTTGCGCTGGTACAACAGGTCGGACAGCCTGTCTAACAGGCTGTGCGGTGTGTGGATTGAAGAGGGCATGGCAGCGTCTTAGAGGGGTGCGATTTAAGGGGTGCAATTTAAGGCTGCAACTTAAGCCGCAGCCGCGTCCTCAATGCTGTGCACCGCATGGGCGGGCCAATGCACTACGGCGGTTTGCCCTACGTCGGGCACTAGGTTGGCAGATGCGGCGGCAATGTCCACCGTCAAGGCCAATGCGGGGTCGCTGACCGCTACTTGCAACCGCCAAAAAGAGCCGAAGTATTGCTTTTCTTGCACCGTACCCTCGATAGACTTGTCCCCCGCACTGCCCGTGCCCAGTGCCATCATTTCGGGCCTGACCATGACCGCGCCTGGGTAACCCAGCGCCTTGGCCTGGCTGCCGTACAGCACATTGGCCGTGCCTACAAACTCGGCCACAAAACGGGTCTTGGGCCGCGCGTACAAATCTGCCGGTGTGGCAATTTGCTCTATTTTGCCTTGGTTAAAAATGCCAATCCTGTCACTCATCGACAAAGCTTCGTGCTGGTCGTGGGTCACAAATATGAAGGTAATGCCCAGCTTGCGCTGCAGGCTTTTCAGCTCAGTTTGCATTTGCTCGCGCAGTTTCAGGTCCAGCGCGCCCAGCGGCTCATCCAGCAGCAGCACTTTAGGTTCGTTCACCAAAGCGCGTGCCAGTGCCACCCGCTGCCTTTGCCCGCCAGAGAGTTGCCCCGGTTTTCGCGCGCCTACGTCGGGCAGTTGCACCAGCTCTAGCAGCTTTTGTGCTTTGGCTTGCCTTTGCGCAGTGCCCATGCCTTTGACCATCAGGCCGTAGGCCACGTTGTCCAGCACCGTCATGTGCGGGAACAGGGCGTAGTCTTGAAAAACCGTGTTCACTGGCCTGGCATACGGTGCCTGCAGGCTCACGTCGTGCCCATGAATGCGCACATAGCCGCTGGTGGGCAAGGTAAAGCCACCAATCATGCGCAGGCAAGTGGTTTTGCCTGAGCCCGAAGGGCCTAGCAAGGTAAAAAACTCACCGCTTTGGATATCAACACTGACATTGTCAACAGCGCGCACCTCGCGCCCTGCTGACTTGAATACACACGATACGTTTTCTAAAGAAACGGCTACTGACATTGCTATCCTTGTTGACGCTACCCTGCCGCGCGGCTTGCCCAAGCCAGCGCGCGCAGGGCACAGTGGGGTGGAGCGAAGAGGTTAACGTCCGCCCAACACGGCAATGTAGTCAGACACCCACTTGTGGTACGGCACGCATTTATTGTCTTGCGTTTTGCACTGGGTGGTAGGCGTGCGCCAAAAAGAGATGCGGTCAAAGGAACCAAAGCCTTGCCTGTCGCAGCCGCCATCCCCTAGCAGTGCATTGCCTTTGCAGGCTGCAGGCACTGCGGGGACCGAGCCGAACCAGGCCGACAAATCGCCTTGCAGTTTGGGGCTGAGCGAATGCTCCATCCACATGTAGGCGCAGTTAGGATTTTTTGCATCCACATGCATCATGGTGGAATCTGCCCAGCCGGTTGCGCCTTCAACAGGTACTACCGTGGCAATAGGCGCCTTCTTAGAGCCCAAAATATTGGCCTGGAACTGCCAGCTGCTGGACGCTACTACGCCCTCGTTGGTGAAGTCGTCAATCTGCACAAACGCGTCATGCCAGTACTTGCCCACCAGCTTGCGCTGCCCGCGCAGCAGTTCAAGCGCGGCTTTGTACTGCACTTCGTTCAGTTCATACGGGTCTTTGATGCCCAGGGCGGGGTTCTTCTTCATCAAGTACAGGGCAGCGTCTGCAATATAGATAGGGCCGTCAAAAGCTTGTATACGGCCTTTGTTGGATTTGCCGTCAGGCAAGGTTTGCTCTTCAAACACGGTGGCCCATGAGGTAGGCTTTTTGTCGCCAAACACTTTGGTGTTGTACATCAGCACGTTCCAGCCCCACTGGTAGGGCACGCCGTAGTGGGTGTTGTTTTCAAAGTGCCAAGGCGCTTTTTGCAGGCGCTCGTCTACGGTTTTATAGCTGGGCAGCAGCGCCACGTTGATGGGCTGCACGCGCTTGCCGCGAATCAGCCGGGTGCTGGCATCACCCGAAGCGGTCACCAAGTCAAAACCGCCTTCGTTCATCAAAGCCACCATCTCGTCGGACGTGCCTGCGGTTTTAACGTTGACTTTACAGCCTGTTTTTTTCTCAAAACCCGTGACCCAGTCAAAACCTTTGTCGGTCGCGCCGCGCTCAATGTAGCCAGCCCAGGCCACGATATCGACCTGGCCCTCGCCTTTGCCGATTGATTTGAGTTGCTGTTGGGCCATGCTGACACTGGCCAATGCGCTGGTGCCTAAGGCGATGACAGCGAGAGAAGAGAATTTCATGCTTTGCTCCGGTCGGTTGAACTAATGGGGGGGTCAAGGTGCGTCCAGTGGGTAAGCAAGCCGTTTACTTTCACAGGAACCCGCCTAATGTAAGCTTGACAAAGCACCCTGCAAAGATCATTATTGCCACCTATACCTATCTAAAAACTAGATAGCAAGGGTTAACCACCACATTGAATTAAGACGCATGCAGCGGCACATCACGTTTAAGCAGTTCAGGTATTTTTTAGCGGTGTCGGAGACCGCGTCGGTGGCAGCGGCTTCGCGCATGCTTAATATTGCCCAGTCGGCGGTGACCAAGTCGGTACTGGAGCTGGAAGACACCTTGGGACTCAAGCTATTTGAGCGCTCGTCCAAAGGCATGGTGCTCACCCAGGACGGCCACCGCTTTCAAACCAGTGCACGCAAAGTGATTTCGGCGGTGGCAGAAGCCGCCTTGATAGACCGCGGGCAAGCAGAAACGCTCAGCGGCGACCTGACGCTGGGCGTGACCAGCTTGGTGGCGGGCTACTATTTGGCCGACCTGTTTGCGCGTTTCCAAAAATCGCACCCGTCCGTCAAAATCACCGTCATTGAGGACCAGCCGCAGTTTTTAGAGCATTTGCTGGTCAACGGCGAGCTTGACCTGGCGATCATGATGTCTAACGCACTGGGCGACCCGCGCGCCCTGCAAGTGGAGGTGCTAACCAGTACCAAAAACCGTGTGTGGCTGTCTGCCAACCACCCTTTGGCGGGCCAGCAGCAGCTAACTTTGGCCGAATGCGCCACCTACCCGCACATTGTGCTGGAGGCTGACCGTATCGATGCGGTGATGCGCACGGTATGGGGCCGCTACGGCCTGGTGCCCGACATTACGATGCGCACCACCTCGCTGGAGGCCGTGCGCTCGCTGGTGGGCGTAGGGGCAGGCATTGCCGTGCTGCCCGACTTTTTGTACCGCCCCTGGACGCTGGACGCAGAATACATCGAAGCCCGCACCCTGCGCGATGCCGTAGAACCCATCGACGTAGGCCTGGTATGGCGGCGCAGCACCCGCACCCGTGTGGTGGTGGCTGAGTTTATCGAGACAGCCAGAGAGCAGTCGCGTGCGGGGCGCTTGCGCAAGGGGATTTGAGGCTGGGGACATGGGTTGGAGTACGTTGGTGTTGGGGTGGATTGTGGACTGCTTGAAACTGCTATTTTTAAGCGTTTTAGGGTTATGGCCCAAGGAAATGCTGCATGGGTAGCTATGTATTTTGTAGTGACTTGGTTTGTTTGACTGAGGTGTTTTGAACAGCCCGTGGCAATGCTTTTGTGCCCTGATTAGCTTGGTCGGGCGACGGGACATGTTATTTGCAAACTTCCGCGAATCACGCGCAGGTGAAGTAAGTATTTGCCCGTTTGGTAGTACGACGCGCCTTCGCTC
>JAYWGO010000155.1:0-12029 GCA_043778205.1 Polaromonas sp. | reverse complement strand
CGTGCCTTCAAACCCATTTGCCAGGGAGAAGCGATGGGAGCGTGTTATTTGCAAACTGTAGCGAAGGCGCGTCGTACTTCCAAACGGGCAAATACTTAGGCAGCCTGCGCGTGATTCGCGGAAGTTTGCAAATAACATGTCCCGTCGCCCGACCAAGGTAAATAGACCTGCAAAAGCATTGCCACGGGCTATTCAAAACACCTCAGTCAAACAAACCGCAACACTACAAAATTAATAGCTACTCATGCAGCATTTCGTTGGGCAACAGGGCTAAAACGCTTAAATATGCCTTAGGCTCTCACCAGCGCCAAACTGAAGCCTTGCTAGCTGCCCACCAAGGCATACCAGCTTGGTTCGTTTACAGCACCACCTTCACCATCGGGTGCGTGCTCAGCGTGCGGTAAATTTCGTCTAACTGCTCGCGTGAAGTGGCCGTGATGGTGAGCGTGACACCCAGGTATTTGCCGCCACTGCTCTCGCGCAGCTCCACCGTGCTGGCATCAAACGTGGGGTCAAACTGGTGGGCAATGTGGGTCAGGGCGCTGACCATGCCGTCTACTTTCAGGCCCATCACTTTGATGGGGAACTGGCACGGGTATTCGATCAGGGATTGTTCAGTTGGGATGTCCATGGCGGCGAGGTGTAAAACGGGCAGGGTAATCGGAGCAGGGTAGTTTGAACAGTTGAGACCTAAGCCATTTTGGCCGCTTGGTACGCGGCGTACAGGGCTTGGTAGACAGGGCCAGGCAGGCCGGTGCCTACTTTGCGGTCGTCTAGCGTGGTTACGGCCAGCACTTCTTTGGTGGCCGACGACAGCATCAGCTCGTCGCAGCCAAGCACTTCCTCGCGTGTAATCGGCCGCAAGCTAAAACCAATGCCTTGCGCGGCGCACAGCTCCTGAATTAAGCCGTAGCGAATACCTTCTAGCACCAGGTTGTCTTTGGGTGGGCCGCTGACCACGCCATTATTGACCACCCACACGTTGCTGGCAGCGGCTTCGCTGAGCAGGTCGCCGCGAAACATGATGGTCTCTGCTGCGCCCGCGTCAAAGCTCAGTTGCCGCGCCATCACCGAGCCGAGCAGGCTGGTGGATTTGATGTGGGCTTTTTGCCAGCGAAAGTCTGCATGGGTGACGCAGGCCACGCCCTGGGCCCTGGCCGCTGCACTGGCCGGGGTGAGCGGATTGCACATGGCAAACACCGTGGGGGTGGTGTGCTGCGGCATCACGTGGTCGCGCACCGCCACGCCGCGCGTAACTTGCAGGTAGACCAATAGATCGGCCATTACGGGTTCATTTTTAATACCTTTTGGGCCTATGGCCCAAGGAAATGCTGCACAAGCAGCTATTAAATCAGTAGCTATTTGCTGCCATGCAGCGTGCGAATGGGGGTTGGCAATGCGCATTTCAGCCAGCGACCGGTCCAGCCGCGCCATGTGCTGGTCAAACCGAAACGCCCGCCCGCCGTACACCGGCAGCACCTCGTACACGCCATCGCCAAAAATAAAACCACGGTCAAGCACACTGACCTTGGCTTCGTTCAGCGCAGTGAATGCACCATTGAGATAGCAGGGGTGGCTGGGCAGGTCGGGTAGGGCGGCAAAAGTCATACGCAGATTGTAGGCAATGCGCCGTGCAGGTGCAGCCCGCCTTGCAGTGTTACAGCAGTGTTTGCGGCTGTGTGCTGGGGCGCGAAGGTACCCAACGCAGCATTACCGGCCGCGCCGCTTTACCCACACGCGCAGCCGCCACACCAGCTTGGTCAGCACATAGCCCGCAGCTGCGCCGCCCACGGCAAAGATACCCATGCCCAAAATAGCAGGCCACCCAAATGCGGTCACCCACCCCAGCAGCCCAGCGCCTTGGGCCAAGGGCACCGGCGGCGGTGCGTCCAGCACCAAGCTGCCCAGCTGGTAGGCCAGCCAAAGCCAAAACCCAATCGTCAGCGGGTTGGTAACCAGCGTGATGCCAGCGGCTACCGCAATATTGCCGCGCCACCACACGCAGTGCGCCGCAGCGGCCACCACCTGGCCGAATGGAATCACAAAGGCCCAAAAGATGCCAATCGCCAAACCGCGTGCCACCGCTTCATGCTGCAGCCGCCACAAGCGCGGGTCTAGCAAGCGTTGGGCCATGGGTTTGAGCCAAGGGTGCGCGCCCAGCACTTCGCGCGTTGGGATGGAGGCCTTGATTTTGTCGGTCCAATGCGGCTTGGTAGGTGCGCTGGCCTGTGCACTGGCTTGTGCATTAGCGTGTGAGTTAACTTGCGCTGTAGCTTGCGCTTTGGCGGGCGTTGCCCGCGTGGTTTTGCGCGCTGTCATGGTGCTGCTCTGCGCGGGAAGCGGCGTGTCTGGCCGATGGCCAGCACAGCAAAATCACCGTCTTGCAAGCCCGCAGCCTTGCGCGCCACGGCCAGGTCTTTGGGCGGCTGGTCCAGTGGCTCGTCGGTCAGCTCAAACGTGCCCCAGTGCACACCCACGCTGCGCTTGGTTTGCAGGTCTTTGTGTATTTGCACGGCCTCAGCCGGGTTGACATGCTGGTCTTTCATAAACCAGCGCGGCTCGTAGGCGCCCACCGCAATCAGCGCCATGTCAAAACCGCCGCCAAGGGCTGGGGTTTGCCGGCCAGCAAAGCGTTTTTGGGTGTCTGTAAAGTCAGCGCTGTAGCCCGTGTCGCCGCTAAAGTACCAGTGCGCGTCGGCACCAAAAACAGCCCAACCGCCCCACAAGGTTTGGCTGCGGTCGCCCGTGCCGCGGGCAGACCAGTGCTGCACCGGGGTAAAGTTAAATTCCACCCCCTCTACCAGTGTGCTGTCCCACCAGTCTAGCTCTTGCACGGTGGTGATGTCCAGCTTGGCAAACCAGTCTTTCAGACCCAGCGGCACCAAAAACAGCGGCGCACCACCGGTCTGCTGGGCCAGGGCAGTTACTGAGTTTGTATCCAAATGGTCGTAGTGGTTGTGCGAGATCAGCACCACGTCAATACGCGGCAAGTCTGCCAGCGCCAGCCCCGGCGGCTGGGCCCGCTTAGGGCCAGCAAACTGCACCGGCGAGGCCCGCTGGGAAAAAACCGGGTCGGTCAGCACATTCAGCCCGCCCGCTTGTACCAGCATGGTGGCGTGGCCCACCCAGGTGATGGCAGGCTGCATAGCTTGCAGGGCTGGGGCGGCTCTGCCTGGTGCGTTGGCAGCGGCAGGCGATGGTGCAGCTGCTTTGGCATTGCTTTGGATAAACACCACATCGGCGGCCACTTGCGGCGTAGGCACCTGGGCGGCTTTAGGGAGGCCACCGCGCAGGCGCTCAAGTTGCCATTTAAAAAACGCCGCCCCGCCCTTGGTCACAGTGTCCAGGTAGTTGTTTTTAAATCCCTCGGGCGTATGGTGGGGCTTGGTGCTGTTGTAGTAGGGGTTCACGTGGGTGGCGCATCCAGCGACAGTAGTAAAGGCAATGAGGGCTAGGCACAGGCGGCGAGTTAAAGTGCGAGCGCTACTGTAACTATAGCTGGCTGTGCATGGTTTCCTTGGGCCGTAGGTGCTATTGGGCATAAAATGGGTTAAGAGGGGCTATTCAAAACAAGGACGGCACGCGGCCAACCGCGTGGCCAGTGCCTGTGGGCTTAACGTACCAGCCGCACGGCCACAATAGCCAGCCAACCCAGCGCAAAATTCACCACCACCAGGGTGTGAATTTGCCCCGCCGCCTTGGCCGCCAACGGCCATTCGGCAGCGGCCACCGCGCGTTTGAATTTGCGAAAACCTGCAAAGTAAATATGCCCAAAAATCAACATCATCAGCAGGCCAAAGACCAGCATCAGGTTCCAGCCTAGGGGTACACTGCCGCCCGTACCCATGGCTGCACCTGCCGCTTTGGCCGCTTTAAAAGCCTGGGTGTACAAGTGTGTGCCGGTGGTAAAAAGTACCACCACTGCTACAGCCACCATAGCAAAGAAGCGTTGCCACACCTCGCCCATCAAGCGTGCACGCGCCTGCGGCTCCATCACGGCCAGTATCGCCGGGCGCAGCGCAAAGAGCATGAAAGTCATGCCGCCCATCCACACCACCGCGCTGATCAGGTGAAGTAACTTGGCAATTTCGTACATACAGGAGCCTTTGGCGTAGGGGTAAAAAAGAAGGTAAAAGGGCAAAAAAGTACACAGCCCAACCCGATTGTGGCGGCTTGCGCGGGAGCCTGTATTTTGTAGAAATGCACCCTCAGACCGCTTGGGCTTTAACATTTTATCGACAGCCGGGGGTTTCTACGTATAATCAGAGGCTGCGCTAAATTTGGCGGTTTGTAACGTGGGTGTAACTTTGGCATGGCTAAAATACATGTAACGACTTCCTACCAAGCAAAAGACGAAGAAGTGACAGAACCGGTTTTTAAGCGGTGGACGGCTGAAGAGGCCAGTGCCTTGCGAGAAAAATCTCCGTCAGTCTCGCCTTGGAGTGTAGTGGGTTGGCAAGTGATAGCGGGGGTGGTTATTGCACTGGGTGCGTGGCTGCTCAGTGGCGATAAAGTGGTGGCACTGTCTGCGCTGTATGGTGCGCTGGTGGTGGTTCTTCCTGCAGCAGTGCTTGCGCGGGGCATGACATCACGGGTCACTGGCATGAATGCCGTAAGCGCAGCGATGGGCTTTATGGTGTGGGAGATGGTCAAAATTGGCCTGAGCGTGGCCATGTTTTTGGCTGCGCCGCAGTTGGTACCAGGCTTAGATTGGCTGGTCATGCTGGTGGCGGTAATGTTGACGATGATGGTGTATGGGGTGGCGGCTGTGTACCGGCCTAAACCTAAAGCCAAGCGCTGATGAAGAGTTGAAGTGGTAAATAATACAAGCGCAGTGCTTAGGCTGGTAACAGTCCAGGCGCTGCATAACCGTAACGTGATTAGGTAAATAACAAGATGGCCGCTTCTGGACAAGCCCCGACCTCTGGTGAATATATTGTTCACCACCTGACGCATCTGCAAAACAAAGCGCAGACTGAAGTCGTTGACTTCTCGGTCTTTAATATCGATTCGATTTTTTACAGCGTGTTGTTAGGTGTACTGGGCTGTTTTTTCCTGTGGAAAGCGGCGAGCAAAGCCACTTCAGGTGTGCCGGGCCGCTTCCAGGCCGGGGTTGAGATTTTGGTAGAAATGGTGGAGAGCCAAGCCAAAGGCATTGTCCACAGCGCACAAAGCCGCAAGCTGGTAGCGCCTTTGGCCCTCACTGTGTTTGTCTGGATTTTTTTGATGAACGCCATGGACATGCTGCCCGTGGACTTGATTCCCTCCATTTGGCACGCCGCAGGCCCAGCTTTGGGCTTTAAAGACTACATGCGCGTAGTGCCCACTGCCGACCTGTCTGTCACCATGGCTTTGTCGCTGGGTGTACTGATCGTGTGCTTGGTGTACAACGTCAAAATCAAAGGCTTTAGTGGCTGGATGCACGAGCTGTTCAGCGCCCCATTTGGCAGCCACCCACTGCTGTGGATTCCCAACTTTTTGATGCAAGTCATTGAATTTATCGCCAAAACCGTATCGCATGGCATGCGACTGTTTGGCAACATGTATGCGGGCGAATTGATATTTTTATTGATCGCTTTGCTAGGCGGTGGCTTTACATGGTCACTGGGCGGCTTTGGCCTGGCTGCGCTGCACATCGTGGCAGGTACCGCATGGTCTATTTTCCACATCTTGATCATTGTGCTGCAGGCCTTTGTGTTCATGATGCTTGCACTGGTGTACATCGGTCAAGCGCACGATTCGCATTAGCCGCTAGCGCGGCATCAAGATTGTAGTTTTTCGTTAGTTTTCTTTAACCCTTCCCTTTCACTTTAGGAACCATCATGGAAGTTATTAGCTTTGTAGCATTGGCAGCAGGTTTGATCATTGGTCTGGGCGCTTTGGGCGCTTGTATCGGTATCGGCATCATGGGCTCCAAGTTCCTGGAATCTGCTGCACGCCAGCCTGAGTTGATGGGCGAACTGCAAACCAAGATGTTTTTGTTGGCCGGTCTGATCGACGCGGCTTTCATTATCGGAACCGGTATTGCACTGTGGTTCGCTACTGCCAACCCATTCTTGGGCCAAATCGCCCGTTTGGTTAAATAATCTTCCGTCTCTGTGAAAGCAAATTGCTGCGCTTAACACCAGCAGTTTGCAATCCACATCACCTTAAAGGATGTTGACGTGAACATTAACGCCACCCTGATCATTCAATTGATCGTGTTCCTGATTTTGGTCTGGTTCACGATGAGTTTTGTTTGGCCTCCCATTACCAAAGCGCTGGACGAGCGTGCAGCCAAAATCGCCGACGGCCTGGCCGCTGCCGACAAGGCCAAAGCTGACCTAACTTCTGCGAACAAACGCGTAGAAGAAGAGTTGGCTAAAACACGCACCGAAACTGCCAGCCGACTGGCCGATGCTGAGCGCCGTGCCCAAGCTATCGTTGAAGAGGCAAAAGCCAAAGCAACGGAAGAGGGCAACAAAATCATCGCTGCCGCCAAGGCCGATGCCGACCAGCAAACCATCAAAGCCCGCGAGACCCTGCGTGAGCAAGTGGCTAGCTTGGCTGTCAAGGGCGCAGAGCAGATCTTGCGCAAAGAAGTCAACGCAGGTGTGCATGCAGATCTGCTTGGCCGCCTCAAGGCTGAGCTGTAAGGAAGCGCCATGGCAGAACTCGCCACTATCGCCCGCCCCTATGCTGAAGCGCTGTTCAAAGCCGCCAAGTCTGACTTGTCGGGTACGGCAGTGTGGCTAGATGCTATTGCGGCTGTAGCTGCCAATTCGCAGCTACAGCAGTTTGCAGGCAACCCTAACGCCAGCGCAGCCCAAGTGTTTGAACTGCTAAGCTCGGTGGCCAAAGTCACCCTGCCAGAGCAAGGCAAAAACTTCTGCAATACCGTCATCGACAATGGCCGCGTGAATGCGCTGCCAGAAATCGCGGTTCAATTTCGTGCGTTGAAAAATGCGCAAAACGGAACTTCTGATGCGGTTGTCTACAGCGCTTTCGCTATGGACGGCGCAGCATTGGCCGATGTGTCGGCATTGCTAGAAAAGCGTTTTGGCCGCAAGCTCAATGTGTCCGTGGCGGTTCAGCCAGAGCTGATCGGCGGTATTCGTGTGGTGGTGGGCGACGAGGTGCTTGACACCTCGGTCAAAGCCCGCTTGGAACAAATGAAAGTTGCCCTGACCGCTTAACCAGCGTGCAGCGGCGTGCAGTGCAACATTAACTATAGAAGGAACGAGCCATGCAACTCAATCCCGCAGAAATTTCCGAACTCTTGAAGAGCCGCATTGAAGGCTTATCAGGAGCCGCCGACATCCGTAACCAAGGCACGGTAGTGTCCGTGACCGACGGTATTTGCCGTATCCACGGCCTGTCCAACGTGATGCAGGGCGAGATGCTTGAATTCCCTGCCGATGCCGACGGTCAGCCCAGCTACGGCTTGGCGCTGAACCTAGAGCGTGACTCGGTGGGCGCCGTGATTTTAGGTGCTTACGAGCACATTTCCGAAGGCAACACCGTCAAGTGCACCGGCCGCATTTTGGAAGTGCCCGTGGGCCCCGAGCTCAAAGGCCGCGTGGTCAACGCGCTAGGCCAGCCTATCGACGGCAAAGGCCCCATCAACGCCAAGATGACCGACGTGATTGAAAAGGTTGCGCCCGGCGTGATCGCGCGCCAGTCGGTCAGTCAGCCATTGCAAACCGGCCTCAAGTCTATCGACTCGATGGTGCCAGTCGGCCGTGGCCAGCGTGAGCTGATCATTGGTGACCGCCAAACCGGTAAAACCGCGGTGGCGATTGATGCCATCATCAACCAAAAAGGCCAAAACGTGACCTGTGTGTACGTGGCTATTGGTCAAAAGGCATCTTCGGTAAAGAATGTAGTACGCGCACTAGAGCAAGCCGGCGCGATGGAATACACCATCGTCGTAGCAGCTACAGCGTCTGAATCAGCCGCTATGCAGTTCGTGTCAGCCTACTCCGGTTGCACCATGGGCGAATACTTCCGCGACCGCGGCGAAGACGCACTGATTGTGTACGACGACTTGTCCAAACAAGCCGTGGCTTACCGCCAAGTGTCTTTGCTGCTGCGCCGTCCACCAGGCCGTGAAGCCTACCCTGGCGACGTTTTCTATTTGCACAGCCGTTTGCTAGAGCGCGCAGCCCGCGTGAACGCTGACTATGTTGAAAAGTTTACCAAGGGTGCCGTCAAAGGCAAAACGGGTTCATTGACTGCATTGCCGATCATTGAAACCCAAGCCGGTGACGTGTCCGCCTTCGTGCCAACCAATGTGATCTCCATCACTGACGGTCAAATCTTCTTGGAAACCTCGTTGTTCAACGCCGGTATTCGCCCCGCTATCAACGCCGGTATTTCGGTGTCTCGCGTGGGTAGTGCTGCGCAGACCAAGCTAATCAAGAATCTGTCGGGCGGTATCCGTACCGATTTGGCCCAGTACCGCGAGTTGGCTGCGTTTGCGCAGTTTGCATCGGACCTGGACGAAGCCACCCGCAAGCAGCTTGACCGCGGTGCGCGCGTGACTGAATTGCTCAAACAGGCCCAGTACAGCCCACTGTCCATCAGCACCATGGGCGCTACTTTGTTTGCTGTGAACAAAGGTTTTATGGACGATATCGAAGTCAAGAAAATCTTGTCATTTGAACACGGCCTGCATGCTTACCTCAAAGACAAGCACGCTGCGCTGATGGCCAAGTTAGAAGCCGACAAAGCCATGGACAAGGACGCTGAGGCTGAATTGAACACCGCAGTGGCAGCGTTTAAGAAAACCTTCGCCTAATTTTCCTGACTACTTAACAAGGAAATATTATGGCGGCAGGCAAGGAAATACGCGGCAAGATCAAATCGGTGGAAAACACCAAGAAGATCACCAAGGCCATGGAAATGGTGGCCGCATCCAAAATGCGCAAAGCGCAGGAGCGGATGCGCGCTGCCCGTCCGTACAGCGAAAAAATCCGCAATATGGCGGCTAACCTCGGTCAAGCCAATCCAGAATACACGCATGCATTCATGAAAACGAATGAGGCAAAGTCTGCTGGCTTTATCGTAGTGTCAACAGACAAAGGCTTGTGCGGCGGTATGAACACCAACGTGCTTCGCGCTGTGACTAACCAGTTGCGTACCAACCAGGCTGTGGGCATCAGCGCGCAGGCTGTGGCTATCGGTAACAAAGGTCTAGGCTTTTTAAACCGTGTAGGTGCCAAGGTGGTGGCGCATGCGACGCAGCTGGGCGACAGGCCGCATTTAGACAAACTCATTGGCCCCGTTAAGGTACTGCTGGATGCGTATGTCAAAGGCGAAGTCAAGTCGGTGCACCTGTGCTACACGCGTTTTATCAACACCATGAAGCAAGAGCCTGTGGTGGAGCAGTTGCTTCCCTTGTCGCAAGACAAGTTACAGGCTGAGAAAACTGCGCATGGCTGGGACTACATTTACGAGCCCGACGCGCAAGCTGTGATTGACGACTTGCTGGTGCGCTACGTGGAGTCGTTGGTATACCAAGCTGTGGCTGAAAACATGGCTTCTGAGCAATCAGCGCGCATGGTGGCCATGAAAGCGGCAACTGACAATGCAGGCAGCGTGATCGGTGAGCTTAAGCTTATCTACAACAAAACCCGCCAGGCAGCAATTACCAAAGAGTTGTCCGAAATCGTTGCCGGTGCGGCAGCGATTTAACAAGATTTATTGATTATTTAATTGGAGCAAATAATGGCCCAAGCTAGTGGAACAATCGTTCAGTGTATCGGCGCAGTGGTTGACGTGGAATTTCCGCGCGACCAAATGCCTAAAATTTACGATGCCCTGAAAATGGACGGCTCAACGCTGACCCTGGAAGTGCAGCAGCAACTTGGCGACGGTATTGTGCGTACCATTGCGCTCGGTTCGTCCGACGGCTTGCGCCGTGGTATGGTGGTCACCAATACCGGTGACTCCATTCACGTGCCTGTGGGCAAAGCCACTTTGGGGCGCATTATGGACGTGCTCGGCGCGCCCATCGATGAGCGCGGCCCCGTGAGCCATGCGCACATTGCTTCTATCCACCGCAAAGCTCCAACCTATGATGAGTTGAGCCCTTCCCAAGAGTTGTTGGAAACCGGTATCAAAGTGATCGACTTGATCTGTCCATTTGCCAAAGGCGGTAAGGTCGGTTTGTTCGGCGGCGCTGGCGTGGGCAAGACCGTGAACATGATGGAGCTGATCAACAACATTGCCAAAGCGCACAGCGGCGTGTCCGTGTTTGCGGGTGTAGGCGAGCGTACCCGCGAAGGTAACGATTTTTACCATGAGATGGCCGACTCTGGCGTGGTGAACTTGGAAAACCTCGAAGAATCTAAAGTAGCCATGGTGTATGGCCAGATGAACGAGCCACCAGGCAACCGTTTGCGTGTGGCTTTGACTGGTTTGACCATTGCCGAGTCGTTCCGCGACGAAGGCAAAGACGTTTTGTTCTTTGTGGACAATATCTACCGCTACACCTTGGCCGGAACCGAAGTGTCCGCATTGCTGGGCCGTATGCCTTCTGCCGTGGGCTACCAGCCTACATTGGCCGAAGAAATGGGCCGTTTGCAAGAGCGTATTACGTCCACCAAAGTGGGTTCTATCACGTCCATCCAAGCTGTTTACGTGCCTGCGGATGACTACACCGACCCGTCACCCGCAACAACGTTTGCGCACTTGGACTCTACAGTTGCTCTGTCGCGTGAAATTGCATCTTTGGGTATTTACCCCGCCGTGGATCCGCTAGACTCCACCAGTCGCCAGCTTGACCCAAATATCGTAGGTGAAGACCATTACAACACTGCTCGCGCAGTGCAGGGCACGTTGCAGCGCTACAAAGAGTTGCGCGACATTATTGCCATCTTGGGCATGGACGAACTCGCTCCGGACGATAAGTTGAGCGTGGCCCGTGCCCGTAAAATTCAGCGCTTCTTGAGCCAGCCCTTCCACGTGGCTGAAGTGTTTACTGGCTCACCTGGTAAATACGTGACTTTGGCTGAGACCATTCGTGGTTTCAAGATGATTGTGAACGGCGAGTGTGACCACATGCCAGAGCAAGCGTTCTACATGGTAGGAACCATCGACGAAGCTATCGAGAAGTCCAAAAAGGTGGCGTAAAGCGCATATTCGGGCATTTCGCGTTGTTGGTGTACTCACTGTGCTTTTCGCACAGCTGTGCGCACCGCCTAGCGAAACATCTTGACTATGCACTTTCTATCCACCTTTTAAATTGGAGTACCTATGAACACTATCCATGTTGATGTAGTAAGCGCAGAAGAATCTATCTTTTCTGGCGAAGCCAAATTTGTGGCTTTGCCGGGCGAAGCGGGCGAACTGGGCATTTACCCACGCCACACACCGTTGATTACCCGTATTAAAGCGGGTTCTGTACGCATAGAGAAAGCTGACGGTACCGAAGAGTTTGTTTTCGTTGCCGGAGGCCTATTGGAAGTGCAGCCTAATTGCGTGACGGTGCTTACAGACACTGCCGTACGCGGTAAAGACTTGGACGACGAGAAGGCCAGCGCGGCCATGGCCGCTGCTAAAGAAGCCTTGGACAACGCCAAAGGCGAAATCGATGTCGCCAAGGCGCAGTCAGAGCTGTTTGTGATGGCGGCGCAAATTGCTGCACTGCGCAAGTTTCGTCAAAAGAAATAAAAGCGCTGCTGCTGGTAAAAAACCACCGCAAGGTGGTTTTTTTTCGCCATACGCCCGCACTAAAAAGCATTAATTTCAGTAAATAGCGCCGAATTAAAAATTAACCCAGCAGCAAATCACCTGAATAACGCGGTTTGATTTGTAAAATTAAGCACTACAAAAATAATAGCTGCTAGTGCAGTGTTTCCTTGGGCCTAGGAGCAATTCGGCATGATAAAACCCACTCCCTGTGCACGCCTGAAAGGCGTTAGGTGACATTTACAGTGATTTCACAGTATAATCCGAGGTTCGCCGTGGAGAGATGGCCGAGTGGTTAATGGCAGCAGACTGTAAATCTGCCCTCTTACGAGTACGCTGGTTCGAATCCAGCTCTC
>JAYWGO010000154.1:0-12113 GCA_043778205.1 Polaromonas sp. | reverse complement strand
CGATGCTGGAGCAATCGCCTGAGCGCGTAATGGCCTACTTCCAGGACAAGCGGGTTCGTTATGCGGCTTAATACTTCACAGGGCCGGAGCAATAAGCCGTCCGTGCCCTGCCACCCTTTTCAGCCCAAGTCCGCGTCCAACGTATTTGCATACCGCGCAACATCAACAGCACCAACACAGCGCACACGGCAAAGCCTACAAACCCCCACAGGTACGTGCCGGTGTACTGCTTGCTCAAGCCCATCGCGTTAGGCACCAAACCGCCGCCTAAGGCACCCACTTCGCCTATCATGCTGCCCGCAACGGCCACTGATGCGGGCCAGCGCAGCGGCACTAGCTGAAACAGCGCGCCATTGCCAGCACCCAGTGCGGCAAAGCACAGCATAAACAGCAGCGTAGTGGCCACCAAAGACCCGCCTGCCAAGCCGCATAGCACCAGCGTAGCGGCTACCACCACCAACACAGTGGTGAGGGTGTTGACCCCACCCCAGTGGTCAGAAATCCAGCCACCAAATACGCGCACTGCCGCGCCCATAAAAGCGGCCAACATCGACAGTTGCCCGGCTTGCACCTTGCTCACACCAAACTGGTCGTAGTAGTAGCTGGGCAAAAACGTGGCCAGGCCGATAAAGCCGCCAAAAGTTACCGCGTAAATCAGGCTAAAAGCCCAGCCATCTTTTTCAAACAAACAGGCGGTGTGCTCTTTCAAGCTGGCGTGCTTGTTCACATCGGGCGGCTCTTGCGCAAACACAACCATGGCCACCAAGGGCAGCAGCATAAACAGCGCGGCAATGCCGTAGACCGACTGCCAGCCATAGGCTTGTGCCAAAGCAGGCGCTACCAACACCGACAGCGCGGTACCCACATTACCCGCACCTACCAAACCCATGGCCAAGCCTTTGTACTTGGGTGGAAACGAGCCAGAGCCTAGGCTGAGCGCTACACCAAAGCTAGCACCTGCTATGCCTAACAACACGCCCATGGCCAACAAGCTGTGGTACGAACTAACATAAAAGTAGCCAAACGCCAGCGCCACCATGATCATCACCATCTCGATCAAAGTGGCGTTTTTGCGGCCTACGTACTGGGCTAATAAACCCAAGGGAAAGCGCATAAAAGCGCCTGCAAAAATGGGTATGGAGAGCATCACACCTTTTTGCGCGGGGGTGAGCTGGTAGGCCTCTGATATGAAGGGTGCCATGGCCCCGTTCATGACCCAAATACAGCACGAGCATGCAAAGTAAAAAAATGCTGCGCCCAACGTGGGTGCGTGCCCACTCTTTAAAAACGACCTAAATCCTGCCATGAACCACCTATTGTGTTTATTTCACAAGAGTGGTGCGAAAACCGTGCCAACATGGGGTGCACGCGGATGGTGCGCGCAAAATATGTGCCTGTTTCAGGTTTTTGGTTTAGGCACGCGCCCCATCAAATAAAACTCGGGGTTGGGCACCATGCCGCTGAAGCTGGCCATGCGGTTAGACAAGCCAAAAAACGCCGTAATGGCCGCAATGTCCCACGCGTCTTCGTCGTCTAAGCCCTGGGCGTGCAGTGCAGCAAAATCGGCATCGGTGATTGCGTAGGACTGCTGGCAGACCTTCATGGCAAAGTCCAGTATGGCTTTTTGGCGCGGGCTGATATCGGCTTTAAGGTAATTGACCGCCACTTGGTCGGCCACCAAAGGCTTTTTCTCGTAAATACGCAAAATAGCGCCGTGCGCCACCACGCAGTACAGGCAGTGGTTGGCTGCGCTGGTGGTGGTAACAATCATTTCGCGGTCGCCTTTGGTCAAGTTGCCGTTTTCACTGAGCATCAGCGCGTCGTGGTAGGCAAAAAACGCCCGCCACTCTGCAGGCCGCCGCGCAAAGGCCAAGAACACGTTGGGAATAAAACCTGCTTTGGCTTGCACTTCTTCAATCCGCGCAGCAATGTCGGCAGGCAGGCTGTTCAGGTCGGGGAAGGGGTAACGCGGGGTGGTCATAATTGGAGGCTCTCAGGGGGTGAACATTGATTTTCCCTCACCATATTAGCTGCTTTTTTTAAGGACAAACCCATGACCGACCCTATCTATGACAACGGCCTGGCCACCCGCAAAGCCGTGCTGGGCAATGACTATGTAGACGCTGCCATGCAACGCAGCACCGACTTTACCCGCCCCCTGCAAGACCTGGTGATTCGCCATGCCTGGGGCAACACCTGGCAGCGCGATGGCATTGACCTGAAAACCCGCAGCATTGTCACCGTGTCGATGCTGGTGGCACTGGGCAAAATGCACGAGCTGAAAATACATGTGCGCGGCGCGCTGAACAACGGCGTAACCCCCGCCGAGCTGCAAGAAATTTTCATGCACGCCAGTGTGTACTGTGGGTTTCCAGCGGCGGTGGACGCGTTTCGCACTGCGTCAGAAATGATTGACGCGCCCGTTTGAGTCCCCGCTTTTTTAAGTGTTATAGGGCTATCACCCAAGGAAAAGCTGCATAAGCAGCTATATTATTTATAGCTATTTTTGAGGCCGGGTTCAGGCGCAGATTCAGCAGCCAACAGTGGCGAAGTCACCGTGCCCACGGCCCAGCACAGCCACATCGTCCACAGCAAATGGCTGGGAAAATGCGCTCCACGCATGACCTGTACCCACGACATGGCCAAGCCAAACACACACAGCGCGGCCAGCACCTGCCCTGCGCGGCGCGCACTGTACAGACGCACCAGCCAAAACAGTGGCAAAAAGCTAAAGAACGAAGACGCATGGCCAGACGGAAAGCACCGGCCTGGCCCGCCGTCGGCACTGAGCCCGCTTTGCCATTGCAGGCCGGGCGCAAAGTGCCACACATAGCGGGCCTTGTCACCAAACTCTGCCAAGTCCCACGGGCAGCTGGTCAGTGAGGTGGCTTTTATAGCCGCTACAGCCACTGCGCACAGCCAAATATTGCAGGCCAGCCACACCCGCTGCCTGCGTGTACAGCGCCGCCAAGGGCCTAGAGGCAGCCAAATGGCCACAATGCAGTACAGGCCAATGCCCACGCACACCCGCCGTATGCCTACGTGAAAGACTTGAACCAACAGCGTATGGTCTTTCCAGGCAAACCCCGTGCTGTTGCCATACCAGCGGGCTACGGTGAGGTCCATATTGCTTGCATCTAGCAGCAGCACGGCCAGCAGTGGAACCATCAAGCACAGGGCTAGCCAGCGCAGACTACGGCCTGGCTTAGCGGGCAGTTTTACCAAGGGCTGGGCAAAAGACGGAGCAAAAGACGGAGCAGAAGACGGGGCAAAAGGCTGGGGTGGTGGCACGGGGGGCTGCATAGCTGTTCATCGTAACTGATAGAGGCTGCAAAACACCCTTGCCAGGGCCCTTTGCAGCAGGCAAATTTACCAGCCCCTGCCAAGCAGCCAAGCAACAAACGTAGAATCAACACCTGTGTAATAACCCCAAAGTAGGAGACCGCAAGTGAACAAGATGTACCCATCCGCTGCCAAAGCGCTTGAAGGCGTAGTGCAAGACGGCCAACTCATTGCAGTGGGCGGCTTTGGCCTGTGCGGCATTCCAGAGGCGCTGATTGACGCGCTGATGGCCAGCGGTGTAAAAAACCTTACCGCGATTTCAAACAATGCTGGCGTAGACGACTTTGGCTTGGGCAAGCTGCTGCAAACCCGACAGATTAAAAAAATGATCTCGTCCTACGTAGGCGAGAACAAAGAGTTTGAACGCCAATACTTAGCCAAAGAACTCGAACTCGAATTCACCCCGCAAGGCACACTGGCTGAGAAGTTGCGCGCAGGTGGCGCTGGCATCCCTGCCTTCTTTACCAAAACCGGCGTAGGCACGCTGGTGGCCGAGGGCAAAGAGCTGCGCGAATTTGACGGCGAAACCTATGTGATGGAACGCGCCCTGGTGCCCGAAGTCTCTTTGGTCAAAGCCCAAGTGGCCGACAAAAGTGGCAACCTGCGCTTTAACCTAACTGCCCGTAACTTCAACCCCGCCGTGGCCATGGCAGGCAAAGTCTGCATCGTAGAGGTAGAAGAAATTGTTGAAGTGGGCGAGCTTGCCCCTGACGATATCCATTTGCCCGGTATTTATGTGCACCGCATCGTGCTAAATACTACGCCCGAGAAGCGTATTGAGAAACGTACCGTTCGATAACTTTGCGGGACAGACCAACGGACGCACGTAGTGCCCCGTTGCTCTGTCCTCAACTAATTAAAGGAGTTTGACCATGAGCTGGACCCAAGACCAAATGGCCGCACGCGCAGCCCAAGAACTCGAAGACGGTTTTTATGTGAACTTAGGCATCGGCATTCCCACGCTGGTGGCCAACTTTGTGCCCGCAGACAAAGAAGTCTGGCTGCAAAGTGAAAATGGCATGCTAGGCATCGGCCCCTTCCCCACCGAGGATACAGTCGATGCCGACCTCATCAACGCAGGCAAGCAAACGGTAACCACCATCAAAGGCAGCAGCATCTTTGGCAGCCACGACAGCTTTGCCATGATTCGCGGCGGAAAAATTAACCTGAGCATTCTGGGAGCCATGCAGGTCAGCGAAAAAGGTGATTTAGCCAACTGGATGATCCCCGGCAAAATGGTCAAAGGCATGGGCGGTGCCATGGACTTGGTAGCCGGTGTCAAACGCGTGATCGTGCTGATGGAGCACGTGGCTAAAAAGAAAGACGGCACCGAAGACATGAAAATTTTGCCATCGTGCACACTGCCGCTGACAGGCGTGGGCGTGGTCGACCGCATCATCACCGACCTGGCTGTGATGGACGTGACCGAGCAGGGTTTGAAAGTGGTGGAGCTGGCACCGGGCGTGACGATGGAACAACTGCAGGCTAAGACGGGTGTGAAGCTATATTGAGCTTTACTATTTCAGCAACAGAGGCGAAATTTTTTCTAAATTTTTATGGTTTAAGTGGCGGGAGCCATACATCAAGAAAAGCAGTCCAGTTATTAAATTTAACTAAAATTAAAAAATGATTTTTAGCTCTTGGCAATTTATTTTTCTTTTTCTTCCCGTTACTTTTTTCCTTTACTTTTTTCTTAATAGTAGAAAATTAGTAATGCTTGGAAAAATCTGGCTTGTAGTTGCAAGCTTATTTTTCTATGCCTATTGGGACTTCAAGTATCTGCCATTAATGCTGGGCTCAATTCTTTTTAATTTTGCAATAGGAAACAGTTTGGCTACTTCTAGTTTCGAAAAAAAAGAAGATGAAAAAAAATACGTTCAATGAATAGAAAAGCGATCCTTTCGACTGGGATATTTGCCAATTTATTTTTATTAGGTTATTACAAATACACAGATTTTTTGATAGGTAATGTAAATACTCTTTTGGGTACGAATCAAGCACTTTTGCATATTGTGTTGCCACTTGCTATCAGCTTTTTCACATTCACTCAGATCGTATATTTGGTTGACAGCTACAGAGGTGAGACTGCGGAATATGATTTGTTGAATTATTCTTTGTTTGTAACTTTCTTCCCTCATTTGATTGCTGGACCAATCGTTCATCACAAGCAAATAATGCCTCAGTTTACGTCCCGTTGGACACTACTAAAGCGAAACTCTAACGTTCTAAAAGGGCTGTTCATATTTGGATTGGGCTTATTCAAAAAAGTTGTTATTGCAGATAGCTTTGCAGTGTGGGCAACGGCAGGCTTCGATGGTGGGCATGAGCTTGGGTTTTATTCCGCCTGGGCAACAAGTTTGTCTTACACCTTCCAACTTTATTTTGACTTTAGTGGGTATTGCGACATGGCCATAGGAGCTTCTTTGCTTTTCAATATTTGGTTGCCACTAAATTTTAATTCTCCATACAAGGCTTTAGACATTCAAGATTTCTGGCGCCGTTGGCACATAACTTTAAGTAGCTTCTTGAGAGATTATTTGTACATTCCTTTGGGTGGAAATCGTAATGGCGTATATCTAACCTATTTCAATCTTTTTATTACCTTTGTATTGGGCGGGTTATGGCATGGTGCAACATGGATGTTTGTTATTTGGGGATGCTTGCACGGAGGAGCGCTAGTAGGTCATAGGCTTTGGAAAACTTTTGGATGCTCTATGCCCAATTGGTTAGCCTGGACTTTTACTTTTGGGTTCGTAAATTTTGCGTGGGTATTTTTCCGCGCAAAAAACCTAGATGATGCCAAAAGGGTGTTGTACGGCATGGTAGATTTTAGTTCAGCATTTGGTGGTTCGGTTGAGTCAATTCCAGTATCTGATATTGCCTGGGCTGGAGTACTGGCGGACTTACTTTTGACAATACTCCCTACAACCTTGGTAGGTCAACTTCCTGTGAGCCTGGCTATTTTTGCGGCTTTTGTGATGATTGCGCAAAAAAATTCGATTGAGTTAGCAAGCGGAATTATTGGAATAAAAAAAACTATTTTTGGTGCTATTATATTTGTAGCAGGAATGTACTTTACTTTAGCTGCAACAAGCACCGTGTTTCTTTATTTTAATTTTTGATTGAATTAATGTGAAACATCGTTTACTTGCTTTCATTTCTTTTGTTTTATTGGCATTATTGTGTGTTCCAGTTGCAAATATTCTGTCTACTTCAAATAGGGTGGACATCAAATGGACTAAAAAGAGTTATCTTTACAACATGGATTTTGTGGCAAGAATGTTTGCAAGATTGCTCTATCCAATAGGTATCAGTACCGACCCCAACCAAGTTATTATTGGGCGTGATGATTGGCTTTACTTAGGTGATCTACATGACCAAACACGAACCGTGGATCGCCGCATCGCAACTACTGCAGATGAAAAGCTCGGCAAAGATATTGGTTCTGCAGCAAAGGCATGGGAGAAGTATTTATCTAGCCAAGGCGTTAAGGTCTTTAGGGTAATGATCGGGCCGAACAAAGAGACTATATATCCGGAACACATGCCAATTTGGTCTAAAACGGCCTGGCCAAATGCTACCGACGCGTTGTTAGAGGGAACAAGTAATGAGATATTCATTGACCTAAGAGCACCTTTACTAGCTGCTAAATTGAGTCAACAAGAAAAGCTATATTACAAAACTGATACTCACTGGAACGCTTTAGGCGCCGGAATTGCGTTTCGATCGTTCGCTCGGCAAGTCGAGACGGCTGCAGCAGACTTAGTTTGGCCCACAGAATCTGCATATGCAACAGTTCGAATTAATTCAAGGGCGGGTGGTGATTTGGCATACTTTCTTAGACTCAACTCATATCTTGTTGATTCTGAACCCATAATGGGTTTGTCAAGTCTTATGGTGAAAATAACACAACTAGATTACTACACTAAAAAGGTAATTTCCCAGGCACCGAATGGCGAAGTTGGCCCAACATCAATACCAATATTGGTTAAATCAGAGGGTGCGTTAAATAATAAAAGAGTTCTTTGGTTGCGCGACTCATTCGGTAGTGCAATGTCGCCGTTCATGGCCGCTACTTTCAGTGACGTTCTCCAGCTTCATTGGAGAGAGGGCTTAAAAACTCCAACTCATTTTATAAAACTAATTGAGGACTTTAAGCCTGAGTATGTTTTTTTTACAGTAGTAGAGCGTTCATCTAGGGCAGAAGTCTTCACGCTATATCCGCCATCAATTCCTGCTACAAAGTAGGCATTATTTCAGTCTACTGATCTTTTTGGGTTCAAACGACTTTTTTCGCATGCCTTCGCATACTTACTGCGGCGTTAAGCCTGCAGCCTTAACCAGTTTTGCGTGCACTTTGATGTCTCTGGCAATCATTCGCTGCACGTCCTCAGGTGTGCTGGTGGAGACCTCAATGCCGCTTTCGGCAAGCTTGGCTTTAAGCTCGCCATCGAAGGCCGCTTACACAGCGCGGTTGAGCTGATCGATGATGGGGCGGGGGTGTTTTGGCGGGTGCCAGCAGGGCCATCCTGGCTGAAAGCTTCATGTCGGCGATGCCACTTTCTGCCATTGTTGGCACCTGTGGAAACACCGGTGAGCGCGTTGGGCTCATTAGGCCCAGTGCAAAGAGCTTGCCCGACTGCACATGGGGTACGGCTTCTGGCATCACGGCAAACATGGCATCTGCTGTGCCCGCGATGGTGTCGTTGATCGCCAGCGCGCCGCCCCGCTAGGGAATACGCAGGAGCTTGGTTTGCGTTCGCGCCTCGAACATTAGCCCACGCAGGTGCTGCGGGCTACCATCACCTGGCTAGGCGTAGGTGATCTTTCCTGGCGCAGCTTGGGCAGCCGCAATCAGCGCCGCCACGGTGGGGTATTTTTGCTTGTCTTTCACAATCAGCACCATGGGCTGATTGACCAACCTTGACACAGGCATGAAGACTGTCTCGGGGTCGTAGGGCAAGCTTTTAAAGACATTTTTATTGGTCGTTAAAAATGACGCGGGCGACACAGCCAGGGTATAGCCGTCGGCTAGGGCTTTGGCCATAAAGGGCATGCCAATCTGGCCTGAACCACCTGCACGGTTATCGACCACAAAAGGCTGGCCTAACGCTGCGCTCAGCTTTTGCCCCAAGGTGCGCGCAATCATGTCTACGCTGCCGCTTGCTGGTAGTGCGACGATGAGTTTGACCGGCAGATCGGGGCATTTGCTCTGCGCTGTGGCCAGACCCGCGATGGACAAGGAAGCCAGATTAGCAGCCAGCAGCAGGGTGGTGCGTCGATTGAACATGTGAGAGTCTCCGTGTGGTGAAATGCCGGCCCGCGTAGCCTTGCCAGCTGGGCATGCTGCGCAAACAAAAATAGCACATTGCATGCCACTAGCGGCCAGGCTTACAGCTGCGGCCGGACGCTACAGACCAAGAATGGCACAAGCTGCACAGTTAATGTAATCAGTTTGGCATACCGACTCCTTAAGATAAAAGTCTTAAAAGGAGAAGGTATGAAAAAACAAGTTTGTGTAATATTGGCCACCTTTAGCACGGCGTTATTACTGTCAGTAGTTGGGTGCGGAGGCAATGACGATGCACCTGCCAATACGGCCAGCACAGCCAGCACGCCTAGCATGCCTAGCGCCGCCGCTTCAGAGATCACCGTCAGCAGCTTACGTTTGATCGGCAGCCAAGTGATCCCCAGCCGCAGCGAGTTTGCCAGTACCACCATGGGTGGCTTATCAGGTATTGACTACGACCCTGCCAACAAACGATTTTTTTTGGTCAGCGACGACCGCACCAGCACCGACTCTGCTACTGCGCCGTGCATGTGTACACAGCAGAATTGACTTTCGATGCCGCTACGGTTGGCGCAGTTAAATTTCTCAGCACCTTCAAAACGAAGCAGCCCCATCGGGCGGATTACCCTAAAGTGCCTGATGCAGCAGTGGCCGACCCTGAGGCCGTGCGGATTGACCCTGTGAGCGGCAACTTGCTATGGGCAAGCGAGGACGACTGCAAGCTTAACGCAACACCCACCCGTGTGATCAACCCCTTTATGAGAGAGATAAAGCCCAATGGCACCCATGTGCGCGAATACACCTTGCCTAGCATGTTCAATATGGCCACTACAGAAACCGGCCCACGCGGTAAAGCAGTGTTTAAGGACTTGGCTTTCCCACCTGATAAGAGCAAAGTGGCTGTCATCATGGAAGACGCTTTGTTCCAAGATGCTTAGCCGCCGTCGTTTACCACCAAGTCGGTGTCGCGCATCACTATGTTTGACCGTGCAACTGGTGCTGCTACCGCCAGTTCGCTTACCCTATTGAGTCTGTCCAGGTGGCATCCACTCCGACAACCGCTTTCTGGTGCTAGAGCGCAGCTTCTCGGTAGGCGTTGTGGGTAACCAAGTGCGGCTGTACGAGATTGACACAGCAGCAGCGATCAATGTGCTTAGCACACCTGCACTTCAAGGGGCAACCTACACCGCAGTGACCAAAAAGCTAGTGCTGAATTTTGATGCCATCAAAGCTACGGTGGGCAATATTGCCAACTTGGAGGTCATCACCTTCGGTCCTAAATTGGCCAATGGTCGCAATAGTTTGGTGGTGGTTGCAGATGATAATTTTGCAGCAGCCACCTCTGAGACAGACCACAATCAGTTTTTGGTTTTCGAGGTACTGCCCTGACAGCTTGCAGCTTTAGTTTGTGTGGCGCTTCAGCGCCAATGCAACCTGCTTGACCAGCGCAGGGCCGCTGTAAATCAACCCCGTGTAAATTTGCACTAAATCTGCACCGGCCTCGATTTTGCTCACCGCGTCTTGCGCCGTGATGATGCCGCCTACGCCGATGA
This sequence comes from Polaromonas sp., assembly GCA_043778205.1. Lineage (GTDB taxonomy): Bacteria > Pseudomonadota > Gammaproteobacteria > Burkholderiales > Burkholderiaceae_C > JAAFIP01. The sequence continues at coordinate 1,928 of JAYWGO010000154.1, read as the reverse complement.
TGGGGTAGTTTTTGCCCAGCGCTTTGCGCAGTTGGCGAATCACTTCGTTGCTGGCCTCCAGCACTGGCCCGCCGCTGAGGCCGCCGGCCTCGTCGGCGTGTTTTAAGCCTTTCACATCATCCCGGCTGATGGTGGTGTTGGTGGCAATCACGCCGTCTATGTGGTGGTGCTTGAGGGTAGCGGCAATCACCTTGACCTGCTGCACATCCAAATCGGGGGCAATTTTAAGGAAGATGGGTTTGTACTGGCCATGCTGCTCGGCCAGCTCGGCGCGGCGGGCGGCCAGTGCGCCCAGCAGGCCGTCTAGCGCTGCGTCGCTTTGCAGTGCGCGCAGGTTTTTGGTGTTGGGCGAGCTGATGTTGACGGTGATGTAGTCGGCATACGGGTACACGCCTGCCAGGCAGGTAAGGTAGTCGCTGGTGGCGTTGTCGATGGGTGTGGCGGCATTTTTACCGATGTTTAAGCCCAAAATCATCCTCTGACCCAAGGAAATGCTAGATAGTTTGCTATGAAATTGTGATCTCTTCACATTCGCGATAAAAGCCTCCAAGCCGCCGTTGTTAAAGCCCAGGCGGTTGATTAAAGCGTTCTTCTGGGCAATGCGGAACATGCGCGGCTTGGGGTTGCCCGGCTGCGCCAGCGGGGTAACGGTGCCTACCTCCACAAAGCCAAAGCCCATGGCACCCAGGCCGTCAATGCAGCGGGCGTTTTTGTCCAAGCCAGCGGCCAAGCCCACCCGGTTGGGGAACTGCAGCCCCGCCACCGTTACAGGGTCGCTCACGCGCTTTTGCGTGTAGGCCAGCGCCAAGGGGGTGCATTGCGTGCGCGCGATGCTGCCCATGGTGATGTCGTGGGCGGCTTCGGGGTCTAAGCCAAATAAAAAGGGGCGGGCGAGGCCGTAGGGGATGAGGGACATAGATAATCTAATCAGTTGAGGACAGAGCAAACGGATGCTGCGCACGTCGTTTGGTCTGTCCCGCAAGGAAATAACATGACACAAGACGAACTCAAAACCCAAGTAGGCCAAGCCGCATTGCAGTATGTGGTGAAAGGTGAAATTGTAGGCGTAGGCACGGGCTCTACTGTCAATAAGTTTATCGATGCGCTGGCAACCATGAAAAACGACATTAAAGGCGCGGTCAGCAGCTCTGTAGCGTCCACCGAGCGGCTCAAAGCGCTGGGCATCCCCGTGTTTGACAGCAACGACGTGACCGAATTGAGCGTTTACATCGATGGCGCAGACGAAATCGACCACGCAGGCCATATGGTCAAAGGTGGCGGTGCGGCGCTGACGCGCGAGAAGATTGTGGCTGCCATGGCCAAGCGCTTTGTTTGTATAGCGGATGAGAGCAAGCTGGTGGATGTGTTGGGTGCATTCCCACTGCCGGTAGAGGTGATACCCATGGCCGCCAAGCAGCTGGTGCGCCAGTTTGTGGCCAAGGGCGGTAGCGCGAAAGTGCGTTTGAAAGATGGCGCACCGCTGGTGACTGACAACGGCCAGCACATCATCGACGTGCTGGGCCTGCAGATCAAAGACCCCGTGGCGTTTGAAATGCAGGTCAGCCAATGGCCGGGTGTGGTGACGGTGGGCGTGTTTGCGCTACAAAAAGCGCAGGTGTGTTTGCTGGGCACAGCCAGTGGTGTAAAAACACTCAATTTTTAAGCGTTTTAGGCTTATGGCCCAAGGAAAAGCTGCATGGGTAGCTATGTATTTTGTAGTGGCTTGGTTTGCTTCTGCTTAGGTTGTTTAACAGCCCGTGGCAATGCTTGTGTGCCTTGGTTTGCTTTTGTTCCTGCTTGGGTTTGTGGACAGCCCGTGGCAATGCTTGTGTGCCCTGATAACCTTGGTCGGGCGACGGGACATGTTATTTGCAAACTTCCGCGAATCACGCGCAGGTAACCTGAGTATTTGCCCGTTTGGTAGTACG
>JAYWGO010000153.1:0-48350 GCA_043778205.1 Polaromonas sp. | reverse complement strand
CCATGAACACCAACGACACGACGACAGACGATGTGCGTTCACAAACACCCGTCACGATCATCACAAATTCGGCACGTTTTGCACTGGGGCAAGTTGTTGCCACACCGGGCGCACTGGCGCTGCTTCAAGCGACAGGACGCAGTGCCGCCAGCCTGCTTGCACGCCACATGCATGGAGACTGGGGAGACACCTGCCGGGATGACGCGGCTTTGAACGAGATTGCAATCACTGACGGCTCCCGAATCATGAGCGTCTACAGGCTTGTCGATGCTGAAAAACTGAAAGCGATACCGCAGCAAAAGCGAGCAGATCTGCCCACCGTCTGGGTTATCACCGATGGCACCAACGACGCTGGACAGCGCGAAGTCACAACGTTGCTGCTGCCAGAGGACTACTGATGGCCACGTCGAAATCCAAAGCAGAGACAGTGGCTTACCGCTGGCAGCGATACCACGCTTCACTTCAAACCGGGCACTACCTGACGGTGCAATCCAAGCGACAAGACCCGGTGCGTGTCTTCTTTGGCCAAGGCGACATAGACGGTGCCTGTGGCGTGCATGTTCTGTCTGCCGTATTAGTCCTGCTTGGGCTTGCTAAGAACAGCGCGCTGCAGGACATGCCACGTCGCAAGTACGGTGTTGTCGCCGAAGTTTGGGCAGTGTTCCATCACACCTTCTTTTGTGGCGTTTATGCCCACGAGTTTGTCGAACTGGTGGATTCGTTAAAGCTGCCGCTGAATCTGACATTTCGCCAGGATAAAGAGGGCGGACTCGATAAGTGGACTGTGGACAATTTGCTCCGTGGCGAACTCGTTGCGGTCACGTTCGCCAGCGTCAAAAACAGACGGACGAAGCACTGGGCACTGTGCGTCGGCTGCGAAGGCTCTATGACTGGTCGTGACTCTCGGACGGACACGATTCTCCTGCTGGACCCTTCGGGTTCAGAACCAAGTTTCAACGTCGCAAACAGTCGGCTCTGCGTGCCACAAACCGGACCTGGAAGTCGTGGCGGAAAAGCTGCTGCTGAACTGCACAAATCGAAGGGCGCGAAACCAATTGACTGGCTTTATGAAGGTCCTGAATGGGCCACTGAACCAATGCGTCTGACCGCTGCTGTGAGATTCCGGCTAGCGGACTGGCCTTAACCAAACAATGAGAACAGAAACATGAATCCCAACACACAACAATTTGGCAGTTATAGACCGTGCAGCCAAAGCACACGAACAATCGCAGTCCACCCCATACGCGACTTGCTAAGTCAGCTTCGACAAGTCCAGCCAGAAGTCACCATAACCGGCACAACTGCAATACCGCACAGGCTACGTGCCCCACTGACAGAGAGTGCTGAAACCGTGATGGCTGTCCGTCAGAACGGAATGACGGCATTTGGGCAATTGCTGGCATATTCATCACCCGTTATTGAAGGCGGCACTGTAGGCGCAGACAGCGTAGAAGCGTTGGGTTGGCTGATTGCCGAACTTGGCGACATGACCGCCTATTGCTTGGTACTGGCCGCAGAAGGTCGGCGTGAACCAAGCTGCGCTGGTTTGTCCAAAGTGGCTTGATTCTTTCTGCGCTTGTCGCCGCCCTCAGCCACTGGCGGCATGGTCACGGTGATGCCTTCAAACATCACTGGAAGCGTGATTCCGAGCGAATAGCACAGCGTTGCCAGCGTCAGCAATGACGGATTGACGTAGCCACATTCGATCTTGGAAATACGCGACCGCTCAACTTCCGCGTCATACGCCAATTCGACCTGAGTTTTATTCGCTGCTTCGCGGTGCCGCTTGAGGTTCTGTCCCAGTGCAAGCGTCACCGGATTTGGCAATGGACTCGTCGAACTGTTGGCACCCCGGCTGCTTTTCGGGGCAGAAGTTTTCATGCCCCAAGGTTCGATGAATGTGCTTTTCAGGGAAACGTCTTAAACGACACAGTACATTTATCAATGTGTCGTTTGCAGCACATTATTTTTACAACGCAATCAAGGAGACCCAATAATGAAACACTCAGTGAAATTCCTGCCGATGGCAGTCGCCTTCGGTTTAAGTGGCCTGCATGTCAATGCCGCACCGCTGTCTGATCTATCCACTGGTCAGACTGGACGCATTGAATTCAACTCCATAACGCCTCAAAGCATTTGGTCATATGCCCGGAAAAACACGACCGACACCAAGACGGTCACAGTTTGGGGTGACTTGCTGATGCCAAAGAATACAAATGGCAAAGTAGCTGCTGTGGTGTATTCGCATGGGAGTACTGGCGTTTCCCCCGCAGCATTTGATGTGTGGGCCAAAGAACTGAACAATGCAGGCGTTGCATTGTTTGTGGTGGACAGCTACAAGCCACGCGGAATAACCGAGACTCAGACGAACCAAGACCAATTGAGTCCAGGTGGTCAAGTCGCCGATGCACTGAATGCACTCAAGCTGTTAGCTACCCACCCCAAGATTGATGCAAGCCGCATCTTCAACATGGGATTTTCGCGAGGCGGTTCGATTGCCTACTACACCGCATGGCCGATGTACCAGCGACCTATCGATACCAACGGCGCGAAGTTTGCTGGTCACATCGCGGCATATCCCGGTGTGTGCGAAGTTCGCTACCGGGCTGATGCTAGTGCCAAAGCAACTGCTCCGATCTTTATGGCGCTTGGCACCAAGGACGACATAATCAATGAGTCAACCTGCAAAAGCTACATGGCTGAAGTTGCAGCGGCTGGAAACAATGTCATAGTCAAAAGTTACCCAGGCGCTTATCACGGCTGGGACTCACTGAACCGCTTTGGTTATCTTCAAAATTCTCATGGTGCATATGACTGCAATATGGAGCTTCAGATGACCGATAGGCCCGGTGGTGGCGTTGGTCAGAACGCCAAGGACATGAAGACCGGAAAAGCAATCACGAGTTACGACGACTGGAATGCTGCGGTCAAGGGCTGCATGCAGCACAAGCCCATGAGCTATGGCGGTGATGAAAAGCAGCGTGCCGCGCTGGTTGGCGACGTCCTCGAATTCATAAAGAAGTAAGCCAGAAAAACAGAAGCCACCCGAAGGTGGCTTCTGCAAGTTTTGGTAGGCCGTGACAGACTTGAACTGTCGACCAAAGGATTATGCTTACCACTTCGACTTTCGCCGCCCGTTTCCAGTTTGTGGTCTGGACTCTATCTTGCCTTTCGGCCTTCCCGTCGAGTCTCTACACGTTCTCCTTTCGGAGCTTCGCTCGGTATTGGCATGGCGTTTGTAGCGCCTAAGCTTTCACCGAATTTGAGAAGTTCTACATCTAGGCAGAGTTAACTTACCCAGCGCAACCCATTTTGAAAAAACCATGCGCTTTCGCGTTTAGGTTTCTTCACGTTAAGTCCTCTGCTCTAACCAACTGAGCTAACGGCCCAAAAATCACTCTCATCACGATAAAGCACAGTTCGCATCTAGTGCTCAACCGCCACAAGAACAATCCGGTTGCATGTTGGTTGCATATCGTCACTCTGTAACCGATTTACAACACCCATACGTATCAAACCGAATTACGCTATATAACTAAAAACGCATTGTAGAACAACCACTTACGGTGATCGTATCCACCCAAAAACTTCACAAGCTCAACAAATATTTTGGTGGAGCTATTGATTATGAGTCCTCTGCTCTAACCAACTGAGCTAACGGCCCCGCCAAGGCAGATTATCACCGATGAAAAAGGGCTGCCTGTGAGAGCAGCCCTTTTATGACAGAAAATTAATAAAAGTAGCTTAGCGCGCAGGCCTGATCAGCGCAAACTGGGCCATCTCACCGCGGCGAAACAACACGTTGACGGGTTTGGTCTTGTCGGCTTTGTTGACAGCGGCATCAAACTCGGCCACCGTGGACACCTCGGTGTTGGCCACCGCAATGATCACGTCACCCTCGCGCAGACCTGCGCGGGCTGCGCCTTCAGTGGCGGCGCTGATGCGCACGCCGCCTTTAACTTTAAGCTCTTTCTTTTGCGCATCGGTCAGCTCGGCCACTGCTAAGCCTAGGGCTTGGCCTGCGCCACTGGGCTTGACGGGTTCAGAGGCTTTGGCGGCAGGCTTGGCGGCCTTGGGTTTTTCGGGCTCTATCTCAGCCACGGTCACGCTCAGGTCTTTGGACTGGCCACGGCGAAACACCGTCACGGTGCTTTTGGTGCCGGGTTTCACGCTGCCCACCAAGCGCGGCAAATCAGATGATTTTTCGATGATTTTGCCGTCAAATTTGGTGATCACATCGCCCGCCTCTACCCCGCCTTTGTCTGCTGGTGCGCCAGTTTCTACATTGCTTACCAAAGCGCCCTGGGGTTTGCCCAGGCCAATAGATTCCGCGATTTCTTTGGTGACGTTGCCAATTTGCACGCCAATGCGCCCACGCGACACGCGGCCTGTGGTGCGCAACTGCTCGCTCACGCGGGTGGCTTCGTCGATGGGAATGGCAAATGAGATGCCTTGAAAACCACCCGAGCGTGAGTAAATTTGGCTGTTAATGCCAATCACCTCGCCGCGCATGTTCAGCAGCGGACCGCCCGAATTGCCGGGGTTAATGGCCACATCGGTTTGGATAAAAGGCAGGTAGTCGCCTGTGTCGCGCTGTTTGGCGCTCACAATGCCTGCAGTGACGGTGTTCTCTAGGCCAAACGGCGAGCCGATCGCCATGACCCATTCACCTACGCGAATTTTGCTGGTGTCCCCTATCTTGACGGCGGGCAGGCCCGTGGCTTCAATTTTGACCACGGCCACGTCGGTGCGTTTGTCGGCGCCAATAACTTTGGCTTTGAATTCGCGCTTGTCTGTCAGCGTGACGATGACTTCGTCGGCACCGTCAATCACATGGGCGTTGGTCATAATGAAACCATCGGCTGTGAGGATAAAGCCTGAGCCTACGCCGCGTGGGGTTTCTTCGCCCTCTTCAGGCTGGGGGCGGTTGGGGCGCGGGGTTTGGCGCGGTATATTGGGAGCACGGTCGCCAAAAAAGCGGCGGAAGAACTCTTGCATTTCTTCGTCCATGCCGCTGCCGCCGGAGCCTGCAGCCGCAGCTTTGGATTTTTCGGAGGTGCGAATATTCACCACACTGGGGCTTGCCGCCTCAGCCAGGTCGGCAAAGTCGGGCAGGCCGCGCACGGCAGGTGCGCTTTGTGCCACCGCAGCGTTAGGTGCAAAACTGCTGCCCACCGCAAATACGCCCAGCACGGCGGCCAATGCCAAAGAGAGGCCACGTTTTTGAAACATCAAGCTTGTCATAAAGGTCCTGTGAATACGCAGAAAGAATAAAAGTGAATTGAGAATAACAAGGCGCTGCGCTTAACGTTTGCGCTCTAGGTTAGCCGTAAAAGCTTTGAGGGTTTGCGGCGGCACCTCGCCCACCGCCGTCAGCCAAAACTCGTTTTTACGCACCAGCAAAGAATGTGTTGCGCCTTGCACCAGCATGCCTTCTTGGGTATGGCGGGTTTTGTCAAACTCTTCGACAAACAAAGACACTGTTGCCAGGCCGTCAGAGAAAATCCATTGGAATGTAGTACCGTCTAAGGGGCTGCTGTTGGCATTGTTCAGCGCGGTGCCGCGTTTGTAGCAGGTTAGCGGTTTAAAGCCGGGAATACCGGCTTTCATTTGCCAGCCTTCGGTAGCCGAGGTGGTTTTGGTAATGGCGCTTTGGTCTATTTGGTAGCCTTCGGTGGCCGCCATCATGCGCGCCAGCTTGTCCATTTTGACCGGTGCATCCAGCTGCAATTCAGAGAACGCGGCTTGCTCCAAGATGCTGCCATTGGCATCCAGCGTTTGCAGTTTGACCACCAATTGGGATTTTTTCTCGGTCCAAATTCGGTAACCGAAACGCAGTGCGTCTTTAGGTGCTAGCTGCACTACATCTGCGTCCAGCCCGGCTATGCGCTCGGTGCCCAAGGCTTTCAAAGTGTAAAACTCAGGGATACTGCCTGCACCGGGTTTGAGCAGGTCTGGAAAACCGCCGACCAGCTCGCGCTGCTCTAGCCGTGCGGTTTTCACCTCTGGCATGAAGGTGACTACCTTGTTGTTATGCCGAAAAATAGAGCGCGGCGCACCGGTGAGTGTCTCTACCCGTTCCATTTGCTGGGCACCATCGCAGGCGTGCCACACGCGGGCGCTGCTGAAGGTTTGCGCAGACGACTGCACCATCGTGCCAATATAGGAGCGCTTTTTCATGGCCGCTTCGTGCGTGCGCAGCAGCCAGTCGTTAATGCTAAGGACGGCTTCTGTGGCACCCGCACTGGCGGCTGGACTGGCCGCTGCGGCAGGGGCTACAGTAGGCGCTGCGGGCGCATTGGCTTGTGCCAGCGCAGTACTGACTGCGCCTGCACCCAGCACAATGGCGCACAGCATTGCAAACTTAGACACTACTAAATTAATAGCTACCTGTGCAGCATTTACTTGGGACACAGGGCTAAAAGGCTTAAAAAATAGGGTTGATGGTGGCACTGGCAGCATGTCAGCGACCTGCAGGTTGGAAGGTGGCGTTGCGCAAAAATCCGGCGGGCTGCTGCAAAGCCGAGGCACCGCCAAACTGCTTATGGGCGGCCAGCAGCTCGTCTAGGCGCGGGTCGCGGATCATCGTAGGTTCGGTCTGGGCTATGGCTGTGGCTGTCGCCACCACAGGTACGGGTGCACCACCTTGGCGGGCTAGCTGGCCACTGGCCGTCTGGTCTTGGTTGCTCACCAGAGCCCATAGCACCGAACCGACTGCCGCCACAGCAACAACACTGGCCAGCAGTTTCCAGCGAAACACGCTGTCGTTGGCAGCGCTCTGGGTGGGCACTGCAATGTGTGACGGGGTTTGCGCTGACGCTTGTACTGGCAAGGGCAGTTGCCATGCGCCGGGCGCGGCCTGCGTTTGGGCACGCAGCACGTCGCTAATGGCGTGGTAGCTGGTCCAAGTTTGCATCAGCTGCGGGTCGGCATCGCAGGCTTGCACCAAGGCGGCCACGTGCTGGGGCTCTAGCGCATCGTCGGCCAGGGCCGATAGCTGCGCCTTGCGTAATTCTGGGCCGAGTATCTCTATGCCGTGTAACTCTGGCTTGTTTAGTTCGGGGGTATTTAACTGTGTCATGGTCTGTTACCAACGCTTCGTAGTTTGCTTTTGCAGCATAGGTTTGATGCGGCTAGAAATCGCCTCACGCGCCCTGAAAATGCGCGACCTCACGGTGCCGATAGGGCAGTTCATCATTTCGCTGATCTCTTCATAGCTCAAACCTTCCAGCTCTCTGAGTGTGATGGCCTGGCGAAGTTCCTCGGGCAGTGCGTCCATAGCGGCGTTAACTGCTTGGGCTATCTCTTTGGCGGCGTAGGCCGACTCGGGGGTGTCGCTGTCGTTAGACCGGTTGTTTAGAGGGTGGTCGGCGTAAGAAGTTTCATCGTCCTCGGTGGGGGCACCGCGCAGCGCGGCCTCGGTAATGACCGGGTCGCGTTTTACGTCCATCAGGTGCTTTTTGGCACTATTGACAGCAATGCGGTACAACCAGGTGTAGAACTGGGCATCGCCCCGGAAATTGGCCAGTGCCCGCCAGGCGCGAATAAAGGTTTCTTGCGCAATATCCTGCACTATGTCCACATCGCGCACCATCCGGCCTACCAGCCGCTCTATGCGGCGCTGGTATTTAATAACCAGCATGTTGTAGGCCCGCTGGTCGCCCGACTGGGCCATGCTGACCAAGGCGTGGTCGGCATCAACAATGGCGGTGGGCAGTGCCAGGGCTGTAGCATCTTGGGTAGCCACAGTTTCAAAGGGCTCTGCGGCGGCAGACGCTACTGTGGTTGCAGCCAAGCTCAGTGGGCTTGCAGGCACACTTTCAACGGGGGTTTTAAGCGGGCTCATGGGCAGTGCCGCTTACTTTGTGGGCAGCTTCTGGATCTGCATACGGACTTACATACGGACTTACATACGGGCTTGCATACGGGCTGTCGTAGGGGGGGGCCGCAGTGCAATAGGCGGCGCGGCGCACAGCCAGCCAGTCGGGGCTGTTTCTGTGGGGGTTGCGCCCGGCGTGTCGGCTTTCCAAGTGCAGCCATTGTTGTTGCTTTTTTGCCAGTCTGTCAGAAGGGTGGTGCCTGTCTAGTCCGTCGCTGTTAGCGGTAAAACGCACCAGAATGTACACATATAGATCGAGCACAGGCTGCAAAGTTCCTTGGTATTCCACATCGCCTTGGGCCAGCACCCAGTGGCCGTCGGCATAGTGCAAGGCACCGTAGCGCGGCCGCCAAGCGTCCCACAGTGCGGCCAAGGTGGCAGCCAGGGCCACCAGCGCTACAGCCACCAAGCTGGCAGCAGGTAAAGCCGATGTTTGCAGGCCATTTTTAGAGCCAAATAGGCCGCTGGCCCAAGGAAATGCTGCACAAGCAGCTATTAATAAAGAAGCAAGTAAGCTTACTATCCAGCGGTACCACCACGCGCTGCCTAGGCGAACAGAGGCGGCGGGTGGGGTTTTCATGGTGCAGCCAGTACCACTGAGGCATGCAAAGGGTGGGGTTTGCTGGTGGCAGGCTCGGCCAAGCGCAGGCCGTTATATGCGCTTAAAAACCAGCGTGCCATTGGTGCCGCCAAAGCCAAAATTATTTTTCACTGCAATGTCAATTTTCATGTCACGGGCGGTGTTGGCGCAGTAGTCAAGGTCGCACTCAGGGTCTTGGTTAAAGATGTTGATGGTAGGTGGGCTTTTTTGTTGGTGCAGCGCCATCACGGTAAACACGCTTTCTATACCGCCAGCGCCGCCCAGCAGGTGGCCCGTCATGCTTTTGGTGGAGTTGACCACCACTTTTTTGGCGTGCTCCCCAAAGGCGGCTTTGATAGCGTTGGTTTCGTTGATGTCACCCAAGGGCGTGGACGTGCCGTGCGCGTTGAGGTAGTGCACTTCGTCTACGTTCAGGCCTGCGTTGGCCAACGCGGCCAACATGGCGCGGCGGGGGCCATCCATATTGGGTGCAGTCATATGGCCTGCGTCGGCGCTCATGCCGAAACCAGGCACTTCACAGTAGATTTTGGCACCGCGTGCCTTGGCATGTTCGTATTCTTCCAGCACCAGCACGCCCGCGCCCTCGCCCAGTACAAAGCCTTCGCGGTCTTTATCCCATGGGCGGGAAGCAGTTTTGGGGTCATCATTGCGGGTAGACAGCGCCCGCATGGCGGCAAAACCGCCAATGCCCAGCGGCGAAATAGCCGCCTCAGCACCGCCGCACACCATCACATCGGCGTCCCCGTACTCGATCATGCGTGCGCTGGTGCCAATGGCATGCAGCCCTGTGGTGCAAGCAGTAACGATAGCAATATTAGGCCCCTTGAAGCCAAACTTCATAGACACATGGCCCGAAATCATGTTGATGATGCTGGCGGGTATGAAAAAAGGGGTGATGCGGCGCGGGCCGCGGTTGACCAACTCTAGCTTGGTCTCTTCAATCAGCGGCAAACCGCCAATGCCCGAGCCGATGTTGCAGCCAATACGCACGGCTTTGTCTTCGCCAAGTGCTTCGCCCGTCGGCAGACCAGCGTCTTTGACCGCCTCGATCGCGGCAGCCACACCGTAGTGGATAAACGTGTCCATCGTGCGGGCTTCTTTGGAAGTCATGTAGTCTTCCACCTTAAAGCCTTTAACCTCGCCTGCAAATTGGCAGGCAAAACCGCTGGGGTCAAATTTGGTAATGGTGTCAATACCCGACTGGCCCGCGAGCAGATTGCTCCAAGCGGTTTGCACGGTATTGCCTACAGGGCTGATGCAGCCTAGGCCAGTGACAACCACCCTTCGTTGGTTCATGCGTTGTAACATACGTTGGGTTTATGCGTTAAGGGCGTTGGGACGGTTGGGTTGTCCATAAAAAAAGGGCCTAGGCGCGTGCCTGAAGCCCTTGGGTCTGTAATGCAGCGGGGCTGCAGTAACAAGCCATTTTGTCAGGCCATTTTTCCAGGCCTAGGCATCAGGCCTTTTTGTGGGTGTTGGCGTAATCGATGGCAGCCGCTACCGTGGTAATTTTTTCTGCATCTTCGTCTGGAATTTCAATTCCAAACTCGTCCTCCAGTGCCATCACCAGTTCTACGGTGTCTAGAGAGTCAGCGCCCAAGTCGGCCACGAAGGCTTTCTCTGGCGTTACTTGCGACTCTTCTACGCCTAATTGCTCGGCGATGATTTTTTTGACACGGGCTTCAATATCACTCATAGGTTCCCTCAAAGGGTTGTTAATAACCCGATTATTCTACCTGTTTAGAGACGGGTTTCTAAATATTGCGTCCCCAAGCTTCAAACTTAACCCGTCCCTACATGTACATGCCGCCGTTGACGTGGATTTCTTGGCCTGTGATGTAGGCTGCCTGCGGGCTGGCCAAAAACGCCACGGCATGCGCAATATCTGCCGGCTGGCCCAAATGGCCTAACGGAATGGCGGCCAGCAAGGCTTTGTGCTGCGCCTCGGCCAAGCCTGCCGTCATGTCAGTTTCAATAAAGCCCGGTGCAACGCAGTTCACGGTGATGTTGCGTGAGCCCAGCTCGCGCGCTAGCGCCCGCGTCATGCCTGCTACGCCAGCTTTAGCGGCTGCATAGTTGGCCTGCCCTGGGTTGCCTGACGCGCCCACCACGCTGGTGATGCTGATAATGCGGCCGTAGCGCTGCTTCATCATTGTGCGCATGACGGCGCGGCTGGCCCGAAACACCGCCTTCAAGTTGGTGTCCATCACAGCGTCCCACTCATCGTCTTTCATCCGCATGGCCAGCATGTCGCGGGTGATGCCTGCGTTGTTAACCAAAATATGCAGGCCACCGTGCTCTTTGACAATGCTGTCAATCAACGCATCCAGCGCCGGGCCATCGGTTACGTTAAGCACTGCCCCTTGAACGCCCGCAGCGGTAATCTTGGCCGCGCCTTCTTCTGTCGTAGCCGTGCCGATGACTTTGCAACCCTTGGCTTTAAGCTCCTGCGCAATCGCAGCGCCAATGCCTCTGGTTGCGCCTGTGACCAGGGCTATTTGGTCTTTGTAGTGTGTTTCGCTCATATTTTTTTCTCGTTAGGAAATGAATGGGTTTTTATAGATTTTAAAGACGGAACAGCCGGACGCAGAGGACGCAAAAGTTACGCAAAGGACGCAAAAGGAATACCAAAAGAAAAAATAAGTGAGGAGAAAAAATTGAATCTAAATATCCGTGATTCAAATAACTGTTCTTTTGGTTTCATTTTGTATTTTCTTTTTTTGCGTCCTTTGCGTAACTTTTGCGTCCTCTGCGTCCGGCTGTCCGGCTGTCCGGCTGTCCGAATTAGACCTTAGCCAACCAACAACTTAGCCTCAGCCAATGTAGCAGGGTCATAAACAGCCCCAGCAACCAGCTGCGCATCAATGCGCTTGGTCATGCCCGACAACACCTTGCCCGGCCCGCATTCGATCAAAGTACCCAGCCCACGGGCCTTGATGGCCGCCACGCACTCTACCCAGCGCACTGGCCCGAAGGCTTGGCGGTAGAGGGCATCACGAATTTTGTCTGCGTCAGTGTGCACCGCTACGTCAACGTTGTTGACCACGGCAATTTGTGGTGCGTTGAAGGTAATAGTCGCCAGTTTGGCGCGCAGCTTTTCAGCCGCTGGTTTCATCAAGCTGCTGTGAAAAGGTGCTGACACTGGCAGTGGCAAACAGCGCTTGGCACCACGGGCTTTAAGCAGTTCACTGACCTTTTCGACGCCCAGTTTGCTGCCCGCAATCACGGTCTGCATGGGGTCGTTAAAGTTCACTGCTTCGGCTATTTCACCCGCCGCTACACCACCCGGTGCCGTGGCCTCAGCGCAAACTGCGATCACATCTGCTGCAGCCATGCCCAGCACTGCTGCCATCGCGCCCGTGCCCACGGGCACCGCCTCTTGCATAGCGGCGGCCCGCAGGCGCACGGTTTGCACCGCGTCATGCAAACTCAGCACACCAGAGGCCACCAGGGCCGAATACTCACCCAGCGAATGCCCTGCCACAGCCGACGGTGCGACTCCCCCTTCAGCCAACCACGCCCGGTAAGCCGCCACGCCTGCCACCAGCATCACCGGCTGCGTGTTGGTCGTCAGCCCCAGGGCCTCTTTCGGGCCGTCTTTAATCAACGCCGCTACGTCTTCGCTAAGGGCATCGCTAGCTTCTTTAACGACAGCCGCCACAGCCGGGTGGTCACCCCAAGCGTCCAACATACCCACAGATTGCGAGCCTTGACCGGGAAAGATAAAAGCGAAAGGTGTCATATTTTTAATGTTTGAAAATGCAATACAGAACTACCAGATGCGCTACACCTCTGGCACAGAAAATGGATTGACTACTTGCACCCCGCAAGCTGCAAAGTCTTTGGTGTTACGTGTAGCGATGGAGCATTCGCGTGACAGCGCTGTGGCCACAATCAGCATATCACTCTGGCTGCGGGTCACGCCCTGCATCGAAAAATCTGACCTTAGCGCTGCAGCGTAGCGCGCAACTTGTTCGTCCACGGCGACGATCTCAGCCAATGCCAGCAATCGCTCAAACCGGGCCAAGGCCACAGTCATGCGCTTGCGCTGCAGGCCAAACAGCACCTCGTCTAGCGAGACCACCGAAATACCCAGCGCCGTTTGCGCAGGAAACCACGCGCTCACGCCCGCGTCGGGTTGCGGTTTAAGCACCTCGCTAAGGACATTAGAGTCAAGCAAAACCATGAAAGCTAGGTACGCGCAGGCGACAGCACACTAGGCAACTGGCAGGCGCGGCGTACCGTCTGCGTTTTCGCCCAATGGGTATTCGCGCTCTAGCATGTCGGCCATGGCGTTGGGCCGGTCGGTGCGCGGTGGCAGCTCGATCCCTTGGTACTGCGAATCCGCTGCCATCAGCATGTGCCGCACCTCCACCATACCGTCTAAAAACCGCTGCCCCGCCGTTTTGGCATCGCCCGTTTGGGTTGCTTGCCAAGCCTTAAATTCCTCAAAATCCCGCGCGCTGATCAGCACCGCCACCTCTTTATGGTGGCGCATGATAGGCTGCGGCGTGTGCTCAGCAAGGCGCACAACCTCTGAAAATTGCTGTTTGGCGGCGGCAAGGCTCCACATAAGGGACTCCTAGGTGTTTTAATTATGTCTAATTATATATTATTTGGACAAATTTACCTTGGCTAATGGCCAGTATTACTAATTTGCGTTTTCAGCCTGTGACGGATAAAGGTGACGGCAAAAGCGCCATTCGTTGACGGGTTGATCGTCAATGTAAACATGTGGCTTTGGCAGATAACCCACAAAGCAATCCGTAATTTTTAATTCTTTGGCCGTTTCCTCGCAATATGCCGCGCCACCTGAACTCCATAAGTACAAGATGCAACCTTGTTCTTTCAACAGACGGACTTGATCAACGACACCCGGCATAGGAATTCTCTTTACGCCAACTGACCGCACCAACGTACCGTCCACATCTACAAATATCACCCGATCGTGCATGTGCTTGGCCTCTTAAAGATTCAGCAAAACCGCCCCCCAAGTAAACCCACCGCCCACACCTTCCAACAAGACGGTGTCGCCGGGTTTGACTTTGCCGCTGCGCACGGCTTCGTCCATGGCCAGCGGGATGGACGCGGCTGAGGTGTTGCCGTGCTGATCGACGGTGACGATGACTTTGTCTTGGTGCAGTTTGAGCTTTTTGGCGGTGCCCAGCATGATGCGGATGTTGGCTTGGTGGGGGATGAGCCAGTCGATGTCAGCTTCGGTCTTGCCAGCCTTGGCCAGCACCGAGCGCGCTACGTCGGCCAATACGCCAACGGCCAGTTTGAAAACGGCTTGGCCGTCCATTTTGAGGGTCGGGTCGCCTAAGATTTGACCGCCGCTGACGTTGCCGGGCACACACAGCACACCTACGTGTTTGCCGTCGGCATGCAGCTGGGTGGCCAAGATGCCGGGTTGGTCGCTGGCCTCTAACACCACTGCCCCGGCGCCGTCGCCAAACAGCACGCAGGTGGTACGGTCGTTAAAGTCGAGGATGCGGCTGAAGACTTCGCTACCGACCACCAGCGCGCACTTGGCTGCGCCGGTTTTAATCATGCTGTCAGCTACGGTCAGTGCGTAGACAAAGCCACTGCACACGGCCTGCACGTCAAACGCAGGGCAGCCAGCAATGGTTTTGGGTTTGTCACCAGTTGCTATATTTTCAGTAGCTGCTTGTGCAGTATTTCCTTGGGCCATAGCCAGTTTATGTTGCAAAATAGCAGCGGTAGACGGAAACACCATATCGGGTGTAGACGTGGCAACAATGATCAGGTCAACGTCACTGGCCAGCTTGCCAGCGGCTTGCAGCGCTGCTTGGCAGGCGGGCAGCGCAAGGTCGCTGGCGGTTACGTCGGGGGCGGCAAAGTGGCGGGCGCGAATGCCCGTGCGCTCGACGATCCAATCGTCTGAAGTTTCTATGCCTTTGGCAGCCAGTTCGGCAGCTAAATCAGCATTGGTAACGCGGCGCGGTGGCAAGTAGCCGCCAGTGCCGGTGATGCGAGAGTAACGAGAGCTAAGGGCTGAATATGGGGTGTTGGCTGGCATAATGGCTATTGTTACAGAGCCACAAGCTGCTTGGCCCGTTTTACACGCTAAAAATTACACCTGCGAAGGCTAGACTTACAAAAAACACCTTGGTAACTGCTTTTTACAGTCTATTTAAGAGGCAGCGCCATCGCGCGGCAACGTTTCTACGGACAATGCGGCCAATAAGGGCGCAGCGTGCGCTATGCGCGAGCGTACTTTGTCTAGCAAGTTGTGGCTGGCAGCATCATAAGCCTTGTTAAGGGCTTGCTCGAAGGCATACACATCTGCCGAGCCGTGGCTTTTAAAAACCAAACCACGCAAGCCCAGCAGTGCAGCGCCGTTATAGCGGCGATGGTCAACCCGCGATTTAAGCGCTTTTAACACCGGATAAGCAACTAAAGCGGCAAATTTAGTGAAGATGTTGCGAGAAAACTCAACTTTGAGAAACTCAACAATCATCTTGGCCACACCTTCGCTGCTTTTCAGCGAGACATTGCCCACAAAACCATCGCACACCACCAGCTGGGTCAGTCCAGTAAAGATATCGTTACCTTCAACGTTGCCATAAAAGTTCAAATCGCCACTTTTAGCAGCAGATCGCAGCAGTTCACCAGTTTTCTTAATGATTTCGTTGCCTTTAATGGCTTCTTCACCAATATTGAGCAAGCCCACTGTTGGATTTTCATCGTTACTCAGTACCGACACCAAGGCCGAGCCCATCACTGCAAACTGGAACAAATGCTCTGCGGTGCAGTCCACATTGGCACCCATGTCTAGCACCGTGGTGGCACCGCCTTGGGCGTTGGGCATTTGCGCCGCAATGGCGGGGCGGTCGATGCCGTCTAGTGTTTTCAGCACATAGCGGGCAATAGCCATCAGTGCGCCCGTGTTGCCGGCAGACACCGCCGCTTGGGCTGCGCCGCTTTTGACTTGTTCAATGGCAATGCGCATGGACGAGTCTTTTTTCCTGCGCAGGGCAAGCTCCAGCGGGTCGTCCATGGCCACTACCTCGGTAGCGGGTACGACAGTGGCACGCGGATGGGCAAAGCTGGCCATCAGTTCAGGCTTGCCCACCAACAACACCCGCGCCTGGGGGTGCGCTTCCAGGAATGCCCGGCAGGCCGGCAAAGTAACACTGAGTCCGTGGTCGCCACCCATGCAGTCAACGGCTATTGCCACAGCACCCGCTGGGCTGGCAGTGGGCGCGGGGGCAGTGGGGGCAGTGGCCGCTTGGGTCATAGGTGCTGCAATGAGGTATGCTGGGTTAAAGGGCGCAAAAAAAGCCCGGTGCTACCAAACAGTAACGACGGGCTTTGGGGGTTGTAAGCACTCGGGTTTAGGTGGAAATTGGCCCACCAAAGCACTCTGGGAGTGCCCGACTTACCTAGCCAGCTTATTCAGCGGCTGCTTTAGATTTGATAACTTGGCGACCACGGTAAAACCCGTTGGGGCTGATGTGGTGGCGCAAATGCACTTCACCTGTGGTTGGCTCTACGGCTGTGCCTGGGGTGTCCAGTGCGTAGTGGGCACGGTGCATACCGCGCTTGGAAGGTGATTTTTTGTTCTGTTGAACGGCCATGGTGGGCTCCTAAACTAAACGTATCCGCTTAGTTTATAAAAACCAGCAAAATAACGCAGGGTGTAAATTGGAATATGGCGTTCAGGTGAACCCCATAAACGCTAAGCCTTAGATTATAACCCGCTTTGCTGCCCTGCTCTAGCAGTTTACGCAGGCGCGGCCTTTGCAAACCCGGCTTGCGTGGCCAAGCTAGCAGTTAGGAGCCCTTCTTTAGGCTGCCCAGTGCGGCAAAAGCGTTGGGCTTTTGTGTCAGCGCAGCCTTGAAATCCTCGTCAGTGGACGCTAACTTCACTTTCCCAGGGCAAACGTCGTGCTTGGGCACCAGGGGCAGCTCTAGCAGCAGCTCGTCTTCTAGCAGCTCGCGCAGGTCAAACTGCTTAGACAGTACCAGCAGGTCTTCTTCGCATTCGTCTTCGGCTTCAGCGGTGGCCTCGTCGGCTACAAAACGGTAGCTGTTGTCTAGCGCCACAGGCATCAGCACCTGGGTAAGGCAGCGCTGGCAGGTCATGGGCAGCTGGGCGCGCAGCTCTAGGTGCAGCCAAAGCTGGGGCTTGCTGCCCGTGTGTGCAACCAGCTCGCCGCGAACAGCCCAGTTTACGTCCAGGTCGGGCCCGTCGGCCAGCGGGCCATGCAGGTCGGCGGCCAAACGAAGGTAGTGGCGCAATGGGTCGCTGCCTGCCAAGCTGGCGCTGGTTTGGGCAAACGTGCGCACGTCGATGCGCATACTGCTGGGGGAGGTGGGCGCAGGTGTATTCATGGTGATGGCATAAGTGTAAGAGAATCAGCTTTGTCTTGCCTGCTTTTTAAGGGTGTTTTTCATTTTTGCATGTGGGCATGGTGGGCGTTTTGAACGCACTGCTGCCACTTTGGATGAACTTAAGGTACCTGTTTACTATGTCTTTACCCCCTGCTGCGCCGCGTTCTTTGGTATTAGGCTCTACGTCGCGTTACCGGCGCGAGCTGCTGGCGCGCCTAGCGGTGCCGTTTGAGGTGGCCGCGCCCGATGTAGATGAAACCCCCCTGCCCGGTGAAACCCCGCTGGCACTGGCAGTGCGGCTGGCGCTGGCCAAAGCGCACGCAGTGGCAGCCAAATTTCCACACGCAGTGGTCATCGGCTCAGACCAAGTGGCCGATCTGCATGGCGAGCCGCTGGGCAAGCCCGGCACCCATGCACGCGCTGTAGCGCAGCTGCGCCGCATGCGCGGACAGACCGTGGTTTTTCAAACCGCGCTGGCCGTAGTGTGCATGGAGACGGGGTTTGTGGAGCAAGATGTAGCGCAGGTCAGCGTCGTGTTTCGCGCATTGACGGATGGAGAAATAGAAAACTACCTGCAAGCCGAGCAACCGTATGACTGCGCAGGCAGCGCCAAAAGCGAAGGCCTGGGCATTGCCCTTTTAGACCGCATCGACAACGACGACCCAACTGCTTTGATCGGCCTGCCTTTGATCCGCACAGCGCGGATGATCCGCTCTGCAGGGGTGCGATTGCTTTAAACCCATTGCACTTTTTCTTGCGCTACAACCACCTAAACACCATGACCCCAGGCACTCTTTATCTTGTTCCTGCACCACTAGACTTTGGCTGCGAACAGCAAGCGCCTATCACCGATGTGATGCCGCTGGGCACACTGCAGGTAGCTGCAGGCATAACGCACTGGATTGGCGAGAACGCCAAGACCACGCGCGCGGTGCTCAAGCGTGTGGGCGAGGTGGTGACACTGGCTGCGCCGCTGCAACAGCAAACCATAACCGAGCTACCGCGCGAGGTGCATAAAAAAGGCGACCACAGCGCCAGCAGCTTTGATGCCAAACCGCTGCTGCAAGCGGCGCAGCAAGGTCACCACATCGGTTTAATCAGCGAAGCTGGCATGCCGGCAGTGGCCGACCCTGGCAGCTCGGTGGTGCGCGCGGCGCATGCCCTGGGACTGCCAGTGGTGCCTTTGATTGGCCCTTGCGCGCTGCTTTTAGCGCTGGCAGCTAGCGGGCTGAACGGGCAAAACTTTGCCTTTGTAGGCTACTTGCCCATAGACCCTACACAGCGCAGCCAGCGCATTAAAGAGCTAGAGGCTTTGGCGCTAAGAACAGGTCAAACACAGCTGTTTATTGAGGTGCCGCACCGCAACGCGGCCTTGCTGCAAGCGCTGTGCAGCACGCTCAAACCCAGCACGCGGCTAAGTACGTCGAGCGGCCTGACGCTGGCCACAGCACACACACGCAGCGCGCTGGCCAAAGAGTGGCGCGCGCACGACCATCACAGCAACCACACCAGCGATTTGCCCACTGTGTTTGCATTAGGCGCTTGAATTTCGCTGCGCTTTACTGAAAACCACACCAGAGACCGCTGGATAACAGCTTGCGATGCAGTATCATTTCAATAGCTAACTATCTAGCATTTTCTTGGGCCATAACTATTATTTGATGCGATTTCAACAATTAAGCTGTTCATCCTAACCGTGGCACAGAGCCGCTTGGCATGCTAGCGCACTTGCGCAATGGTTTTCAGCGCCTTCACAGCACCCCATCGCCGCGTCAAAACGCTTGGCCAAGCGCTCGGCTATGTTGTCGCGGCGGGTCTAGTCCACGATGTCTTCGGCCTTGACGACCTCGCGGACCACAAAGTCGAGTGTACCTAGCTGGTCAGCCAAGCCTAGCTCTATGGCTTGCTGGCCGCTCCAGAACAGGCCGCTGAACATCTCGGGGGTATCTTTGAGTTTTTTGCCACAGCCTATTTGACGGTTTCGATCAACTGGGTGTAGATTTTGGTTGAGCATGCCTTGGGCAAAAGCGCGCGGCTTGCCGGTTTGCGGGATGCAAAGCGCCTGCACGTGTCACCTACGCCACGAGCTGTGAAGTGGCTGGGTTTGCCACAGCAAAGCTGTCGTCACCATGACACTACTGACCAACCCTAAATCCGTACAGGTCGCCTGAGCTATTGGAGTGTGCCTGGGGTTTACGCGCATAGCATGAGATTTACTCATGCGATGGATCCGGATTAATCGTTTGCCGAACAGGGGCACTGCTTTGCACAATGCAAACAGTTCAACTAGCGACAGTTCATTGAAATGTCCTAAACCATAGGAAAGAGGCAAACATGTTTATCGGCGAATCTTTTATCGGCAGCGGCGCGAATGCGGCCCATATTAACGTCATGGTTGGACCCCGCACGGGCCCGGTCGGTTCCGCCTGGGCCAGCGCCTTGTCATCTCCGACCAAGGGGCACCTGCCCTACATGGTGGTACTGCAGCCAGGTGTGGCGGTCAAACCTATGACAGCCTTCATCAACAAGGCGGACCTGCGTGGCGAGCAGCACGAAAAAATGACTTGGGGGCCAGCCCAGGCGGGTGTGGCTAAGGGTGTGCAGGAATGCCTGTTGGAGGGCATCTTGCCGCCAGAGTCGGAAAATGAATGGTGCGTCATTGCCGCCGTTTGGGTGAACTGGTCAGCCAGCGATGCAGATGAGGTGTTTGCCAACAACTATGCGGCTGCCAAAGGAGCGGTTCTTGCAGCTATGCGCCAGGAACCATCGCTGGCCGTGGTGCGCCAAGCCGTCACCGATGTGAAGAATCCTTTTTACACGCCAAAAGCTTGAGGTTCATAATGCAATACATCAATTTTGGTCACACGGGGCTCAAAGTATCCCGCCTGTGCCTGGGCACCATGGGTTTTGGGACGCCTCAATGGCGTCAGTGGGTTCTTGACGAGGCCGCCTCGGTTCCGGTGATACAGGCAGCAGTTGATCGTGGCATGAATTTCATCGACATGGCAGACTTTTACTCCATAGGTGTATCTGAGGAGGTCGTTGGCCGTGCCGTGCGTCACGTACCACGGCACAAGTTAGTACTGGCCTCCAAGTGTCTTTACGCCATGAGCAATGACGTCAACGACCAAGGCTTGTCACGCAAACACATCCTAGATGCGGTTGACGCGTCGCTGCGTCGAATCGGCACGGACTATCTCGACCTGTTTGTGGTGCATGGCTTTGACCCCTCAACGCCCATTGACGAAACCATGAGGGCGCTGGATGACGTGGTGCGCGCCGGCAAGGTAAGGTACATCGGTGCGTCAACCATGTATGCATGGCAATTCGTCAAAATGAACTACCTGGCCAAGCTCAACGGCTGGACATCCTTTGTCTCCATGCAGTGCCAGCTCAACGCCGCCTACAGGGAGGAGGAACGCGAGATGATTCCATATTGCCAGCATGAAGGTCTGGCCGTCACCCCTTTCTCACCCTTGGCACGCGGACTGTTAACCGGCAACGCTGCATCGCTGCGCAATACAACCGACCAGTTTACAAGCCAGCAGTATGCCGACCAAACCAGTCTTGACATCGCCCGGGCGGTCGCCAAGGTTGCTGAGTCACGCAACGTGTTGTCCTCACAAGTTGCATTAGCCTGGGTAAACAGCCGCCCTGGCGTTACCTCGACCCTGATTGGCGTTGAAACCATCGAACAGCTCGACCAGAACATTGCCGCATTGGAGATTGTTCTGAGCCCTGATGAGCTGACCGAAATCGATCGGCACTACACCCCGTGCGACGTGATCAACGACTACAACGTCAATCGTATACCGCGCCAAGCGCGCTAGAAAGCCATCGCGCGACAGCACAGACAGTCAGGGGTCCATCTGCGCTGAGGGCGGACTAAGGAGAAGGACTTTAAGTCGGTTTAATCCAACAGCGAGTTGGTCGGTGGAAAGCGGCGCATTCAAGCTGATGCGAATGGCGTGTGGGGCGGGCGATCGCCCAACCGCAAAATGGTCAGCGGTGCGAACCAGCACCCCGGCGTGTCGAAGCGCTGCGGAAAACTGTCCGGCCCGCCATGGCTCGGGCAGCGGGAACCACAGCAAAGGGTAATCTGGATCCGCTTTGAAATCCAGACCCACCAAAATTTCGCGAGCACATGCCAACCGCACACCTATAAGCTGTCTTTGCGATTCGATGAGTTTCTCGATGGTTCCTTTTTCAATCCAGCGTGTTGCGATTTCTGGCAACAATGGCGACACCATCCAGCAATCTGCGCGCATGAACGCGGCGAACTTGTCAAGCCAAGCCGGGGCAGCCTCCAGAAATCCCACCCGCAAGCCTGGGGCCATCACCTTGGCGAAACTCGACAGCAAAAAAGACTGCTCAGGCAGCCAGGTGGACAATGCCGGCAAAGGCGCAGCTTGGGCGGAGGCATGCACAGTATCTTCAATCACCAGCAGACCACATCGACGGGCGACGGCAGCGATGTCTGCCCGCCTGGCAATTGACATGGTGTTGCTTGTGGGGTTATGAAGAGTGGGTGAACAGAACATGAGCTTGGCACCGAGCGTTTTCGCCATTTGCTCTAAAGCCTGGGGCAACATGCCTTCATCGTCCATTTCAACGCCAACCAGTTGCAGCCGCATCAATCGCGCCATCGCTTGCAATCCAGGGTAGCTCAATGTCTCGGTCAGGACCACGTCTCCGGGTCGCGCCAAGGTGCTCAAAATGCATGTGAGCCCGTGCTGCGCACCGTGTGTGATCATCACACGATTCCAATTTCCCGTCGTGCCAAAGCGGCGCAGCCACTGAGCCCCAGCTTCGCGATGGCGACGCAGTCCGGTTTCAGGTTGATAGCTCAGTACTTGGAGTAACGCCTGCGGATCGGCTGAAAGCTCCTCAAAGGCACGCTGCAGGGCTTGCACCTCTTCAGTGGGAATGGCCACGTTATGTGCAAGATCAATCGGGGCCGTGAGAACATCCTCGCTCAACTCGGTGAGCACCTTCTCCAACGCTCGGACGTAAGTGCCATCACCGACCCTAGCCGTTGCCAGGCCCTGTAGTTCAAGGCTGGCGTAGGCTCTACTCACGGTGCCCGTCGTCACGCCCAAGCGGTGCGCCAACTCGCGCTGAGGTGGCAATTTCTCGCCAATCGCTATTTGACCGCTCAAAATGGACTGAGCCAATTCCTCGGCAATCGCTTGGTACTTGGGTTTGCTGCTGTCACCCAATTGGACGGCTGAAATAAGCTGATCAAAGGACACGATATGTGACTCCCGGTTGGCGATCAATATAAGTTGCAATCATCATGATTTCGTAGCGGTAGAACCAAACTGAATTCAATTACTCAATTTGAACGTATTGATAGCAGTTATTTATGTGAATAGCATACGTTACTGTATTATTTTTCTCCAAAGCAAATGCCGAATCCCCTTTTGAGCGCCGATCAAGCCAATCTTAGGCCGCGCGCGACTGTTGGCACGCTCCAGCTGATGCTGCAGCCTCGTATCGTCATCGCACTGGGTGCCATTTATCTGCTGTGGGGCACAAGCTATCTAGCGATCAAGCAGGCAGGCACCGAGTTCCCCCCGCTCTTGCTTGTTGGGGTTCGCAATCTGGCTGCTGGTCTCTTTCTGGTTTGCCTCGTGCGACTTCAAAACCGCCCATGGGGAGCACCTCGACTTTTGATCAACGCGGCGATGGTCGGTATCTTGATGATCTCCGTTGGAGCCACTTTACTGGCAACGGGTATTCAATACGTGACATCAGGGTTTGCCTCGGTAGCGTTCGCCGCAGTCCCGGTGATGGTTTGCGTTGTCATGGTCGCCAGAGGCCAGAGAATATGCCGAGCCCAGTGGATGGGAACCTGTGTTGGTGTGGCGGGCCTGCTGCTTATGAGCTACGGGACCACAGGCTTGCCAGAGGGCAAAGGCATGTGGCTGATTCTTGGGGCGGTGGTTGCTACCGCATCCTCGGCAGTTATGATGGATCATCTACCAATGCCAAAGGATCTTTTTGTGGCCACTGGAGTTCAGATGGTGGCCGGTGGCGGCGTAGCTTCATTGCTAGGTTGGTGCATGGGTGAACAACTGACCACTCTGAGCACACTGGCGATAGGTGCTTGGCTCTACTTAACGTTCCTGGTGTCTGTACTTGGCTACCTCTCCTACACGTATTTAATAACCAAAGCTGGGCCCGTCGTGGCCAGCAGCTATGCCTATGTTAATCCGCCCATTGCGTTGCTTGCAGGGGCATGGGTGCTGGGTGAGCAGATTTCGGGTCAAATTCTGGTGGCTACAGGTGTGGTGTTGATAGGCGCTGTGACTGTCCTTTATGCGACCCCACCCCGCGCGCTGGGTGCACCATCAGAAAATCCAAAAGAAAAAGACTAGGCCCTATGACGCAAGCTGATTACATCATCGTTGGTGCCGGTTCCGCCGGTTGTGTGCTGGCCAACCGCTTGAGTCAGGACACTCGCAACAGTGTTCTGCTGCTGGAAGCTGGTGGTTCGGATCGCAGCCCCTTGATCCAGGTGCCGTTGGGCTATGGCTTGACCTTTTCTAACCCCAAGTACAACTGGATGTACGACACCGAACCCGACCCGGCTCTGGCCAACCGCTGCGCGTACTGGCCACGTGGCAAGGTGCTGGGCGGGAGCAGCTCTATCAACGCAATGGTCTATGTGCGAGGACAGGCAGGTGACTTCAATGACTGGCGAGATGCCGGCAATCCCGGCTGGGGCTGGGACGATGTGTTGCCCTATTTCAAGAAATCAGAGGATCACGTCTGGGGCGCATCAGAGCACCACGGCGCAGGCGGCGAGATGCGTATCAGCGAATTCAGTAAACAGGTGCATCCTCTGTGCAATACCTTCATTGAAACCGGCGTGGCGCTGGGCTGGCGTAAGACTCAGGACTTCAATGGCGAACACTCTGAAGGGGTTGGTCTTTGGCAGATGAACATTCGTGATGGAGTTCGGGAGTCCACCTCCAATGCGTTTTTGCGGCCTGCCATGAAGCGGGCGAACCTGCGCGTGCAAACCCACGCGCAGGTTACCCGTGTTGTTTTTGAGGGGAAGAAAGCGGTTGGTGTCGAATGTCTTATCAACGGCACCGCACAAATCCTGAAGGCGCGCAAAGAAGTGGTGTTAGCAGGTGGTGCAATCAATTCTCCACAGATCCTGCAGTTGTCGGGTGTCGGAGACGGAACCCTGCTTCAAGGGCTGGGTATACCGGTGCACCAGCATCTGGCAAACGTCGGCCAGGGATTGCAGGACCATTTGTGCGTTTCCTACTTCTTCAAATCCAAAGTACGCACGCTTAACAACGACCTCTATCCACTGCATGGCAAGCTGAAGGCAGGTCTTCAGTACCTGCTGGGTCGGCGTGGGCCATTGGGCATGAGCGTCAACCAAGCAGGTGCCTTCGTGCGCAGCCGTGCAGACCTGGTCCGCCCTAATTTGCATTTATATTTCAACCCCATCAGCTACTCCGCCGACACGGTCAAGCCTGGGCGCATGCGCAACCCGGACCCTTTCCCAGCCTTTCTGATGTCGTTCAATACCTGCCGGCCCACCAGTCGTGGCAGCGTGCAGATTCAATCGTCGGATCCACTGTCCAAGCCGCTAATCAGGACAAACTTCCTGACGACTGCGCAGGACATGCGTGATGTGTTTGAGGGCTCGCAGTTGTTGCGTCACATTGCAGCAACACGCCCGTTGGCCGATGTGGTGGAGTGTGAGCACATGCCGGGTCCACAAGCACATACGCCTGAGCAGGTGATGCAGGATTTCCGCCAACGCGCCGGCTCGGTCTATCACGCGTCTTGCACTTGCGCAATGGGCGAGGGTCCAGAGAATTCTGTCGTTGATGCGCGCTTGAGGGTGCACGGCATCCAGGGCTTGCGCGTGATTGACGCCTCGGTGTTTCCCTTCGTCACCTCCGGCAACACCAACGCCCCCACCATCATGGTGGCGGAAAAGGGCGCTGACATGGTACTGCAGGACAACGCATGAACCCTATTTAACCAACCCGTTTTCAATCAGAACCTAGGCAACATCATGAACACTGAATTTCAAGCATTGGTGCTAGACCAGCAAGATGGCAAGACACTCCTGACAGTCAAGCGTTTGCAAGACAGCGACCTACCTGATGGGGAGGTCCTGGTACAAGTGGATTACTCCAGCATCAACTACAAAGACGCAATGGCAGTCACCGGCAAAGGTAAAATTATCTCCCAGTTTCCGATGGTGCCCGGCATCGATTTCGCCGGAACCGTGTTGGAGTCCGCCAGCGACAGCTACCAGCCTGGCGATAAAGTGGTACTCACCGGATGGAGAGTTGGCGAACGTTTTTGGGGCGGTTATAGTCAAAAGCAGCGTGTCAAGGCCGAATGGCTGGTGCCGATGGCCCCAGGTTTGGACAGCCTGAGAGCCATGACCATGGGGACGGCAGGACTGACCGCCATGTTGTGCGTGATGGCGTTGCAGGAGGCCGGCGTTGCATCAGGAAAGATATTGGTCACCGGTGCCAGTGGCGGCGTGGGCAGCGTGGCGGTCGCGTTGTTGGCCAGCATGGGCTACCAAGTAACCGCACTCAGCCAGCGTCCCGAGCAAGCCCATGATTACCTTAGAAGCTTGGGCGCTACCGAGGTTATCGGTGGGCCTGAGTGGAGCGAGAAACCGGCGCCGTTGGCGACTCAGCGCTGGGACGGTGCTGTCGATGTCGTTGGCGGAACCACACTAGCACGCATCTTGAGTGAAATCAACTACGGCGGCGCCGTCGCCGCTTGCGGACTGGCAGGAGGTGTTGGGCTGGAGACCACAGTTATGCCTTTCATCTTGAGAGGCGTGCGTTTGCTTGGCGTTGACTCCGTCATGTGCACAAACCCGCGTCGCAGTATCGCGTGGGCCAGGCTTGCCAAGGAGCTGCCTGCCAGCGCCAACCTTGAAATGCAGCGCGTGGTGGCGCTGGCAGAGGTGCCGGCCATTGCCGCCGAAATGATGGCCGGAAAAGCCCATGGAAGGGTGGTCGTTGATGTCAACCGCTGAATTGGGCGAACAAAAAATCATATCTGCGGATACACATCGTCTGGATGCGCTGCTGCGCCCGCGTTCCATTGCCATTGTGGGTGCCAGCGGACGTGACGGCAGTTTTGGCAAACAACTGCTTCACTCCATTCAGTCACTCGGCTACGATGGCAAGGTCTATTTGATCAATCCGAAGTACGAAGAAATTGACGGTGTGTCGGCCTACCCCACCTTGGCAGCTCTGCCCGAAGCCGTGGATTGTGTCGCCATGGCTATTGCGGACAAGGCCTTGCCGGACAACTTGGCGCTTTCCGCTACTGCCGGGGCACGCTCGGCGGTACTGTTTGGTCGCGCACACGGCCTTGCCACTGATGGACGGGAGTTCACGCAGGTGCTAACGTCCATTGCCGCATCGGCCAACATGCAATTGTGTGGTGCCAATTGCATGGGGTTCGTCAACCTTGAAGATCGACTGCAAATGACTGGTTTTCCGTTTTCAACTTTGCGCCAGCCTGGGCATGTCGCACTGGTGTCGCACAGCGGCTCTACCTGGTCCGGCATCGTCGGCAACCTGCGTCAGCTACGCTTCAACTACGCCATCTCTGCGGGCCAGGAGCTGGTAACTGGTGTGGCGGACTACATTGATTTTCTGGTTCAGCAGGCATCCACCAAGGTCATTTGCCTGGTGCTTGAAACCGTGCGCCAGCCCGACAAGTTTCTCGGCACAGTGGCGCGTGCACGCGAAAAAGGTATTGTCATCATTGCGCTTAAATTGGGTCGCAGTGTACAGGGTCAAGAGTTTGCCAAGTCGCACAGTGGCGCGATGTCGGGCAGTGCAGATGTTTACGACGCGATTTTTGAGCGCCATGGCGTGATCAATGTTCGCTCACTGGATGAGCTCATGGATACGGCTGAATTGTTCGCCGCACCGCGCCGCCCCCACAATGGCTTGATCGGCCTGGGATGCGACTCGGGCGGTGAGCGTCAGCTGATTGCCGACCTGGCCGAGCCGCTGAACCTGCCGTTTGCGCCGCTGGCGCCGGCAACGCTCGCTCAATTGGCTTGCCTTCTGGATGCCGGGATTGAGCCGACCAATCCGCTGGATTACTGGGGCGATGGTAATGATGTGATTGCGGATGCACTGCTTGCACTGGGCGCAGATCCAGCAGTTGGCACACTGGTCATGGCGACCAACATCCCCGATGGCCAAGATTTCACCAATACATGCACCCGGGCGCTGGAAAAAACCATTGCTGGCACGACCAAACCGGTAGTGATTTTCGGCAACGTGGCCACGACCATGTCACCCGCCGAATGCCAGCGCTATCGCTCATGGGGAGTACCTGTGTTGATGGGGACCGAGACCGCTCTGCGTGCGCTCAAACATTACAGTTTGCACCACAGCAAAGTCGCATTGACATGTGAAGTTGACACTGATGAGGTTGTTCCCACCGAACTGGTCATGCACTGGAGCGAGCGACTTGCACAAGCGGGGCGTGAGGCCACCACATTGCAGGACTTTGACTTGCTGCGCGCATTCAATTTGCCAGTTCCCGCAGGCTTGAGTACCTCTGATGTGAATCAGGCAGTTGAGTTTGCGTCGCACACTGGCTATCCACTGGTGGCAAAAATCGATTCGCCTGATGTTGCCCACAAGTCTGACGTCGGCGGTGTGATTCTCGGTATCAACAGTGATGAGGCATTGCGTGCCGCCTTCACGCGGCTGCAGCATATCGCTCCAGGACCGGTTCTGTTGCAGCAACAACTGGGTGGTAGTGAGTTAATTTTAGGTATGAAACATGACCTGCAGTTCGGCCCTACCTTCACGGTCGGTTTTGGTGGCATTTATGTGGAAATTCTCAAGGATTTCATTACCCTGCTGCCAGGCGACACGCCGCAGCATATTGAGTGCAGGCTGCGAACGCTTAAGACTTTCCCTTTGCTTGCAGGTGCACGGGGTCGGGCAGCAACGGATCTGCACTTGTTGGTAGCTGTGATTCAGAGCTTCATGCGCATGGGACTGGCACTACAGGATGCAATCCAGGAGTTGGAAATCAACCCCTTGTTGGTAGACGGCAACCGCATGGCTGCAGTTGATTTATTGGTCATTCCACGGATGGAGACGCTCACATGACAACACCTAATTACGAATCGATCCTGGTTGAAACCGTTGGCCGTGTTGGCATCATTCGACTTAACCGGCCACGCAAACTCAACGCGATCAATACCCAGATGATGGACGAGGCGACTGGCGCATTGAAGGTCTTTACGGCTGATCCGGAGATAGGTGCCATCGTGCTGGCGGCAGAGGGGCGCGCATTCAGTGCTGGCTTCGATTTGAAGGAGCTGGCTGAGCAAGGTATCACGACGGCCGAACAATGGGGCAAGGTACTGCGAGCCGACTTTGATTTTGTCATGCAGTTCTGGGATTGTTGCAAGCCGACAGTGGCGGCAATTCACGGGCACTGCATTGGTGGAGGCATGGAGTTGGCCGTTTCGTGTGACCTGACGGTCGCGGACGAAGGCACCTTGATGGGTGAGCCGGAAATGAAGTTTGGCTCTAGCATCGCAGCACTGGTATTGCCGTGGCTGATTGGCCCCAAACAAGCTAAAGAGCTGTTGCTAACCGCAAGTGATAGGGTTGGTGCACATCGAGCTTATGAACTTGGCCTAGTCAACGAAGTGACCCGCGACGGAAATCACACCAAGCGTGCCATTGAACTTGCACAGACCATGGCTGGGTACTCGCCCTTGTCAGTGCAGTTGACCAAGCGCGCCATCAACCGCAGTCTCGATATTGCAGGTATGCGCGAAGCGCTGTTGGCGGGGATCGATACCGCCACGTTGATCGAGGCAAACGTACGACCTGAAAACGCGGAATTCGAGCGCATTCGCAAGACCGAGGGGATGAAAGCCGCCCTGGAGTGGCGTGACGCCAAGTGCTGAAATTGAAAGATTTGACAATCTCTAACAACCACTGAATCAGGAAACACCATGACAGAAAAAACATCTCTATCCGTTGGCTTTATAGGCCTTGGCAGTCTCGGCGAAGGCTTATGCCACAGTCTTGTTAAAGCTGGATTTCTGGTGACAGTAACGGATCTGAACAAAGATGCGGCTAAACGCCTACTGGCGGCCGGGGCTGCTTGGTCCGACGATGTGGTCGGCGCTTGCCGGAAGGCAGATGTTGTGATTACCGTTTTGCCCTCGCCAGCAGTTTCGCGCAAGGTAGTTGAGGGCGCCAACGGCGTTCTTGAGCATCTGCGTTCAGGTGGCGTCTGGATCGAAATGAGTACGACCGACCTGGATGATTTGAAGCGCTTAGCCGGACTCGCGGCAGAGCGGGGTATTTCGGTACTTGAGTGCCCAGTTACCGGCGGTGTACATTTAGCCAATTCGGGGGAAATTACTGTTTTGGTGGGCGGCGACGAAGCCACCTTCCAAAGAGTTGAGGTGCTGCTGCGTACCATGGGCGGTGAAATCATCTACATGGGGAAAATGGGGAACGCTTCGGTAGTCAAAGTAGTGACCAATATGCTGGCTTTCATACACCTGGTGGCCGCTGGAGAGGCCATGATGCTACCCGCCAAATATGGCGTTGATCCAGACGCGACCTACCGTGCCATCCGTGCCAGCTCGGGCAATAGCTTTGTTCATGAAACCGAGTCCCAACTGATCCTCAGCGGCAGCTACAACGTCAAGTTCACTATGGACCTAGCCTGCAAAGACCTGGGTCTGGTCAATAGCATTGCAGAAAAACTGGGTGTGCCACTGGAGCTGGGCAGCATCACCCAGCAGATCTTCCGCCGTGCACGCGGTCTGTATGGCAGCCAGGCACAATCCCCTGAAGTGGTTCGCATGCTGGAACAGGCCTGCGGAATGGAGCTTAGGGCTGACGGCTACCCCACTGAACTAGTGGCTGAATAAGCGCAGGCCCACCATGAGTCATACAAATACGCGCGCCGATTGGGCCCAGGAGGCCTCCCGCTTGACAATCGCCAGCGGCCTGTTCATCAATGGCCGCTATGTGAATGCACAGTCTTATCAAACTATGGACTGCGTCAACCCCGCCACCGGAAAGGTTATCGCTGTGATGGCGCGCGGGCAGTCGGCCGACATCGACGCGGCAGTTGCGTCGGCTCAAACCGCCTGGAAAGATGGTCGCTGGCGCAAACTGGCACCGCGACAGCGCATGGCTGTGATGCAACGTTGGGCTGACCTGGTGGAGCAGCATGCCAGCGAGTTGGCTTTGTTGGAAACACTGGACATGGGAAAACCCATCTCCGATGTTCTCAACATCGACATTCCCGAGGTGTTGCGCACCTTGCGCTACTTTGCTGAATGCATCGACAAAGTTGAGGGGGCGGTCACGAACACTGCGCCCGAGGCCATGCATCTGATCGTGCATGAGCCTTTGGGAGTGGTGGGTGCCATCACGCCATGGAACTACCCGCTATTGATGGCAGTCTGGAAGCTGGCACCCATTCTGGCGGCAGGAAACTGCGTGGTCCTGAAGCCGGCTGAACAAGCGCCCCTGTCGTGCACCCGCTTGGCGCAGCTTTTCGTGGACGCGGGCGGCCCGGCAGGCGTATTCAACGTGGTCAATGGCACTGGGCCTGAGGCGGGCAAGGCACTCGCGCTGCACCCGGATGTCGCCAAGATTACTTTCACCGGGTCGACCGCTGTCGGCAAGTTGCTCATGGGTTATGCGGGCCAGTCCAACATGAAGCGGGTGGCATTGGAGACTGGGGGAAAGAGCCCGCAGATTTTCATGGCCGATCTCTACGACCTCGACGCGGCTGTCGACCGTGCTGTCGGTGGCATTTACGACAACGCCGGACAGGTCTGCAATGCCGGCTCCCGTTTGCTGGTGCACAGCTCGATCCACGACGAATTTGTTCATCGGTTCATTGCCCGCGCGCAGCAGGCCTATCAGCCGGGGGATCCACTAGATCCCACCACCACACTGGGTCCCGTGGTCAGCCAGAGCCATCAGGCAGGGATATTGCAGCGTATTGAGCGCGCACGCGCGGAGGGTGCCAGTCAGGTATTGGGCAGCGACAGCCAGGGTTTGACCGGGCATGGCACCTATGTCGCTCCCACCCTGTTTGTCGGCGCCAAAAACAGCATGGCGATTGTTCGTGAAGAAGTGTTCGGCCCCGTCGCCACTGTTCAGGCGTTCGATACCGAAGTCCAGGCCTTGGCTTTAGCCAACGATTCGGTTTACGGGCTGGCCGCGTCCGTCTGGACCGCAGACCTCAAACTGGCGCATCGAATGGTGACCGCGCTTGAAGCGGGCGTGGTGTGGGTCAATTGTTTTGGCGATGGCGACATGACCCAACCCTTCGGCGGCTACAAACAAAGCGGCAATTCCCGCGACAAACATGTCGGCAGTATGTTGTCCTACATGCAAGTCAAGTCCGCCTGGTTCAACATGGCTTGATGACCCAACAACAGACAAAGGAGAGCAGCTTTGATTAAATGCAATTTCTACATTGATGGCGTATGGGTCGAGCCTGAGGAGCCTTCGCCTTCCCATCCCATCGTGAATCCGGCCGATGAGGAAATCATCGGGGCGGTCGCCATGGGTGGCAAGCTGGATGCAGCTATCGCAGTAGCTGCAGCGCGCCGTGCGTTTGAAGGCTTCAGCCAGACCACACTGCTGGATCGCCGGCAGCTGTTGGCGCGCTTGCAGGCGGTGTTTGAGTGCCGCTACACTGAGATGGCACAAGCCATCAGCACCGAAATGGGTGCTCCTTGGGATGTGGCCTATGACGCGCAAGCCGAATGCGGCCCGGGGCACATCAAGGCCACGCTTGAAGCAGCAAGCGATTTTCCTTTTGAGTTCCCTAGCGGCAGCCAAGGTGACCTGAGCATGGAGGCCATTGGGGTATGCGTGCTGATCACGCCTTGGAACTGGCCAATTAACCAGATCATGTCTAAATTGGCACCCGCCTTGTTGACGGGCTGCACAGTTGTTTTGAAACCCAGCGAGTTTGCGCCTTTATCGGCCAGACTTCTGGCAGAGTTTGTGCACGAAGCGGGCTACCCTCCTGGCGTGTTTAACCTTCTGTATGGCGATGGCCCGTTGGTAGGTACCGCGCTGTGCGCTCACCCCGAAGTGGATATGGTGTCCTTTACAGGATCCACGACGGCGGGTATTTCGGTGGCAAAAGCAGCAGCCGATACGGTCAAGCGAGTGGTGCAGGAATTGGGTGGGAAGTCCCCCAACCTAGTGTTTGCAGATGCCGACCTGGAAAGTGCCGTTCGCCGCGGTGTGCACAAATGCTTTTACAACACCGGTCAGTCCTGCAACG
The DNA here is from genome assembly GCA_043778205.1 of Polaromonas sp. Classification (GTDB taxonomy): domain Bacteria; phylum Pseudomonadota; class Gammaproteobacteria; order Burkholderiales; family Burkholderiaceae_C; genus JAAFIP01. Next base: position 16,179 of record JAYWGO010000153.1, on the reverse strand, counting down.
CACCAACGCGCATGCTGGTAGAGCGATCGGTATACGACCAGGCCGTAGCCTTGGCCGTTCGCTTCGGCTCCGAAGTCAAGGTCGCTCATCCGTCAGAGCGCGGTGATGTCGTTGGCCCGCTGGCCATGAAGCGCCAGTTTGAAACCGTGCAACGCTATATCCGCCTGGGTGTGGACAGTGGAGCACGCTTGGTGCTGGGGGGAGAGGGCCGACCTGAAGGCTTCGCTTCAGGCTACTACGTCCGCCCCACCATCTTCACGAATGTGACTAATGACATGGTTATTGCCCGGCAGGAGATATTTGGACCGGTGCTTTGCATTATCCCCTTTGATGTCGAAGAAGATGCCATCCGCATCGCCAATGACACACCGTTTGGTCTGGCAGCCTATATCAATACCAGTAGCCCCGAGCGGGCGCGCCGTGTGGCCAAGCGCCTGAGGGCCGGCACGATTTCGATCAACGGTGCAGGCAATGAATATTGCTCGCCATTTGGCGGTTTCAAACAGTCAGGCAATGGCCGTGAATGGGGTCGGTTTGGCTTGCAGGATTACCTCGAATTCAAATGTATCAACGGCCTGGGCGCCATTAAAGGACATCATGAAAATAATTGACGTAAAAACTTTTGTGGTCGGCAATCCACCGCCAGGTTTCGGGGGCCGCTACTTCGTGTTCCTGAAATTAATCACCGATGCGGGCATCGAAGGTCTTGGTGAAGTTTACAGTCTGCCTTTTCACCCGACGGTGGTCGAACTGATGATTAAGGATGTGGTGGAGCGCTGTGTCGTTGGCCGGGAGCCATATGACATAGAACGCATCTGGCGCGGGGTCTATTCCAGTGGCTTCACCCAACATCCTGATCTTTCCATGATGGGCATCCTTAGCGGCATTGAAATGGCGTGCTGGGACATCATCGGCAAAGACGTTGGAAAGCCAGTCTACAAGTTGCTGGGTGGACAGGTGCATGAGAAGTTGCGCAGCTACACTTACATCTACCCGAAACCCGGCGACAAGACAGATGTTTACGCCGACCCGGTACTTGCCGCTGAGCGCGCGGCAGAGTATGTCGAGATGGGTTTCACGGCGCTCAAATTTGATCCCGCCGGACCCTACTCTATCTACGATGGCCGTCAATTGTCATTGACGGAACTAGACCGCTCCGAAGCTTTCGCACGTATCCTGCGGGAAGCGGTGGGAACCAAGGCTGATCTGCTGTTCGGGACGCATGGGCAAATGACGGCGGCAGGGGCGATTCGCCTAGCGCGCCGACTGGAGCCTTACGACCCGCTCTGGTTTGAAGAACCAATGCCGCCTGATAACCCGCGCGAGATGGCGAAAGTGGCGCGAGCCACATCAATTCCCATCGCTACCGGCGAGCGACTGGCCACAAAATACGACTTTGTTCGGATATTGGAGGAGGGATCAGCTGCCATATTGCAGATGAACCTCGGTCGGGTTGGGGGGCTTCTGGAGGCTAAAAAAATAGCTTCAATGGCCGAGGCTTACCACGTGCAAATCGCCCCTCACCTTTATTGCGGCCCAGTGGTAGGCGCTGCCAACATCCAGTTGGCAGCCTGTAGCCCGAATTTCCTGATTCAAGAAAGCATCCTTGACTGGAGTGGCTTCCATTCTGAACTGCTCAAAAAACCGATCCAGTGGGACGACGGCTACATCATTCCACCAACCGAACCAGGCCTCGGAGTCGAGCTGAATGAAGAGGTTGCACTGCAGCACACTTACACAGGTAAGGCATTGCATCTGGATATGACACATCACCCAATTCTTCCGTGAAATTGTGTTCTATCAACAACCTCCTTTTTTTCTGCATTGTTTGCATAGAGGGGTGTCAAATACTTGGATTGAATCGGGGGTTTTCTCTGATTCGAGGATGGTTTCCGAGAGATACCCTTCAAACTTAATCTAATTGATTTATTCCATCTCACTCCAACCCAAGAAAGACGATCACTATGAACGATTTTGAAAAGCTTAGATCCCTGGCTGTTGAGGGACGTCTATCGCGCCGAGATTTTGTTTCGAGTGCCACTGCACTTGGTGCCAGCACAACACTGGGAGGCGCTCTATTTAGTACCAATGTGGTAGCGCAGGCCAACAAAACTCCAAAGAAAGGTGGTATCTTGCGTGTAGGTATGGAAGGTGGCTCAGCCAGTGACTCACTGGATCCGCGTACCTATGCCGACTCCATCATGATCGCCGCCTCACTGACCCTGATGAACGGCTTCATTGAAATTGGTAACGACGGTAAGGCCAAAGGTGAACTGCTCGAAAGCTGGGAGACAAAACCAGGGGCGACCGATTGGGTGTTCAATGTCCGAAAGGGAATTAAGTTTACTTCAGGCAAGACACTTGACGCGGACGACATCATGTATTCACTGTCGCTGCACATGGGTGAAACCAAGTCGCCAGCTAAAGGATTGTTGAAGCAAATCAAGGAAATGAAGAAGCTGAGCGCCAATCAGGTTCAATTCATACTTGAAACCGGTAATGCAGACTTTCCCTCAGTGTTATCAGACTATCACCTGGTGGTGGTGCCCAATGGTTTCACCGACTGGTCTAAGCCCGATGGAACGGGCGCGTTCACACTTGAAAAATTTGAACCTGGCGTGCGCATCACTTTCAAGAACAAGGGTAGCTACTGGAAGCCAGGACGGGGCAATTTTGAGGCTGTCGAGATTTTGTACATCAACGACAAAACAGCTCGCACCGCCGCTTTGCAGTCTGGAAAAATTGACGCCGCCAATCGGCTTGATGCACGCACCGTTAACCTGCTGGCGCGTGATCCAAAACTCAACATTGTTCGTACCAAAGGCACCGGTAACCGCTATTGTTTTGTCTCGCACGTTACCGCAGCGCCGTTTGACAACAAGGATCTGCGTCTGGCACTGAAGTACGGCATTGATCGCAAGAAGATCATTGATACCGTGTTCAACGGTTTTGCCACCGTGGGCAATGACCACACTCTGGATGCCAACAATCCGTACTACAACAAGAAGATGGCACAGCGCGCATACGATCCGGACAAAGCGGCCTTTCACTTCAAAAAATCAGGTCTGGGCAACACGGGTATTGAGTTACAGACATCAGAGGGTGCCTGGGGTTCGGCTGTTGACTGCGCGTCGCTGTACCAGGAGTCCTTGAAAAAAGCCGGTATCAACCTGAACGTCAAAAAGGTGTCGGCCGATGGTTACTGGGACAACGTGTGGTTGAAGCAGCCTTTTTGTGCAGTCTACTGGGGCAGTCGACCCACTGCAGATATTCAGCTATCCACAACCTTCAAGTCTGATTCAAGCTGGAATGACACCAAGTGGAAGAACGCCGAATTCGACAAGCTGATCCTGGACACGCGGGTAGAACTCGACGAGGGCAAACGAAAAGAAATGTACGGTCGCGCCCAGGAGTTGGTATCCGATGAGGGAGGTATGGTCTGCTTCGCTATCAGTGACTACTTAGACGGCTACTCGAAGAAGGTCATGGGCAACGATCCGCATCCACGTTACGACTTGTCTGACGACCGGATCGCCGAAACCGGCTGGTTCGCCTGACAGCCAAGCTCAAGCTACAGAACCCATGTTGCGAATCATCATCAGCCGACTCGCACTTGGTGTTCTGACCTTGTTAGCGGTCAGTGTCTTGATCTTTGCGGCCACAGAAATCCTGCCTGGCGATGTGGCCAGCGCCGTGCTGGGCCAAGGCGCCACCCCGGAGACGCTTGCTGTGTTCCGTAAGGAGCTGGGTCTCGATAGGCCCGCGACCATGCGCTACCTAGAGTGGTTCTATGGTGCGCTGCAAGGCGATTTGGGTATTTCCATGACCAATAAGCGCGCCATAGCCGAAGAGATAGCGCCGCGTTTTATGAATACCATGTTTCTCGCCATTTTTGCCGCCGCTATCGCCGTGCCTCTGTCGGTGGGCCTAGGCATACTGTCGGCCATCAATGAAGGGAAACTGGTGGACCGGCTCGCCAACGTGCTGTCTTTGGCGACTATTTCAGTGCCTGAGTTTTTTATTGCCTATTTGCTAATATTGATTTTTTCAGTGCAATTTGATTGGTTGCCTTCGCTGGCCACAGTGTTTCCAGAAATGGGGCTGGGCGACAGGCTTTTTGCGACGGCGCTGCCAGCAGTGACGCTCACTTTGCTAGTGACAGCGCACATGCTGCGCATGACCCGGGCCTCAGTGTTGTCAGTGATGTCACAACCCTATATCGAAATGGCGTTTCTCAAGGGGCTGCGCAGAACCCGGATCGTCATCCGCCACGCCTTGCCCAACGCTGCCGCGCCCATCATTGCGGTGGTAGCACTCAATCTGGCTTACCTGATTGTGGGGGTGGTCGTGATTGAGGTCGTGTTTGTCTATCCCGGCGTCGGTCAGCTGATGGTGGATGCGGTGTCCAAGCGCGATTTGCCTGTGGTTCAGGCGTGCGGTTTGATTTTTGCCGGAGCCTTCGTGCTGTTAAACACAGCAGCTGACATTTTAGCCATTTTAGTCAACCCGCGGCTGCGGCTGCCGCGCTGAATCGCACACAGAGATACCCATGCGTCTATTTGGTCACAAACCCCCACTGTCAGCGTGGTTAGGGCTGACGGTCATTGTGTTTTATGCCGGTATTGCCCTGCTGGCGCCCTGGATTGCACCCTACAGCCAGTCCGAATCAGTGGCTGGCACATGGGATCCGCCCTCGGCGATGTACTGGCTAGGCACTGACAATATTGGACGTGACATTCTTTCGCGTCTGATCTATGGGGCAAGGATGACAGTGGCCGTGGCATTGGCTACCACCTTGCTCTCATTTCTGATCGGAACGGTGACTGGTTTTATGGCGGCGGTGGGTGGCAAATGGATTGACATGGCGCTGTCGCGTTTTGTCGACGTGATGTTATCGATTCCCCTGCTGATCTTTGCCCTGATCATCCTGTCTGTCTTTGGCTCCTCAATTCCGGTTTTGATCCTGACGATAGCAGTATTGGATGCCACCCGCGTGTTTCGGCTGGCGCGTGCCGTGGCGATGAACATCACGGTAACTGAGTTTGTAGAGGTCGCCCGACTGCGTGGTGAGGGTCTGTGGTGGGTCATGCGCCGTGAAATCCTGCCCAATGCGGCGCCGCCGATGATTGCCGAGTTTGGACTGCGCTTTTGTTTCAACTTTCTGTTCGTTGCCGGGCTGAGCTTTCTGGGCTTGGGAATTCAGCCACCAATGGCAGATTGGGGGGGCATGGTGCGTGATAACGCGCAGGCCATCACCTTTGGATTGATGGCGCCCATGTGGCCTGCGATGGCCATTGCGTTCATGACGATCGGTGTCAACTTGGTTGTCGACTGGGTTCTCTCAATTAACTCGCGCCCATCCGGCGCCTCGGCGCAGATATAGCCCAATGACCGAAATTTACCTTGAGATCGACAACCTGCATGTTGAAAGCATTGCAGGCGCGGTGCTGGTTGACGGCGTATCACTGTCACTGAAACGCGGCGAGGTTCTCGGCCTTATTGGCGAAAGCGGGGCTGGCAAGTCGACAATTGGACTTTCGTCCATGGTCTACGCGCGCGCAGGCTGCCGGATTACGGAAGGCACGGTGATGGTTGACGGCACTTCGGCTCGTGACCTAGACTACAACGGCAGGCGGGCGATACGCGGTGGGCGAATTGCCTACATTGCCCAAAGTGCGGCTGCTTCATTTAACCCGGTCCATACGCTGATGGATCAAGTGTGCGAAATGCCAGTCATGCACGGACTCATGAGTCAGACAGAGGCTCGAGCCTGGGCGCTGGAGCTGTTCAAAGCACTGGATCTGCCAGATCCCGATCATTTCGGTGACCGCTATCCACACCAGGTATCCGGCGGTCAACTGCAGCGCGCTATGGCAGCCATGGCCATGTCTTGCAGGCCCGATGTACTGGTGCTGGATGAGCCCACCACGGCGTTGGACGTGACGACCCAGATTGAAGTTCTGGCTTTGCTGAAAAAGCTGATTCGCGACCACAATATGGCGGCCCTCTACATCACGCACGATCTTGCAGTGGTGGCTCAGGTTGCCGATCGCATCATGGTGCTGCGCCATGGGAAAATGGTGGAAATCGGCGCCACAGAACAGATTTTGTATCAGCCAAAGCAAGCTTACACCACCGCCTTGGTGGCAGAACGAAGCGCCAGCGAGCACATTGGCGTGACCAATGACATCGGGCCGCGCGAATCCGTATTGAACATCTCGCAAGTGGTCGGGGCCTATGGCCCGGCGGTGGTCGTTCGGGGCGTGACGCTTGTCGTGGGTCACGGCGAGACAGTGGCGGTGGTGGGCGAGTCGGGTTCTGGAAAGAGTTCGCTGGCCAGATTGGTTGCGGGGCTGTTGCCACGCTCAGCTGGCGATGTACGCCTCAGGGGTGTCAGTCTGGCATCTTCCTACAAAAACCGCAGCCGGGAGCAGTTGCGTCAGGTTCAGCTTATTTACCAGATCCCCGACGTGGCGCTGAACCCGCGCCAGACGATTGGAGAAATCATTGGTCGGCCTGTCAGCTTCTACTTTGGACTATCGTCATCCGAGGTCAAGCAGCGTGTTGCCGAGTTATTGACGTTGGTTGGACTACCTGCGAATTACGCAGACCGCTTGTCGACCGCTTTGTCTGGTGGACAAAAACAGCGCATCTGTATTGCACGCGCTCTCGCGGCAAAACCCGAGTTGATCATCTGCGATGAGCCCACGTCGGCGCTTGATCCACTGGTGGCAGATGAAATTTTGAAACTACTCAAGAAATTGCAGGATGAATTGGGAGTAGCTTACCTTTTCATCACGCACGATCTGGGAGTGGTTCGGCGCATTGCGCACCGAACTGCTGTGATGTACAAGGGTGAGTTCGTCGCTGAGGGACCTACCAAGGAAATTTTCTCACCCCCGTTTCATTCCTATACGGAAAAATTGATCGCATCGGTACCCGAGATGCGAACAGACTGGCTGGATGAAGTGTTGGCTCGGCGCGTGGCTGCTGAATCATTGCGCTCATGACTCGGCAGCAGTGGCCCCTTGAATTTGCGCCAGCATCCACCTCTGGAAAACAGAAATCAGTTCTTTTCGCTCTGCGTTGTGAGCAACATCGATGAACCAGTAGCCATATGGCCCATCAATCTGGCATGCATCAAATCTTCTCAACAAGCCAGACTTGAGTTCTTTGACAATCATTGTCTTGTCGACGATAACGACCCCAGCACCAGCCACAGAGGCATTGATGGCTTGGTCAAGCGTGCTGAAAATAAGTCCTGGTTGGGTATCTACATGGCTGCCGCCATGGGTAGCCATCCATTGCTCCCAAACAGGAAGCCGCTTTTCACCATCCAGGATATGCAACAATGTCGCGCTGTCAAGCGATGGTGGTGTGTTATTGCTCCAAAGATCTGGACTACATGCCATGATGTGGCGCTCCAGCATGAGGAGTTCACACGCCAATTTGGACCATGCCGTCTGGTCAAAAACCACTAGGCAATCGTGATGACGCACTCCCTTAGCATTTTGGATCACGTCAGTTGTGATTGACAGGTCAATCTCAGGATGCTTGATCCGAAAATCCGAAAGACGGGGTGCCAGCCACCGAGTTGCAAAGGTAGGTGGAACATTGATGGCGAGCAGTTGCCTTAGTTGCGACTTGCTTGCCTTCTCAACGGCAATTTCCATCAGTCCAAACGCTTTGTCCAGTACATTCGCCAATTCCTGGCCAACTGGCGTCAAGATGATCGACTGATGGACTCGGACAAACAAATTTTTTCCTATTGCCCCCTCCAGTAGCTTGACTTGTCTGCTGATGGCGCCTTGCGTCACATGCATTTCTTGGCCTGCTTTTGTAAAACTCCCGGCCCGTGCTGCAGTTGAAAACGCTTTGAGCGCGTTGAGTGGGGGTAGTCGTTTCATGAAGTGAAGCGTATATGTCAACTTGATGGGTTTGAGTCTATAGCGAAGAAGCTGGATTTCAGACAGATGGATTTGAACTTGCCCCGTTTGCACGGATAGTTTAGAGACTCTTGATCTCTTGGATATTGTCCACCAAATTGACGTGGAGATCGTAGAAGTTTGAATGTTCAGGTACAGGGTTCAATCGGCACATGCCCCAGTTCGCATTCGAGCTGGCGTAGTGGTTCGCTGTCATAAGCCGGATCCATTAAAGTGTACGAACTGGAGTCCAAAGCCCACTGGGCAGGCATTGTCAAAGCGTTTGAGGCGGCCCACTTGCATACGGGCTATGTGGAGGCGGTTAACTCATTGATCCAGGCGGCCAAGGCTAAAGCGCGCGGCTACGGCACTACTGAGCATTTCATCGCCATGGCCTTCTTGATTGCGGGTAAGCTGACGCATCTGCCCACCAATCCGCTGCAAAAAGCAAGGCCAATACCCTAAGAAGAGTGTGGACAGTTGTGTGCCACCCGAAACGGAAAATAGCCCTATTTTTCAAAGCATGTTTATTTAAGTTGCGGCACGTTTTTCAAAGCTTTCACGGCGCCCTCACCCATCGCAGCGCCAAAGCGCTTGGCCAAGCGCTCTGCTACGTTGTCGCGGCGGGTGTAGTCCACAATGTCTTCGGCTTTGACGATTTCTCGGGCCACAAAGTCGAGTGTGCCTAGCTGGTCAGCCAAGCCTAGCTCTATGGCTTGCTGGCCGCTCCAGAACAGGCCGCTGAACATTTCGGGGGTTTCTTTGAGTTTCTTGCCACGGCCTTTTTTAACAGTGTCGATGAATTGGGTGTGAATTTGGTTGAGCATGCCTTGGGCAAAGGCGCGTTGCTTGTCGGTTTGCGGGCTAAAGGGGTCTAAAAAACCTTTGTTTTCACCGGCCGTCATCAGGCGGCGCTCTACGCCAAGCTTGTCCATCAGACCTGTAAAACCAAAGCTGTCCATCAGCACACCTATGCTGCCGACGATGCTGGCTTTGTCGACATAGATTTCATCGGCAGCCACGGCAATATAGTAGGCGGCGCTGGCGCAGGTTTCTTCCACCACGGCGTACACGGGTTTTTTGTGCAGCTCTTTAAGGCGAATAATCTCGTCGTTGATCATGCCGGCCTGCACGGGGCTGCCGCCAGGGGAGTTGATCAGCAGCACTACGGCTTTGGCGGTATCTTCTTCAAACGCAGCGCGCAGGGCGGGCAGCAGGGCGTCGCTGCTGGCTTCGCCGCCCGAGGCAATTTCGCCTTTGATCTCCACCACGGCGGTGTGATCGGTGGAGGTGCTTTGGCCGGACACCGAATGGGTGGGCATGTAGATGACCCACGCCATGGCAATAAAGAACACCAACCAAGCCAAGCGCACAAAGGTTTTCCAGCGGCGGTTGGCGCTTTGCTCTTTCAGGGCGGCAAAAGCCAGCTTTTCCAGTGTGGCGCGCTCCCAGCCGGGCTGCGCTGTGGGGTCAGATTGCGCACCATTTACTATGTTTTTAGTAGCTGCTTGTGCAGCATTTCCTTGGGCCTGAGGGGTATTTTGCTTCAAAATACTGGCCAAACTCTCATCTAAAGAGGGTTGGCCCTGGCTAGGGTCTGTGGGAAGTGGGAGGTGGTCATTGCTCATTTTAAAACTCTATTGCTTTCAAGTTATTGGCAGTATGCCAGTAGACCACGCCGCCCTCTTCGCTGAGGGTGATTTTGACCAAACCGCCTTGGCAGGGGCCGCCGCTGCATTCTCCGCTGCTAGGTGCATAGGCTGCGCCATGGGTGCTGCACAGCAGCCACTGGCCTGTGTCGTCAAAAAACTAGTTGGGCTGCCAGTCCATCTCCATGGCCACATGGGTGCAGCGGTTAAGGTAGGCGTGCGCTGTGCCTTCAAAGCGGATGGCAAAGGCACGGCTGACTTCGCCTGCGTACACCACATCAAATGGCACGGCAGGGCCGCCTTCTGTGACGGTTTGGCTGTCACACAGCACTACAGCTTGGCTGTCAGGTGCAGCGCGGTGCACTGCGATGGGAATGGTAATTGCAGACATACAGTAAAGCGCGGCGGATTTAGCCGTTGGGCAGTAGCCAGCTGTGCAGGTCGGCCACGGTGTGCGCTACATACAGTGGGGCAAACTCGGCGAAGGCTGCGTGCGCGTGGGCACCAAAGCTTACACCCACACTGGCCACGCCTGCGTTGCGCGCCAAGCCCAGGTCGTGCGTGGTGTCGCCAATCATCAGGGTGCGCTCGGGGGGCACGCCCAGTTGGTCCATCAGCTCGTGCAGCATCAAGGGGTCGGGCTTGCCTGCAGTTTGGTCGGCCGTGCGGCTGGCCTCAAACAAATGGGCCAGCACGGTGCCGTCTACCGTGCGCTGCAGTACCTCGTCTAGCCCCCGACGCGATTTGCCTGTGGCCACGGCCAGTGTGTGCCCGCGTGCGCGCAGGGCGTGCAGCATGGGCAGTACGCCTTTGAACAAGCACACCTCATCTTGCAGCGCGCCGTAGTGCCGTTTGTAGGCCTCGCCCAAGGCTGGGTATTTGTCTGGCGGCACATCGGGTGCGGCGTGTGCCAGCGCTTGCATCAGGCCCAGGCCAATCACATACGAGGCGGCTTCATCGGTAGGCACCACGCCGCCCACATCGCGCACGGCATTTTGAATGCAGCGCACAATCAGCGCGGTGCTGTCAAACAGCGTGCCGTCCCAGTCAAAGGCAATCAAGTCGAAGCGGCGCTGTTCAAAAGCTATGGTCATTGATTGATTTTACCGGGGCTTGGCTGTGCAAGCACTCTGCGCGCGCAGAGAGCACAAATTGCAATACCTCGTTGGCAAAGCCATCAAATTCGCTGATCGCGTGGTCGCTGCCTGTAAGCAAGCGCATGTGCTTGGCCGGGTAGCGTGCCGTCATCTCGCGCCAGTCCAGCACCTCGTCGCCTTTGCTGATGATGGCCATGTAGCGCGAAGGCTGGGTAAATGCTGTGCTTTGCATCGCCTGCAGTTCGTCTATGTGCCGCTGGGTAAATGCATACCCACCTTCGTTATGCCAGTTCTGCACCCTGCCGATAAAGGCTTTTAAATCCCGCGCAGGAAACACCGCAGGGTTAAGGAGCACACAGCGGCAGCCAGCTAGCTCTGCCACTTGGGCTGCGTAGTAGCCACCCAGCGACGAACCTATGACTGCCAATGGTTGCGCAGCACCACCCGCATGCACCCAGCGCATAATTTGGGCCATGGCCTGCTTAGGCGACGGCGGCAGCTGCGGGCAGTACCACATGGTACGCTGGTTTTTGGGCACCGCGGCGTTATGCGCCAGTACATGCCAGTGCACCGCCATGGCCTTGCCAGACTGGGGTGAAGAGCGAAAACCGTGCAGGTAGAGCAGGCGCATCAGTTACTCCGGCACATGAATTTTTGACTTGATGTGCTTTAAATTTGCCACAATGGTAAACGTCATCACCACCAGCAATGACCAACTGCTCCACTTGCCCAGGCTTACCGTAGCCCAAGCGCCTAGCTGGTTAGGGTATTTCCAGATGCCAAAGAAGGTGCTGATGTTCTCTGCCAGCCAAATAAAGAATCCGATCAAGATGAAGCTGACGATCAACGGCATTTGGCGCGGTGCGCTCATGGGGTGAAAGATCACCGTGCTGCGTGCATACAGGCCCAGCAATGCGGCGGCCAAGTACCAACGGTAATCGCCTATGTAGTGGTGGGTGAAAAAATTGGCATAGATCAGGCAGGCGATCAACGCAGCCATCCAGTGCGGTGGGTGGTGGCGAATTTTCAGGTCAAACAGGCGCCACGCTTGGATGATGTAGCTGCCCACTGAGGCGTACATAAAACCTGCAAACAAGGGTACGCCAAGCACCTTGGTGTAGGCAGGGTCAGGATAGCTCCATGACTTGATGCCGCCTGATACTTTGAAAGCTTCGAGCGCAAAACCAACGACGTGGAACACGCCGATGGCCTTGAATTCGTCCCATGTTTCTAGGCCCGTCCATAGCATCCACACCTGAATACCCAGTGCAATAATCAGCAGCAAGTCGTAACGCGGCACGCCCAGCAGGCCACCGCGTGGCACGGCAAAAACCGCCATGAAGAACAAGCCTACAAACAAACAAGCACGGGCTTCTTTAAGGCCAAAGAACCAAAACTCCTGTGCAAAAACCTTCCACCTCGGCACACCGTGCGGGGTTAATAGCGCCATCAGATACTGGTCAAACTTACTCAGCATGGGGCGGGGCAAAAAGCGATGATAGACCCCATGCAGCAGCCAAGTCTGTGGGCAGCTTTGACTCGAAGTTCAGCTCTAGCTGCGTAGCGGGGTGCGCAACGCTTAAATGCCATGCATGCAAAAACATGCGCTTGAAGTTTTGTTTGGCCAGCTGCTTGTTCAGTTCAAAATCGCCATATTTATCGTCGCCCACAATCGGGTGGCCATTGCTGGCCAGATGCACCCGAATCTGGTGGGTACGCCCGGTTTTGATGGTAACTTCTAGCAAAGTAAAAGCTTGCACTTGGTCCGAGGCAAATTTAACCGACAGGGGCTTGATTATTTTGACCAGTGTAATCGACCGCATACCATTGGGGTCGTCTTTGGCCACTACCTTCACGCGCCGCTCGCCGTCGTCCTCACCGCCGTTAACCAAAAACTTGTGCAGCGGCTGGTCAATCACCTTCTTGCTGGCAGGCCATGCGCCTTGCACTAAGGCTAAATAGGTTTTGCCGGTTTCGCGGTTTTTAAACTGTTCTTGCAAATTAACCAGGGCGCTGCGGCGCTTGGCGATCAGCAAGATACCGCTGGTGTCGCGGTCAAGCCGGTGCACCAGCTCTAAAAACTTAGCCTCGGGCCGCGCCATGCGCAGCTGCTCTATCACGCCAAAGCTGATGCCACTACCGCCGTGCACGGCCACACCTGCAGGTTTGTCGATAGCTAAAAAGTAGTCGTCTTCAAACAGTATGGGGAAGCTGCGTGCTGGCGCTGGCTTGGCGGCTTTTTCGGCCACTTTATCGCTTATGCGCACCGGGGGCAGGCGCACTACGTCGCCCACGGCCAGGCGCATGTCGGCCTGCGCACGGCCTTTGTTTACCCGCACCTCACCGCTGCGGATGATGCGGTAAACATGCGTTTTGGGCACGCCTTTAAGCTCGCGCAGCAAGAAATTGTCCAGTCGCTGGCCTTCGGACGAGTCGTCTATGGTGACCAGACTGGCTGCGAGTGCAATGGGTGGGCTGGTAGTCATAGCGTCTCGCCCACACTGGACAGTACTGCGCGGATGATGCTTTTGGAGATTCTAAAATCAGTTTTAAATAGCTGCTCCAGCACCTTCGCCGCACTGGGGATGAGACCCCTTAGCTTGGCGGTTGCGATCATGGCGGCCGTGCCCAGGCACGGCAAGCCCAACTCGAAGGCTGCCGCCCTACCTGCTTTTTCGTCCATCAGCAAAACGGGTGACAAGCCAAGTTGTGCCAATGTGCAGGCCTGCAAGATGGACTCTGTTTCTCCAGGATCGAGTCCCAGCAAGGAAATGTTTGCGGGCTGCGCACTGCAAAGTACAAGCCAACCCGCGTCCATGGCGGCGCGGATGGCGCTCTCTCCACTGTCAAACTGCCCTGTAAGCACTTCTTGCAAAACTATCGGAGCAACTTGGACTGTGCCAAACAAGGCAGGCAGTAGTGGCAACTGGTCCACCAGACTCAGGCCAATCAACGGACTGGCATCGGCCAATAGCAAGCGGCGCTCCAGTGGTTGGCGCAGCGCAGCAGATGCCTGCGCTGGCTGCACGCTTACTGCGCCAACCATTGCGCCAAGGTGTCTATGTCGCGCAGTACTTCTTCTTCGCTCATGTCGATGATGGGGATACCCAGGCGCGACAGGTGCTTCATAAACTGTGATGCACTGCACTGCGCGTACTTTGCGGCCTGCATCCAGGATAGGCCGCCGTCTTTAAACAAGCTCACGGCCAACGCCATACGTGCATGGGGGGTTGCGTCACTGGGCAAGCTGTCCATGCCCACCACCATGGCAAAGGGGGTCGAGCGGTTCATCACCACCACGGGCTGGGTTTGCGCCCATTGCAAGGCTTGGGTGGGGTTATTCTTCAATGTGCTGACGTTTACGGCATGCATAGTGTCACCTCTCATAGGAATAATATATAGGAAGATTATATTCCTATCAGGTTTGAGTTGCAGTGGTTAATAGAAACCAGCTGTTTCGCGCCTATAATGTTTTTCACTAGCTATTGCGTTTAAGTGGTTGATTTACCTGAGTTTAGCCCCAGTGTGGGTAACTTAGTGACACCCACCGCACAAGAAACTAGAGGTCGATGCCACTGCAGCAGTGCGCGTACAGGCTTGGCAGCTATTGCTGCCAGCGGTACCCAAGCTGCCTCAGTCGAGCCGACGTTGAATACGAAACACTGTTACGGAATACCTAAGAGTGAGCAGCCCATTTAATAAGCTGCTCGTTCGGATTGAAGATGAGATGATATTTTTGCTGGCCATGTTAAATACCTACCTAAAGCGCTTTTCAGCTGCTTTTTGTATGCCTTTTAGCACTGTAGCCCAAGCATTTACTGCACCAGCAGCTATTAGATATATAGCAGCCTACGCTTGTGCAACCCTCACCCCATTTCCCGCGCCTGTGCTGCGGCTGCGCCCTTAAAGCGCAGCTTGGCAGACCTACGGCAATTCCTTAGTTTCTTTTTCACGTCCTCTCTGGCTATCGTTGACGCAAACAGCGTCTGTTGAAGCAAGCAGCCAAGCCGCTAAAAGGCCTGCTGCATTAGGAGAACGAACATGAAACGCATGTTAATTAACGCCACGCAAGTGGAAGAAAAACGCCTGGCCATTGTGGACGGCCAAAAGCTGCTGGACTACGAGATTGAAATCGAAGGCCGCGAGCAGCGCAAAGGCAACATCTACAAAGCCGTGGTCACCCGCGTAGAGCCATCACTAGAAGCCTGCTTTGTAGACTACGGCGAAGACCGCCACGGTTTTTTGCCCTTCAAAGAAATTTCAAAGCAATACTTTAACGGTAATGTGTCGCCCAGCCAGGCTCGCATTCAAGATGTGATCCGCGAAGGCCAAGAGCTGGCGGTGCAGGTAGAGAAAGAAGAGCGCGGCAACAAAGGCGCAGCGCTTACTACCTTCATTTCGCTAGCAGGCCGCTATGTGGTGCTGATGCCTAACAACCCGCGTGGTGGTGGCGTGAGCCGCCGTATCGAAGGCGAAGACCGTGCTGACCTGAAAGAAGCCATGGACCAGCTGGTGTACCCGCAAGGTGCCAGCATCATCGCCCGCACTGCCGGCATTGGCCGCAGCGCCCCCGAGCTGCAGTGGGACTTGAATTACCTGACCAAGCTGTGGTCAGCGATTGACGAAGCCGGTAAAGCTGGCAAAGGCGCGTTCTTGATTTACCAAGAGTCGTCGCTGGTGATTCGCGCGATCCGTGACTACTTCCACAACGATGTGGGCGATATTTTGATCGACACGGACGACATCTTCGAGCAGGCGCACCAGTTCATGGCGCATGTGATGCCCGAGCACGCTAGCAAGGTCAAGCGCTACCGCGACGATGTGCCGCTATTTAGCCGCTTCCAGATTGAGCACCAGATTGAGTCGGCCTACGCCCGCACGGTCAACCTGCCCAGCGGCGGCGCGATTGTGATCGACCAGACCGAAGCGCTGGTGAGCGTGGACGTGAACTCGGCCCGTGCCATCAAGGGCGGCGACATCGAAGAAACCGCGACCCGCACCAATCTGGAAGCTGCTGACGAAGTGGCGCGCCAAATGCGTTTGCGCGACTTGGGTGGTCTGATCGTCATCGACTTCATCGACATGGAAGAGTCGCGCAACCGCCGCGATGTGGAAAACCGCCTGCGCGACGCACTGCGCCAGGACCGTGCCCGCGTGCAGTTCGGCACCATCAGCAAGTTTGGCCTGATGGAAATGAGCCGCCAGCGCCTGCGCCCCACATTGAGCGAAGGTGCGTCCATCCCCTGCCCACGCTGCGGTGGCTCAGGCCATGTGCGCGATACCGAATCGTCGGCACTGCAGATTTTGCGCATCATCCAGGAAGAATCACAAAAAGACAACAGCGCGGCCGTGCTGTGCCAAGTGCCCGTAGATGTTGCCAGCTTTTTGCTGAACGAAAAGCGTGCTGAAATTGCCAAGATTGAGCTGAAACAGCGCATCCATGTGCTGATCATCCCTAACAAAACGCTAGAGACGCCTAACTACAAGCTAGAGCGTTTAAAGCACGAT
>JAYWGO010000152.1:0-12478 GCA_043778205.1 Polaromonas sp. | reverse complement strand
GTCGAGGTACAGCGGTTCAGGCTGGTTTGGGTGCGTTTGCGACCAATGCTGCATTAGGTCAAACACCAGTGTGGTTTTGCCTACTTGGCGCGCACCCAGCAGCGCCACTGCAGGGGAATCTTGCAGGCGCTGGCTGAGCTGCGTTAGCAGTTGTCGTGGTATTGGGCTAGCTGGCATCCTTGCAATTATGGAATAATATTCCGTATATTGCAAGGATAATCAATATCATTTACCTCGAATATTACACCGTGAGAGCTTTATTTGTTGCATCTAGCCCAATCCCCGCTGCATAACCCGCCGTTTTAACTAAATCACCGCCTCGGCGTATCGCCACGGCGCAGTATTTAAACTCTGGGATTTTGCCTACGGGGTCTAGTGCGGCGTTGGTCATCAGGTTGGCTGCTGCTTCGTAGTAGGCAAACGGGATGAAAACTGCGCCTTTGGGTGTGCCGTCGTCGCGGCGCAGGTGGATGGCCACTTGGCCTCGGCGGCTCTGCACGGTGATGACATCGCCTTGCTCCAAACCTAAGGTCTTCAAATCGTCACCGCACATGGACGCGGTGGCCATGGGTTCGATGGCATCAAGCACTACTGCACGCCGCGTCATGCTGCCGGTGTGCCAGTGCTCTAGCTGGCGGCCAGTGATCAGCACAAACGGGTACTCGGCATCGGGTCGCTCGTTGGCGGGGATGATGTCGGCAGGCACCAGGTTGACGCGCCCGTCGGCGGTAGAGAACTTGTCAATAAAGATCGTAGGCGCACCGGGGTCTTCGGCGCTAAGGCAGGGGTAGGTGACGCTGGATTCGCGCTGCAAACGCTCCCACGTAATACCGCTGATGGCGGCGTGCATGGCTTGGCGCATTTCTTCATACACGGCGGCTACGCCAGCGTGTTCGCCTTCGTAGTTCCAGTTCAGGCCCACGCCTTTGGCGATTTGCTGCAAGATCCACAAATCAGGTTTGGCATCGCCCGGTGGGTCAATGGCTTGTTTGCCCAGTTGCACCATGCGGTCGGTGTTGCTGACGGTGCCGGTTTTCTCGGGCCAGGCAGTGGCAGGCAGCACTACGTCGGCCAGCCACGCGGTTTCGGTCATGAAAATGTCTTGCACGACTAAGTGGTCTAGGCTGGCTAGCGCGTGGCGGGCGTGGTTCAAATCAGGGTCGCTCATCGCCGGGTTTTCGCCCATGATGTACATACCGCGTACCTTGTGCGGGTCGGTATCAGGCGCTAGCGCTTTGTGCATGATCTCCACCACGGTGTAGCCGGGCTGATCGTCTAGCTTGGTGTCCCAGAAGTTTTCAAACCAGGTGTGCGCGGCTTTGTTGGTAACGCGCTGGTAATTGGGAAACATCATGGGAATCAGGCCTGCGTCGCTGGCGCCTTGCACGTTGTTTTGGCCACGCAAGGGGTGCAAGCCGCTGCCGGGCTTGCCGATTTGGCCAGTAACTGTCACTAGCGCTATCAAGCAGCGCGCGTTGTCGGTGCCGTGCACATGCTGGCTGATGCCCATGCCCCACAAAATCATGGCGGCTTTGGCTTTGGCAAATGCGCGGGCTACTTCGCGCAGCGTGTGTGCAGGGATGCCGCAGATCGGTTCCATCGCCTCGGGGCTGTAGGCTTTGACGTTTTCTTTGAGTGCTTCGTAATTGCTGGCGCGGTGTTTAATAAAGTCTTGGTCGGTCAAGCCTTCTTCAATCACTACGTGAATTAACGCGTTAAGCATGGCCACATCGGTGTCGGCCTTGAACTGCAGCGCGCGCCAGGCGTGTTTGCCAATGTCGGTGATGCGCGGGTCAGCCAGCACTATCTGGGCACCTGCTTTGGCGGCATTTTTCATCCACGTGGCGGCCACCGGATGATTAGACGTGGGGTTAGAACCGATGACGAAGATCAGGTCGGAATGCTCTACGTCGTTGACCTGGTTGCTGACTGCACCCGAGCCTACGCCTTCTAGTAAAGCTGCAACGCTTGACGCATGGCACAGGCGGGTGCAGTGGTCTACGTTGTTGCTGCCAAAGCCGGTGCGCACCAGTTTTTGGAACAGGTAGGCTTCTTCGTTGCTGCCTTTGGCAGAGCCGAAACCGGCAAGCGATTTCTTGCCAAAAGTGTCGCGCAGGCCGCTGAGCTTGCTGCCTGTAAGTGCCAGTGCCTCGTCCCAAGTAGCTTCACGGAACACGGCTGACCAGTCTGCGCTGTCGCGGTTAAGCTGGTTCAGCAGCTCGGGGTCTTTGCCCACGCCCGCTTTGCGAATCAGCGGCGTGGTCAGGCGCTGCGGGCTGTGCGCGTAGTCAAAACCAAAGCGGCCTTTCACGCACAGGCGGTTGTGGTTAGCCGGGCCGTCCCGGCCATCGACGCTGATAATTTTGTTGTCTTTGACGTTGTAGGTGACCAAGCAGCCCACGCCGCAGAAGGGACACACAGAGTCTACTTTTTTGTCAACTACCTGCGTGCCCACTTGGGTCTTGGGCATCAGCGCGCCGGTGGGGCAGGCTTGCACGCATTCGCCGCAGGCCACACAGGTGCTGTCGCCCATGCTGTCTTCTAAATCAAACACAATGGCGCTGTGCGCGCCGCTGTGGGCGTAGCCAATCACGTCGTTCACTTGCTCTTCGCGGCAGGCGCGCACGCAGCGGTTGCACTGGATGCAGGCATCTAGGTTCACGTCCATCGCGGGGTGGCTGATGTCGGCCTTGGGTTGCTCGCGGCGCACGGCTTTGAGCTCGGGGCGTACTTGCACAGCTAGCTTGTCGGCCCACAGGCTAAGTTCGCCGTGCTGGCCTGCGTTGGGGTTGGGCTTGTCTTGGCCAGCGTCGTTCCATTTGTAGCCTACGTCGGGCATATCGGACAGCAGCATTTCTACCACCATCTTTTGGCTTTTCAGGGCACGGTCGCTATTGGTTTGTACGTCCATGCCCGCCGTGGGGGCGCGGCAGCAGCTGGGGGCTAATGTACGTTCGCCTTTGATCTCGACCACGCAGGCACGGCAGTTGCCGTCGGCGCGGTAGCCGTCTTTGTAGCACAGGTGGGGTATGTCCACGCCGCTGCGCTTGGCGGCTTGCAAAATGGTCTCACCGGGAACCGCGTCGCAGGTGGTGCCGTTCAAATTAAAGCTGATGATGTCGCGGCCGCTCATGCTGCTGCTCCTTGTGTTACTTCATGGGGGAAATATTTAAAAACTGACAGCAGCGGGTTGGGTGCTGCTTGACCCAAGCCGCAGATCGACGCGTCTACCATCACGGTGCTCAGGTCGTCCAGTGTGGCTTTGTCCCACACTTTGGCTTGCATTAGGATGGCCGCCTTTTCGGTGCCTACGCGGCACGGTGTGCACTGGCCGCAGCTTTCGTGCTTGAAAAACCGCATCATGTTCAGCGCTGCATCGCGGGCTGTGTCTTTATCGCTCAGCACGATCACCGCTGCGCTGCCGATAAAGCAGCCGTAGGGCTGCAGCGTGTCAAAGTCCAGTGGAATGTTGTTCAAGCTAGCAGGCAAGATGCCGCCTGACGCACCGCCGGGCAGGTAGCCGTACAAAGCGTGGCCTTCCAGCATGCCGCCGCAGTGCTCGTCTATCAGCTCTTGCACCGTGATGCCTGCAGGGGCCAGTTTGACACCCGGATGCTTCACGCGACCGCTCACGCTAAAGCTGCGCAGGCCTTTGCGGCCATGGCGGCCTTGGGATGCAAACCAGCCCGCGCCCTTCTCTACCAGTTCGCGCACCCAGTGCAGGGTTTCAAAGTTGTGCTCTAACGTGGGGCGGCCAAACAGGCCCACTTCGGCAATGTAGGGCGGGCGCATACGCGGCTCGCCACGCTTGCCCTCGATGCTTTCAATCATGGCGGACTCTTCACCGCAAATGTAGGCCCCCGCGCCACGGCGTAGCTCTACTAAGGGTAGCTTGAACGGCGGGTTGGCTTGCAGTGCAGCAAGTTCTTGCGCAAGCAGGTTGCGGCAGTCGTGGTATTCGTCGCGCAAATAAATGTAGATGGCGTCAATGCCCACAACCTGGGCTGCCACCAGCATGCCTTCTAAAAAACGGTGCGGGTCACGCTCTAAATAGGTGCGGTCTTTAAAGGTACCGGGCTCGCCTTCGTCAATATTAATAGCCATCAGCTTGGGTGCCGGCTGGTCGCGCACAATGCGCCATTTGCGCCCTGCCGGAAAACCCGCACCACCCAAGCCGCGCAGGCCCGAGTCTTCCAGCGTTTTAATCACGGTTTCGGCCAGCAAGGTGCCATTGGCCAACGCAGTAGGTAAGGCGTAGCCTCCGCTGGCTTGGTAAGCAGCATAGTTTGTGTAGCTTGGCCATGCTTCTTTATTAATAGCTGCTTGTGCAGCATTTCCTTGGGCCATAGCCACTTTTT
This sequence comes from Polaromonas sp., assembly GCA_043778205.1. Lineage (GTDB taxonomy): Bacteria > Pseudomonadota > Gammaproteobacteria > Burkholderiales > Burkholderiaceae_C > JAAFIP01. Next base: position 8,120 of record JAYWGO010000152.1, on the reverse strand, counting down.
GCTTTAAAAATTCAGTTTTTACAGTGTCTAGCGTAGCTTGGAGCACTACGGTTTGGTGCACAGCTACAGCAGGCGCGGTTTCGCAGCGGCCAATGCACGGCGCGGGGATAACGCGCACATTGTCGTTACCTAAAATCGCAGGCAAGCGCGCTAGCAAGTCTTGCGCACCCGCCAGCTCGCACGACAGCCCGTCGCATACGCGCACGGTAATTGCGGCTGCCGTGTCGTCACCTCGCACTACGTCGAAGTGGTGGTAAAAAGTGGCCACCTCGTATACCTCGGCCATGGGGATGTTCATCTCTTTGGCCAGGGCTACCAGGTGCCGGTCATGCAAACAACGGTAGGCGTCGTTCAGTTTGTGCAGCTGCTCTATCAGCAGGTCACGTCGGTGCCCCCCGCCACCCTCGGGTTTTAAGCCTAGCAGGGCGCGTACTTCGTCCAACGACGTATCGTCAGCTTGCCTGCCTTTGAGCTTGCTTTTTTGGCGAATGCGCTGGCGCATGTCGTCTAGCGTGGCAATAGCTACGGCTTGAATTTCACTGGAGCGGCGAGGATGGTTCATAGTTAGTGCCTATGCCGCCTCGAGGGCGGCATAGGACTTGAAGTTAGCTATAAGAATTAACTTGTGGCTTGAGTTAGGGTCAAACCCTTTAGTTCAAAAATTTAGACACGCTCAGCAAGGTGCGGTACACGCCCCAGGCCAATGGAATGCCCACTGCCGCCCAGGCCAAGTAGACAAACGCTGGGTTGACGGCACCGCCCACACCAGAACCAGAGCCTACTTCAGAGGCTGCTGCTTTGTCGTGTGCCAAGCGGCGCTCTTCCGCCAACTCACTGTCGGTCATAAACCATTTGTCTGCCACGGGCTTAACCAGCAAATTACAGACCAAACCCACCACCAACATACCGGTCAAGATATACATGGTTTGGTTATACACCTGCTCGCGCGGAATGCCCAAGCCTAGCTGGTATTCGCGCATGTAGTTCACCACCACGGGGCCCAAGATACCGGCAGTAGCCCAAGCAGTGAGCAGTCGGCCATGGATTGCACCTACCATCTGTGTGCCAAACAAATCAGCCAAGTAGGCAGGCACTGTTGCAAAACCACCACCGTACATACTCAAAATTACGCAAAAGGCGGCGACAAACAACGCAATGCTGCCAGCACGGGCGCTAGACGGCACCGAGAAGTACAAGGCAGCACCCAGTACAAAGAAAACCACGTAGGTCACTTTGCGGCCCAATTTGTCAGACAAGCTGGCCCAGAAGAAACGGCCACCAATGTTAAACAAGCTTAGCAGCGCGGTGAAGCCTGCTGCAGCACCGGCAATAGCGGCCAGTTGGGCTTTGTCGAGTTCGCCAAACTTTTTGGCCACGCCGATCAAACCACCACCAAACACTTCTTGCAGCATGGGCGACGCCATACCGATCACGCCAATACCGGCGCTCACGTTCATGCACAGCACCATCCAGATCAGCCAAAACTGCGGAATACCCCACACTTTTTTCACGTGCACGTGTTTTTGCGTGATCATGGCGTTGTTCACCTGCGCTGCGGGTGGTGTCCAGCCCGCTGGCTTCCAGCCGGTAGGCGGCACGCGGTAGCCTAGGGCACCGGCCATCATGAAGACAAAGTAAATCAATGCCATAACGACGAAGGTTTGCATCACGCCCATGTCGGTAGGGGTGGCAAAGTTTTTCATCAGCTCAGCGGCCAAGGGCGATCCAATCATTGCGCCGCCGCCAAAACCCATAATCGCCATGCCGGTGGCCATGCCGCGACGGTCTGGGAACCATTTGATCAGCGTGGACACGGGCGAGATATAGCCCAACCCCAAACCAATACCGCCGATCACGCCGGAGCCTAAAATCATCAGCCAAAACTGGTGGGTGTAAATACCCAGCGCCGAGATGAGCATACCGCCGCACCAGCAACAGGCCGACACTACGCCCGCTTTGCGCGGGCCCGCGCGCTCTAGCCAGCCGCCCCAAATGGCAGCAGACGAGCCCAAAATCACAAAAAACATGGTGTACATCCAGCCCAAGGTGGAAATTTTCCAATCGCAGGTGCTGGTAAACAGTTCAGCAAAAAAGCCTACATCGGGGCCGCATTTAATGGCCTCTTTAATGCCCAGTGCTTTGGACAATGGCAGCCAAAATACCGAAAAGCCATAGGCCATGCCGATACACAGGTGAATGGCCAGTGCGGCGGGCGGTACCAGCCAGCGGTTAAAACCGGGCTCCGCGATGATGCGTTCTTTGTCTAAAAATCCTGACATGCATGTCTCCTGTAGTTATTAAAAATGTGCTGAAGCCTTTAAATACACCGCAACAACGCGCAGAGTATTACGCACTGTGTGTTGAAAAATCAAATTGAATCCAAACATGCAACGATTCGGAAAATAAATGGTACAACTACTTATAAGTACTAACCATAACTAGGGAATACGCTAGCATTCGCCAGCGCAGCAAAAGCAAATTGCTGCAATGCAAAGAAAATTCTTGTTAGACTGCGCGCAGAATCTTGAAGGGAAGTGAAATGACCACCACCGCGACCAGCCCAGCCAACCAGCAGCCCAGCAGCGAGCAAACCGCCGTGTACGGCGCAGGCAAGCTCACGCCCCAAGCACCTCGCAAACCCATCAGCCTGCCGCGCCTGCGCGAACTGCGCGAGCGCGGTGAAAAAATTACCATGCTGACCGCCTACGATGCCACCTTTGCCAGTGTGGCCGACGCGGCCGGCATGGAATGCATTTTGGTAGGCGACTCCTTAGGCATGGTGTGCCAAGGTTTGTCTAGCACCACAGGGGTCAGCCTAGAGACCATGCGCTACCACGTAGAGTCTGTCTCGCGCGGCTTGCAGCGCATGTCGGCCAACGGCCAAGGCACTGCTTGGCTGATTGGCGACTTGCCCTTTGGCAGCTACCACGAAAGCCGCGAGCAAGCCCTGCGCAGCGCCAGCGTGCTGATGCAAGCCGGGGCCCACATGGTTAAGCTGGAAGGCGGCGGCTGGACGGCAGAGATTGTGCGGTTTTTGGTCGAGCGCGGCATACCCGTGTGCGCACACCTGGGCCTGACCCCGCAAACCGTACACGCCCTGGGCGGCTACCGCGTGCAGGGCAAGACCGAAGAGGCCGCAAGCACCCTGAAAAAACATGCCCACGAACTGCAAGACGCAGGCGCAGCCATGGTGGTGCTAGAGATGGTGCCGCACACGCTGGCCACCACACTGACCGAAGAGCTTAAACACTGCCACACCATTGGCATTGGCGCTGGCAACGGCTGTGCAGGCCAAGTGCTGGTGCTGCACGACATGCTGGGCATTAACCTGGGCAAAATGCCCAAGTTTGTGCATAACTTTATGCAAGACACGGGCAATGTGAAAGATGCCTTTGCTGCTTATGTCAACGCGGTAAAAGCTGGCACGTTTCCAGACAATGCGGTGCACGCTTGGTAGTGCAGCGTTAGGGCGGATGGTGGGCTTCAATAGATCCTGCAGTGCTGCACATTTTGCGCATTTTCACCCGCTGTTTTTTCTTAATCACGCTTTTTAAACCCTGCCTACCGCATGAAAATTTGCCACACTATCGACGAACTGCGCAGCACCCTCGCAGGCAAGCGCAGCGCCTTTGTGCCCACCATGGGCAACCTGCATGCAGGCCACATCGCTTTGCTGCATCGCGCTAACTTATGCAAGACTAATGGCCAAACTCAGAGCGGCACCACCGCCGTGGACACCACCGTAGCCAGCATCTTCGTTAACCGGTTGCAGTTTTTGCCGCACGAAGACTTTGACAAATACCCCCGCACTTGGGACAGCGACTGCGCCCAGCTGCAAGCCGCTGGCTGCGATGTGCTGTTTGCGCCCAACGAAGCCGCGCTCTACCCCGAACCCCAGACGTACAAAGTGCATCCCCCCGCTGGGTTGGCTGATATTTTAGAAGGGCAGTTTCGGCCTGGATTTTTTGTGGGTGTTAGCACGGTGGTGATGAAGCTGTTCCAGTGTGTGCAGCCTGCAGTGGCCATTTTTGGCAAAAAAGACTACCAACAAAACATGGTGCTGCGCCACATGGTGCGCCAGTTTGCCATGCCGGTTGAGATGCTGGCAGTAGACACCTTGCGCGCAGGCGACGGCTTGGCGCTCAGCTCTCGCAACGGGTTTTTAAGCCCTACAGAGCGGGCTGAGGCGGTGCAGTTATCGTTAGCGCTCAAGTCGCTGGCGGCGCAGGTAAAGGCAGGTCATATTGACTATGCCGCATTGGCAGCGCACAGCCAAAGCGCCTTGGCTGCGCGCGGTTGGCAGCCTGACTATCTCACCATTCGCAGGCAAACTGACCTGCAAGCCCCACAGCCTGGAGATACAGCGCCGCTAGTGGTGCTAGGCGCAGCAAAACTGGGGGCTACGCGGTTGATTGACAATCTGGAAATTGTGTAAAGCGTTGTCAGCGCTTCGATCTCGCTACTATGGAATGTATAGCTGCTTGTGCAGCATTTCCTTGGGTCAGAGGGCTAAAACGCTTATAAAATCTTGGTTTCTATAGCTGCCACGGTGTGTTTGGTCTTTATTTCTAGCGTCGTCGCGTATGCACGGTTGGGCAGTGAGCAGACATTTCTTGCTGGGTCTCGCAAGCGAGATAGCGGTTGCAAATTGACCGATTTCTGGTACCCAAGTTGAGAGGGCGATTTGCAACCGCTATCTCACCCGGAGCCAACTAAGTCAGCCAGTCTCGATGACCGCTATTTCAGCAAATGCTCCCGGTAGTACACCAGCTCCTCAATCGACTCATGCACATCCGCCATAGCCGTGTGCTTTTGCTTCTTCTTAAACCCCTTGTACACCAGCGGCGACCAGCGCTTGGCCAGCTCTTTCAGGGTGCTTACATCCAAATTGCGGTAATGAAAAAACGCCTCCAATTTGGGCATGTAACGGTCTAAAAATTTGCGGTCTTGGCCAATCGTGTTGCCGCATAACGGCGACTTGCCCGCAGGCACGTACACCTTCAGAAAGTCCAAAACTTGCTGCTCGGCCTGCGCAGTTTTAATTTTGCTGGCCCGCACCTTCTCGGTCAAGCCACTGTTGCCATGCGTAGTGCGGTTCCATTTGTCCATTTTGGCCAATTGAAGCTCGCTTTGGTAAATTGCAATCTCCGGGCCCTCTATGCGCACGCTCAGGTCGGCATTGGTTACCACCACGGCAATCTCAATCAAACGGTTCTCTTTGGGGTCTAGGCCCGTCATCTCGCAGTCAAGCCAAACCAAGTTTTGGTCAGAACGTTTGAGCAATAGGCCCGGTGCTACAGTGGTTTTTACAGTCATAGGCTGCATTTTCACCTATCCCGCCGCAGGTTTCGCGCCAGCGCCTAAAATCAAGGCATGACCCCATTTGTATTTACGATTGCTTTTGCCGCTGCTTTGGTAGCGGGTGTGCTGCTCAAAATGTGGCTGGCCACCCGCCAAATGCGCCACGTAGCCCAGCACCGCGCTGCGGTGCCCGCCGCTTTTGCTGACCGCATTACCCTGGCCGCGCACCAAAAAGCGGCCGACTACACCATCACCAAATCACGCCTTGGTTTGCTAGAACTTAGCTTTGGCACTGCCGTGCTGCTGGCCTGGACCCTGCTGGGTGGGCTGGACTGGCTTAACCAAGCCCTGGTGGCGCGCATGGGGCCAGGCATGTGGCAGCAGTTGGCGCTGCTGGGCAGCTTTGTGCTGATTGGCAGCGTCATTGACCTGCCTTTTACCCTGTACCAAACCTTTGTGGTGGAAGAGCGCTTTGGCTTTAACAAAATGACCTGGCAACTGTGGCTGGGCGACTTGGCCAAATCGTCCGTGATTGGTGTGCTGATTGGCTTGCCCATTGCCGCGCTGATTTTGTGGCTTATGGGGGCCATGGGCAGCCTGTGGTGGCTGTATGCATGGGCTTTTTGGATGGCGTTCAATTTGCTGCTGCTGGTGGTCTACCCCACGCTGATTGCACCGCTGTTCAATAAATTCAAACCCCTGGACGATGAGGCTTTAAAAACCCGTGTTACCGCACTCATGCAGCGCTGCGGCTTTGCGGCCAAAGGCCTGTTTGTGATGGACGGCAGCAAGCGCAGCGCGCATGCTAATGCGTACTTTACCGGCTTTGGGGCCAGCAAACGGGTGGTGTTTTTTGACACCCTGCTCAAACAGCTGAGCCCTGGCGAGGTAGACGCGGTGCTAGCCCACGAGCTGGGCCACTTTAAGCACAAACACATTATCAAACGCATTGTGTCCATGTTTGCCATGAGCCTGGCAGGCTTTGCCCTCTTAGGGTATCTGGGCCAGCAGGTGTGGTTTTACCTGGGTTTGTCGGTGCGGCCCCTTCCCAACGGGCCTAACGATGCACTCGCACTTCTGCTGTTTATGATGGCCGTGCCCGTGTTTACCGTGTTTATTTCCCCCATCTTTGCGCAGTTCTCGCGCAAGCACGAGTTTGAAGCCGATGCCTACGCGGTGGCGCAAACCAACGGCACTGACCTGAAAAACGCGCTGCTGAAGCTGTACGAGGACAATGCGTCAACCCTCACACCCGACCCGCTGTTTGTGAAGTTTTACTACTCGCACCCACCGGCATCTGAACGCCTTGCGAGGATGGGTACATGAGCAGCATGTTAGTTAAAAAAAACTGGTCCACAGCGCAGCGCACGGCCCTGTCGGCCACCGCCATCATCACCAAGCTGGCCAACGCGCCCGGCTGGACGCTGGACGGCGACGGTGCCAACCTTGCCATCCAAAAAACTTTCAGCTTTGCCAATTACCTAGAGACCATCAGCTTTGTGAACGCGGTGGCCTTTGTGGCCGAGCGGCACAACCACCACCCTGACCTGGCGGTGCACTACGGCAAGTGCGTGGTGCGTTTTAACACCCACGATGTCAAAGGCATCTCCGTTACCGACATTGAATGCGCCGCTGAGGTAGACGCGCTGATTGCCCCTCGATGAGCCAGCAAAGTGGCCTGGTGGTGGCCAGTTTTGGCCGCCACTGCATGGTGGAGTCGCCCGACGGCACGCGCACGCTGTGCCACCCACGCGGCAAAAAATCCCAAGTGGTGGTGGGCGACCAGGTGCAGTGGCTGCCCAGCGAAGACGAAGGTACGGTAGAAAAAGTCAACACTCGGCGCAATCTGCTGTACCGCCAAGACGAGATTCGCACCAAAGAATTTGCCGCCAACCTCGACCAGGTGCTGATTTTGATCGCCGCTGAACCCGAGTTTTCAGAACACCAACTGACCCGTGCGTTGATTGCCTGCGAGGCCGCCAAAATTAAGCCGGTGATTGCACTGAACAAAAGCGATTTGCCAGCACCTTTTGAGCTGGCCTGGCAGCGCCTTGCACCCTACCGCCATATGCACTACGGCGTGCTGCCTTTAAGCCTGCGCATGTCTAGCGATGTGGACAAAGCGCATTTAATGAAGCTGTTAGGCGGCAAAACTACGCTCATTTTGGGCCCCAGCGGCAGCGGCAAAAGCACGCTGATTAACCTGCTGGCCCCCGGTGCCCGTGTGCTTACCAACGAAATATCGCAGGCTTTAAACTCTGGCAAGCACACTACCACCAGTACCACTTTGTACTGGGCAGACACAGACCGCCGCACGGCGCTGATCGACAGCCCCGGTTTTCAAGAATTTGGCTTGCACCACATTGAGCCGACCGGTTTAGCGTCGCTGATGCCGGACATCGCCGCGCATTTGGGCCACTGCAAGTTTTACAACTGCACGCACCTGCATGAGCCGGGCTGCGGGGTGATAGCCGCTGTAAAAGCTGTGCCTGGCGCAGAAGATATTTGCGCACGGCGCTACCGGTTGTACGGAGAGCTGTTTGCCCAACTGAGCGCACCGCCTGCCTACTGAGCCTGTATTTTCTTTAGCGCTTGTTGGTTTCTTCAACTATCGATTTAATAGCTACTCGTGCAGTATTTCCTTGGGTCAGAGGGCTATTTTTCTTGAAATTCATGGTTTTTGGGTTATCTTCGGGTCTTTGAAGATTGTTCTCCCTGCATTTGTACGTTTGCGCCGCTTGAGTGTGGCCTTGCTGCAAAATCTTCCAAAAACACGCGCGAAATCAGGGCGCGCTAGGCTAGCTTTTGCACCGCGCGCC
>JAYWGO010000151.1:0-12492 GCA_043778205.1 Polaromonas sp. | reverse complement strand
TAGGGCTTGAAAGTCTTCTCGTCTCATGGCATCACCTAACTTGTTGATTCATAAGGGTTTAGTGTATACCAATAGTTAACGATGACATAGCCTAAAATAATAGTAACTCTGTAGGGTTACAACCCTGCTATTTTGCGCAGCCCAGTTCGAAAAGCTCGCTATTTACGCTGTGAAATCCTGCACAATACTTCTATGAACTGGCTAGACACAATCAAATGGGACGACAAAGGCTTGGTGCCCGTCATTGCGCAAGAACGCGGCAGCGGTGACGTGCTGATGTTTGCGTGGATGAACCGCGAGGCGCTGCAAAAAACCGCTGAACTGGGCCGCGCGGTGTACTTTAGCCGCTCTCGCAATAAGCTGTGGTTTAAGGGCGAAGAATCAGGCCATGTGCAAACCGTGCACAGCCTGCGCATGGACTGCGACAGCGATGTGCTGCTGCTCACTGTCACCCAGCTGGGCCATGACCCTGGCATCGCTTGCCACACGGGCCGTCACAGCTGTTTTTTTAGCCAGTTGCAAGGGCTACAAGCAGGGGACGCGTCCCGCGCAGAATGGAAATCTACCGAACCGGTCTTGAAAGACCCGCACACCATCTACAAATAAGCCCATGACTCCCAAGCCGATGACTTCCAACGACTCTTTAGACCAACTGGCCCGCCTGCTGGCCTCCCGCAAGGGCGGCGACCCGCAAAGCAGCTACACCGCGCGCTTGCTCCACTTTGGGCCTGATGCGTTTTTAAAGAAAATTGGCGAAGAAGCCACCGAGCTGGTGATGGCCTGCAAAGACGCTGACCATAGCGCCCACAGCCCCGAGGCCTTGCAAAAAATTGTTAATGAAACGGCCGATTTGTGGTTTCACAACCTGGTAGCGCTGGCCCACTACGGCTTGGGGCCTGGCGATGTGATGGCCGAGCTAGACAAACGCGTGGGCACCAGCGGGCTAGAAGAAAAAGCCGCCCGCAAAGCTCAGGCCCGCGATGCCCTGGCCCGCGATGCTCAGGCCCGCGAGGCAGATGCCCATTAAGCCCAGCACATGAAGTTGAACAAAAAATAATGGGCTTCCAAAGCCTATCCAAGGAGCGCCACCATGTCACAAACCGATTACGCAGATTTTGAAGTTAAAAGCCCCGGCGACCGCACCGTGATGCACGTGCTGTACGGCTTGCACACCGTGGCCTGGGCCAGCTTGGGCGCGCTGGCGGTGATTGCCTTGATAGTTAACTATATCAAGCGCAGCGATGAGCAAGACCTTATCTATACCGCCCACCACAGCTACATGATCAGCACCTTTTGGTGGACTGTGCTTTGGATGGTTCCTGCAGGCCTGGTGGCTCTGCTCATGGGCCTAACCATCATTTTGCTGCCGCTGATTTGGATTCCGTTCTCGATCGTGGGTTTGTGGTACCTGTACCGCTGCATTAAAGGCTGGTTGCGCTTTAACGATAACCGCGGCCCGCGCTGAAACCATGCACACCGACCCCAACTGCCTCTTTTGCAAAATCATTGCCGGCGCCATTCCCTCGCGCAAAGTGTACGAAGACGACGAGGTATTCGCCTTTCATGACATCCACCCGTGGGCCCCAGTGCATTTTCTAATGGTGCCCAAACGGCACATTGCCAGCATGGCCCAACTAACGGCGCAAGACGCTGGCTTGGTAGGCCGCATGCTCACTTTGGCACCCCAGCTGGCGCTAGAGCAGGGCTGCAGGCCTTACCCACAGGGTGGGTTTCGCATTGTTACCAACACCGGAGCCGAGGGTGGGCAAGAGGTGCAGCATTTGCACTTTCATGTGATGGGCGGGCCCAGGCCCTGGCTTAGAGGGTAATTTACATACCCACAGATGGGCAGCCCAGACGCACTGTTACAGTACAGTGACACGTGCTTGGGGGCGTTAGCTTTGTAGGGGTAAGGGTTTGCAGTCCGGCCAGACTAAAATAACCATTCTTTTGTTGCGTATTTTTAGGAGCTGTTATGGGATCATTTTCTATCTGGCATTGGGGCATTGTGTTGCTTATTGTGGTTTTGGTGTTCGGTACCAAAAAGCTCAAAAACATGGGCTCTGATTTAGGCGGTGCTGTCAAAGGCTTTAAAGACGGCATGAAGACGGGTGGCGAGGCGGCGGCAGACAAAGCTGAAGGTGCTGCAGCCCAAGTGGCCAACGCAGGCGCAGCGGCCAAAGAAACCATCGACGTTGAAGCCAAGCAAAAGTTTTAAGTGATCGACCTTGGTGTTTCAAAGATCGCGCTGATCGGTGCGGTCGCGCTGATCGTGATCGGCCCAGAAAAGCTGCCGCGTGTGGCCCGTACGCTGGGTGCGCTGCTGGGCAAAGCCCAGCGCTACGTGGCCGACGTGAAAGCCGAGGTCAACCGCTCGATGGACCTTGAAGAGCTAAAGAAAATGAAGGAAGGTGTGGAAGGGGCTGCGCGCGACGTAGAAAACTCCATTCAAACCAATGCCTCTGACTTTGAAAAATCGTGGTCAGATGCCACGGGCGACGCCAGTGCGGGTGCCAACGCACCGCTAGGCTCTCTGGAGATGTTTCCTGAGTACAAACATCCGCAAAAAAAGTGGCGTACCAAAGTAGGCGCAACCCCCCAGTGGTACAAAGCCCGCGCCGGTGTGCGCACCAAAGCGCTTTCAGGTGCTGCCCGCGTAGCCAAATACCGCCCCGTCAAATTTAACTAAGCCCTCTTTAAATGGGGTCAGATCACATTTAATTGCGGTTTGCCCTGCTTATCAACCCACTTCTTCATGACCACGCCCCCCAAAGACGACGAACTGGCCGGTACCGAGCAGCCCTTTGTAGCGCACTTGATAGAGCTGCGAGACCGGCTGCTGTACTGCGTGTACGGGTTGGTGGTGGCGACCATCATTTTGGCCATCTACCCCGGCCCCAGCGGCATGATCGACTGGGTGGCGCGGCCCATCATGGCGCATATGCCAGCGGGCTCTAAGCTGATTGCGGTGGGGGTGTTTTCGCCCTTTTTTGTGCCGCTTAAAGTGCTGATGATGGGCGCGGTGCTGCTCGCGCTGCCTTGGCTGATGTACCAAATGTGGATGTTTGTAGCCCCTGGCTTGTACAGCCACGAGAAGAAGTTTGCGTTCCCCATGATCATGTTCGGCAGCCTGCTGGCGTATGCGGGTATCGCGTTCGTGCAGTTTTTGGTGCTGGACCGCATGTTTGAGTTTATTCAAAGGTTCACGCCTGCGTCGGTTGCGGCCACACCTGATGTGGCCAGCTACGTAGAGAGCATTTTGGGGCTGTACATTGCCTTTGGCCTGGCTTTTCAGGTGCCCATCATTGTGGTGCTGCTCACCCGTTTTAATATCATGACGGTGGCAAAGCTTAGGGAATACCGGGGCTACTTTATGGTGCTGGCTTTTGTGGTGGCCGCCATCGTGACCCCGCCTGATGTCATCTCCCAGTTGGCCCTGGCAGTGCCGATGTGCATTTTGTACGAAATAGGCATTTTGGTGTCGCAGTATTTTGTTAAAACTGGCAAAGCGCCTGACGCGCCAGATGCAGCGGACAACAAAGAAACCCCTGCTCCTTAGCCTGCCACCTAGCTTGCAGATGGCTGCAGATGGCCGCAGATGGCCGCAATCTGAGCGCGCCTGTTAGCGCGTTGTTATCTGCGCTGCTAACAGCGCAATTTGCAAGGGCAATTGCACCCAGGTTGCTGCTTGGGGCTATTGTGCAACGATAATAGCTTTCTAGGCAAAACCCCTAGGGACACCTAAAGTACCCCATGAACGCACCTCTTCCATTGCACCAACTCGTGGCCTTGGCCCAAGAGCAGCCACGCCTGCGCGAAATCCCGTACAACTACACCTCGTTTTCTGACCGTGAAATCGTCATCCGCTTGCTGGGCGCCAGCAGCTGGGACGCGCTAGAAGTGCTGCGTTCAGAGCGCCAAACCGGCCGCTCAGCCCGCATGCTGTACGAGGTGTTGGGCGATATTTGGGTAGTGCAGCGCAACCCGTACTTGCAAGACGATTTGCTAGACAACCCCAAGCGCCGCAAAATGCTGGCTGATGCGCTGAACCACCGTTTGGCCGAAGTAGAAAAGCGCCGCACCCCAGCGGCTGACCCCGTGCGCGATGCCCATGTGGGCGCGCTGCTGGCAGCAGCCAAGGCGTGTGTTAAAAAATTCTACGATGCGTTTGCCCAGGTGTACGACCTGCGCAAGCGCACCAACAGTGTGCTGCGCAAAACCACGGCCAAAGACAATATCAAATTTGACGGCCTGTCCCGCGTAAGCCACGTAACTGACGCGACCGACTGGCGCGTGGAATACCCGTTTGTGGTGCTCACGCCTGATTCAGAAGCCGAGATGGCGGGCATGGTCAAAGGCTGTATTGAGCTGGGCCTGACGATCATTCCACGTGGCGGCGGCACAGGCTACACCGGCGGCGCGATTCCTTTGACGTGGAAGTCAGCGGTGATCAACACCGAAAAACTCGAAGCCATGACCGAGATGGAGCTGGTCAGCCTGCCCGGCTTGGCCACGCCTGTGGCTACCGTGTGGTCAGAGGCCGGTGTAGTGACCCAGCGCGTGGCTGATGCAGCCGAGCGCGCAGGTTTTGTATTTGCCGTAGACCCCACCAGCGCAGAGGCCAGCTGCATTGGCGGCAACATCGCCATGAACGCCGGTGGCAAAAAAGCGGTGTTATGGGGTACTGCGCTGGACAATCTGGCCTCATGGCGCATGGTTACCCCCGATGCACAATGGCTAGAAGTCACGCGCTTAAACCACAATTTGGGCAAAATTCACGATGCTGAAGTCGCCAGCTTTGAGCTGAAGTATTTTGATGCAGGCGGTAAAAAGCTGCTCAAAACCGAGCGCCTGGACATCCCCGGCAAGAGCTTTCGCAAAGAAGGCCTGGGCAAGGACGTAACCGACAAGTTCTTAAGCGGCCTGCCGGGCATTCAAAAAGAGGGCTGCGATGGTTTGATCACCAGCGCCCGCTGGATCGTGCACAAAATGCCGCTGCACACACGCACCGTGTGCCTGGAGTTTTTTGGCAATGCCAAAGACGCTGTGCCTAGCATTGTGGAGATCAAAGACTACATGTTTGCCGAGCAAAAGCGCACTGGCGTGCTACTGGCAGGCCTGGAGCATTTGGACGACCGCTATTTAAAGGCAGTGGGTTACGCCACCAAGTCCAAACGCGGCGGCTTGCCCAAGATGGTATTGGTAGGCGACATTGCCGGGGACGATGCCGATGTAGTGGCGCGCACCGCCAGCGAGGTGGTACGCATTGCCAATTCGCGCAGCGGCGAAGGCTTTACCGCCACCAGCCCCGAGGCACGCAAAAAGTTTTGGCTTGACCGCAAACGCACCGCCGCCATCAGCAAGCACACCAACGCCTTCAAAATCAATGAAGACGTGGTCATACCGCTGCCGCGCATGGCCGAGTACACCGACGGTATTGAGCGCATCAACATCGAGCTGAGCTTGCGCAACAAGCTTAAACTTTGCGATGCACTGGAGGCGTTTTTTGTGAGCGGCAACCTGCCGCTGGGCAAGGGCGACGATGCTATGGACATTCCGTCGGCCGAGCTGATGGAAGACCGCGTGGCGCAGGCTATCACACTCATTAAAGAAGTGCGCAGCCTGTGGGCGGGCTGGCTTGAGAACGTAGATACCCAATTTCTGCAGTTGCAAGACCACACCCTGCGCGCCAGCTGGAAGACGCAGCTGCGCTTGCCACTGAACAACATTTTTGCGGGTGGCGCATTCAAAGAGATCAACGCAGAATGCCAAGCCATCCACAAGCGCGTGCTCAAAGGCCGCGTCTGGGCGGCCTTGCACATGCATGCAGGCGATGGCAATGTGCACACCAACTTGCCGGTTAATAGCGATGACTACGAGATGCTGCAAACCGCGCACGAGGCCGTGGTGCGCATCATGGCGCTGGCGCGCAGCCTGGACGGCGTAATCTCTGGCGAGCACGGCATTGGCATCACCAAGATGGAGTTTTTAAGCGACGCTGAGCTGCAACCGTTTGCCGACTACAAAGCCAAGGTCGATCCTGAAGGGCGTTTTAACAAAGGCAAGCTGCTACGAAATAGAGAGCTGCCTGTGCAGCATTTCCTTGGGTCAGAGGCCGAAAAGACCCCTAAAAAGGCGCTCCAAGAGGCATTTTTCTCAGATTTGACCAATGCCTATACGCCCAGCTTTGGTTTGATGGGCCACGAGTCGCTGATCATGCAGCAAAGCGATATTGGCGCGATTGCCAACAGCGTGAAAGACTGCCTGCGCTGCGGCAAATGCAAGCCTGTATGTGCCACCCATGTGCCGCGCGCCAACTTGCTTTACAGCCCACGCAATAAAATTCTCGCTACCTCACTGCTGATAGAAGCCTTCCTGTACGAAGAGCAAACCCGGCGCGGCATTAGCCTAAAGCACTGGGAAGAGTTCGAAGACGTGGCCGACCACTGCACGGTGTGCCATAAGTGCCTAAGCCCCTGCCCGGTGGATATTGACTTTGGTGAAGTGTCGATGAATATGCGCAACCTGCTGCGCAAAATGGGAAAAAAGAGCTTTAGACCAGCGGCAGAATTTCAATCGTGGTTTATCAGCACTGCCAGTCCAAGGGCGATAAATTTTGCACACTCGTTGACGAACCTAAGCTTCAAAGCACAGCGTTTAGGCAATCAGGTGCTACGCGGATTAGCGCGTAGCCAGACCAAAGCGCCGCCATCGACTGTAGGCACACCGCCAATCAAAGAGCAAGTGATCCACTTCATTAACAAAAAGATGCCCGGGAGCTTGCCTAAGAAGACTGCGCGCGCTCTGCTCGATATTGAAGATAGAGATTACGTGCCCATCATTCGTAACCCGAAGACGACAACAGCTGAGACAGAGGCTGTGTTTTACTTTCCGGGCTGTGGTTCAGAGCGGTTGTTCAGCCAAGTAGGCCTGGCCACGCAGGCCATGCTGTGGCACGCGGGCGTGCAAACCGTGCTGCCACCGGGCTACCTGTGCTGCGGCTACCCGCAGCGCGGCAGCGGCCAGTTTGACAAAGCCGACAAGATGATCACCGACAATCGTGTACTCTTCCATCGGGTAGCCAACACGCTGAACTACATGGACATTAAAACCGTGGTGGTGAGTTGCGGCACATGCTACGACCAGCTTCAAAGCTATGAATTTGACAAAATATTCCCTGGCAGTCGCATTGTGGATATTCACGAGTATTTATTGGAAAAAGGCATCACTTTGGGCGATGCATCTGGCGGTGGCTACCTCTACCACGACCCTTGCCACAGCCCGATGAAGCTGCAAGCACCTATGAAAACCGTCAAAGCTTTGATGGGGGATAACGTATTAGAAAGCAAGCGCTGCTGCGGCGAGAGCGGGGGCTTGGCTACCTCACGCCCCGATATTTCTACGCAAATTCGGTTTCGCAAAGAAGAAGAAATTCGCAATGGCGAGGCTGAGCTACGTGATATGGGCGTTGTTGCACCAAAGCAAAATGTCAAAATTTTGACATCATGCCCTAGCTGCCTTATGGGATTGAACCGCTATCAAGATGACCTTAAAAACGGCCTGCTAGAGGCCGACTACATCGTGGTGGAAATGGCCAACCAGATTTTGGGCGACCAATGGATGCCCGAGTATGTGGCTGCGGCCAACCACGGCGGTATCGAACGGGTATTGGTGTGATATTGCACAGCAATGACAGTTGGTGTGTTGTTTCTAGCGGGTTTTGGTGTGCCCAGGCATGCTAACAGGCTGGTATAAGTACGCAAAACAGAGTTAGATGATTGGACGCAACAGATGGCAGGCTTAACCAAAGACACCCCCAGCCCGGTAGACATTACTGTGCACCAGCACACACGGCAGTTAGAAATTAGTTTTTCTGATGGCGCAAGCTTTAACATTCCGCTAGAGCTGATGCGCGTGTATTCGCCGTCTGCCGAGGTGCAAGGCCATGGGCCGGGCCAAGAGACGCTGCAAACCGGCAAGCGCTTGGTGGGTTTGCAGTCGATGGAGCCGGTGGGCAACTATGCCGTCAAGCCCGTGTTTACCGATGGCCATGAGAGCGGCCTGTTCTCGTGGGACTACCTCTACCACCTGGGGCTGAACCAAGGCGCACTGTTTGCCCAGTACGAAGCACGCTTGGCCGCCGCAGGCGCTACCCGCGACACCCCGATGGCCGCGGCAGGCCACGTGCACGGCGCAGGCTGCAGCCACTGATAAATTATGGCCCAAACGCATTTTGGTTATACAACCGTCAACGAGGCCGACAAGGCAGCCCAAGTACGCGGCGTGTTTGACTCGGTAGCGTCTAAATACGACATCATGAACGACCTGATGTCGGTGGGCCTGCACCGCGTGTGGAAGGCCTACACCATCATGGTCTCAGGCGCTACGCAAGGCTCTAAGGTGCTGGACATTGCAGGCGGCACCGGGGACTTGGCCTTGGCGTTTGCCAAAAAAGTGGGCCCCAGCGGCCAGGTAGTGCACACCGATATAAACGAAGCCATGCTGCGCGTAGGCCGCGACCGCTTGGTTGATGCAGGGGTGCACTTGCCCACCATGGTGTGCGACGCTGAAAAGCTGCCTTACGCAGACAACAGCTTTGACATTGTGACGGTGGCCTTTGGCCTGCGCAACATGACCCACAAAGACAAAGCACTGGTTGAAATGTGCCGTGTGCTCAAGCCGCGCGGCAAGCTGTGCGTGCTGGAGTTTTCTAAAGTGGCCCAGCCTTTGCAAAAGGCGTATGACTGGTATTCCTTCTCTGTGCTGCCTAAATTAGGCTCCATGATTGCCGGTGATGCACAAAGTTACCAGTATTTGGCAGAGTCTATCCGCATGCACCCTGACCAAGCCACGCTGAAAACCATGCTGCAAAGCGCTGGGTTTGGGCATGTCGATATCCACAATATGACCGGCGGTATTGTGGCCTTACACATGGGAATTAAGTGCTAGCGTGTTTAATACCATATTAATACTTAATTAAAGTAGGAGACATTATGAAATTATGGTCTTTGGTTCTGGTTGCAGCGCTGCTGGTGGTTGGTGCAAATGCCGACGCTGCCAAGCGCTTTGGCGGCGGCAAGTCAATGGGCAAGCAGTCTAGTAATGTGACGCAAAACCAAGCCGCGCCTAACGCTGCGGGCGCCCCAGCCAATGCGGCCGCCGCTAAACCTGCCGCCGCTGGTGCACCTGCTGCAGCAGCAGCGCCCAAGCGGCCGTGGGGTGCCATGCTGGGCGGTTTGGCCGCTGGTTTGGGTTTAGCTTGGCTGGCCAGCTCTTTAGGCTTAGGCGCTGGGTTTGGGCAATTTTTAATGTTTGGCCTGCTGGCTTTGGCCATCATGATGGGCGTAGGCTGGTTTATGCGCCGCCGTGCGCAGGGTAATGCAGCCGCTTCGGGCGGTGCACCTTTTGCCTTCCAAGGTGCGGGCAATGCCACCAGCCCCAGTGCAAGCTACCGCCCAGAAAACGTAGGCAATGACGCATCGGCCCGCCCGTGGGAGCGTAACAGCACCGCTTTTGAAGCCGCGCTGCCGCCTGGCGGCAGCATGATTGGCTCGGCCATCGGAGGTACCAGTGCAGGCTTGGCGGGCAGCCAGTCTTGGGGCATCCCGGCCGACTTTGACACCAATGGCTTTTTGGCTTCAGCCAAGCAAAACTTTATTACGCTGCAGTCGGCATGGGACACCTCCGACATCAACCGTTTGCGCTCGATGATGACCGACGACATGCTGGGCGAGATCAAGTCGCAGCTGGCCGAACGCGAGCTGCACACCGGTGCGGGTGCAAACCACACCGAAGTGGCAGCGCTGGACGCCAAGCTGCTGGGAATTGAAGAGCTAGACACCACCTGGCTGGCCAGCGTGGAGTTCTCGGGCATGATCAAAGAAGACCCTGCGCAAAGCCCTGGCCCGTTCCGCGAAGTGTGGAACATGACCAAAGCCAAGTCGGGTACCGGCGGCTGGCTGGTGGCTGGCGTGCAGGCGTTGCAATAAAAAAAGCCTTAGATTGAGGTCTATTGCGCTAAAGTGGCGCGGCAGCACCTAATTGCTTCGATAATCAGGGGACGTATGAAAACAACGTCCACTTTTTCTTTGCCCTTTACTTTTCCACCCAACTTGCAAGACCTGCCTGCATGGCTGCAGCCGCCCGACTGGCTGGTGCGCGAGCTGCAGCAGCGGATCGTGCTGGCGCTGAACCATGTGCTGCAACAAGAAAGCGAGGCCATGGCCCGCCTTTCAAGGCAAAAAGGCCGTGTGGCCCAAGTAAATGTTGCACAGATAGCTATATCTTTAATAGCAACGCCAGCTGGCTTGCTGGACATCGCACCTGCAGGCAGCAAGCCCGACCTGAGCTTGACGGTGACCGAGACCAACCCTTTGAGCATGCTGCAAACCACCTTGCGCGGTGAAAAGCCTGCGATCCAAGTGCAAGGCGACGTGCAATTGGCCGCCGAAGTGAACTGGCTGGTAGACCATGTGCGCTGGGACGCAGAAGAAGACCTGAGCCGCATTCTGGGTGACGCGCCCGCCCACAGCCTGATGCAGGCCCTGCGCCAAGCGGCAGAGATGCTTAAGAAGTTTGCACCAGCGGCGGCGCAGGCACCGTCGTATGGCCATGCGCCCAGCGGTGTACCTGCGGGTGAGGCTGCTGGCGCTGCTACGCCACCTGCAGCTTTTGGCGCGTAGGTAGCACGGCATGGGTTTGGCATTTAGACTGTGGCGCGGCATTTTTATCGTTTTTATCGTGCTGCGTTACGGGCTGGACGAGCTGGTCTTGTCGAGCTTTCAAAAGCCGTGGATCAAGCTGATCACCCGCATCGTATCGCTGGGGCGCAACCTGCGCGCGCCACGCGGCCAGCGCCTGCGCGAAGCGCTGGAGCGCCTGGGGCCTATTTTTGTGAAGTTTGGCCAGGTCATGTCCACCCGGCGCGACCTGCTGCCCACTGACATTGCCAACGAACTGGCCCTCTTGCAAGACCGCGTACCGCCGTTTAGCTCCGACATAGCGGTGGCCACCATCGAGCGCGCCTTTGGCCGCACAGTGCAAGCTATTTTTGTCAGTTTTGACCGCACCCCGATAGCCAGCGCCTCGATAGCCCAAGTGCACTTTGCCGTGCTGTTAGACAAAAAAGGCCAACAACGTGAGGTGGCGGTCAAAGTGGTGCGCCCCGGCATGCTCAAAGTGATTGAGAAAGACCTGGGCCTCATGCGCATGATGGCCGGCTGGGTTGAAAGCCTCAGCGCCGACGGCAAACGCTTAAAGCCGCGCGAAGTGGTGGGCGAGTTTGACAAATACCTGCACGAAGAGCTAGACCTGGTGCGCGAGGCGGCCAACTCTGCCCAGCTGCGCCGCAACATGGCCGGGCTTAATTTGGTGATGATCCCTGAGATGTACTGGGACTTTTGCCACCCCGATGTGATCGTGATGGAGCGCATGAACGGTGTGCCCATCAGCCAAATAGACAAGCTGCGCGCCGCTGGGGTAGACATTAAAAAACTGGCCAGCGACGGGGTGAATTTGTTCTTCACCCAAGTTTTTCGTGACGGGTTTTTTCATGCTGACATGCACCCAGGCAATATCCAAGTCAGCTTAGACCCGCAAACTTTCGGGCGCTATATTTCGCTGGACTTTGGTATTGTAGGCACCCTCACCGAAGTCGACAAAGAGTACTTGGCGCAAAACTTTGCTGCATTCTTCAGGCGCGACTACAAGCGCGTGGCCGAGCTGCACATCGAGTCGGGCTGGGCACCTGCTGCCACGCGGGTAGACGAGCTAGAGTCGGCCATTCGCGCCTGCTGTGAGCCTTATTTTGACCGCCCGCTCAAAGAAATATCGCTGGGCATGGTGCTGATGCGCTTGTTCCAAACCTCGCGCCGCTTTCAGGTAGAGATTCAGCCGCAGCTGGTGCTGTTGCAAAAAACCTTGCTCAATATTGAAGGCTTAGGCCGCGATTTAGACCCCGACCTGGACCTGTGGGCCACGGCCAGACCGTTCCTAGAAAAGTGGATGCTGGAGCAAATTGGCCCGCAAAAGTTACTGGAGCAGCTCAAAGCCCAAGCTCCGCGCTATGCCAAGCTGCTGCCTGAGCTACCGCGCCTGTTGCACGACTATTTGCAGCAGCAAAAAAGCCAAAACCCGCATGATTTGCAGCTGTTGATTGCAGAGCAAAAACGCACCAACCAGTTGCTGCGCATTATGGGCTTTACGGCACTGGGCTTTGTTGCCGGCTTGCTGGTGATGCAGATTGTGGTGAAGTTTGTTCGCTGGTGATTTGGTAGTTAATGCTATTGATTAAATAGCTGACTGTGCAGCTTTTCCTTGGGTCATAGGGCTATTTTGCTTGAAATACATGGTTTTTGAGTTATCTTCGGGTCTTTGAAGATTGCTATTCCAGCTTTTGTACGTTTGCGCCGCTTGAGTGTGGCCTTGCTGCAAAATCTTCCAAAAACACGCGCGAAATCAGGGCGCGCTAGGCTAGCTTTTGCACCGCGCGCC
>JAYWGO010000150.1:0-1652 GCA_043778205.1 Polaromonas sp. | reverse complement strand
GCGCGTGCGGCCTTGAAGGGCCGCGCGTTACCCACAAGCGCACACCTGCGTGGATAAACCCTAAGCCGCCTCACACACAGAAATGCTGACACTCCCGGGGAAGATTATGCCGCCTTTTGGCTGCAAGCTGCCCGTGCATCTTGTGCGCTAATAGTGCGTTACATCTACGCTACTTCTACGCTACTTCTACGCTACTTCTGCGCTACTTCTACGCTACTTCTGCGCTACTTCTGCGCTACTTCTACGCTGCATCGCTTAGCGCAGGCCGCTCTTCATGCCCACCGGGGTGGCGCGCAAAGCGTGCTGGGTCGCGGCCGTGTACGGGGGCGCTGTCTGGCCACGGCCAGCCGCCAAACTCGGTGCGCCGGTAGTCGGCCATGGCCTGGTGTATTTCTGCCTGGGTATTCATCACAAACGGGCCGTACTGGGCCACTGGTTCGGCAATCGGCTGGCCTTGCAGCATTAAAAATTCGGCCTGGGTGTCGCCGTTCACCAGCTCTGCCGCTGTGTCCGCGCGCAGCTCAATAGCGGCATGGCTGCCCAGCAACTGACCCGCCAAGGTGACCGACTGGCCTTTGAAAAAATACAGGCTGCGCCGCGTGCCTTGGCCTGATGCCGCAGGCAAGGTCCAGCGGGCACCCGGCTGCATGGTAATGGTCCAAATAGCCACATCGGCGCTGGACTGCGCAGCCCACGAATCAGGCGGAGGCTGGAGGGCTTGCAGAGCCAGCGCGGGTGTGTTTGGCGCTTGCAAGGTAGGGGTGGGGGCTGCATGCTGGGCATTTGCATTTGCATTTGCATTTGCCTCAGCCTCTACCTCTAGCCGCCCAGCCACCACGGCCACCTGTGTGCTGCGGCCTTGCGCGTCCAAGGCCGTGTGGCGTGGAATCTGCTCGCTCCACAGCATCGTAAAGTGCGGCTTGACCATTTTGTTCTTGGCTGGCAAATTGAGCCAAATTTGAAACAGCTCTAGCGGGTTAGGCGCAGCGCCGTCCAGCAGCGGGAACATCTCAGAATGCACAATGCCCTGCCCGGCTGTGACCCATTGCACGTCGCCGCAGCCCACGCCACCACCAAAGCGGGCGGCAGCGCCCAAAGAGTCAGAGTGGTCAATCAGCCCTTTGCGCACAATGGTCACGGTCTCAAAGCCTCGGTGCGGGTGCCCCGGAAAGCCTGGCACCGTGCGCCCGTGGTACATGCTCCAGCCGTCTTTGCGGCTAAAGTCTTGGCCTATGTCACGCCCCGTCAATGCCGCCTGCGGCCCCATCTGTGCATTGCCAGCGGGGTAAGCGTCGTCGTGGTATGCACAAAACAAAAACGGGTCGATGGTGGGCCAGGGGAAACCCAGTGGCTGGGCAGAAATGATGGCTTGCATTGGCATAGGGGTTCTCTGCGGTCGTTTTTCGGGTTAATCCGATCAGGATCGTACACTATGTATTTTATAGCTGCTTGTGCAGCATTTCCTTGGGCGGTAGGGCTATTTGGCTTGAAATTCATAGTTTTTGGGTTATCTTCGGGTCTTTGAAGATTGCTATTCCAGCTTTTGTACGTTAGCGCCGCTTGAGTGTGGCCTTGCTGCAAAATCTTCCAAAAACACGCACGAAATCAGGGCGCGCTAGGCTAGCTTTTGCACCGCGCGCCTTTTTCCAGAT
>JAYWGO010000149.1:0-1667 GCA_043778205.1 Polaromonas sp. | reverse complement strand
TGGCTTTGTGTATATGGACACCCCAGGCTACGACCCCGTCAGCGCTACGGGTCAGGTGGCAGGCGGCGCTAACCTGATCTGCTTTACCACCGGGCGCGGCTCGGCCTATGGCTGCGCGCCATCGCCATCGCTAAAGCTGGCGACCAACTCCGCGCTGTGGCGCAAGCAGGAAGAAGACATGGACATCAACTGCGGCGAGATCATCGACGGAAGTGCCACGGTGGCGGAGATGGGACAACGGATTTTTGAGATGGTGCTGGCTACGGCTTCAGGCGAGTTGAGCAAAAGCGAAAAGCACGGCTATGGTCAAAACGAGTTTGTGCCATGGCAGGTTGGCGCAGTGATGTAATTTTTTTGTCTTGCTCCTTCCCCTGCCGGGGCTGCGGCCTTCGGCTACATGTCCGCCTGCGCGGACTTGGACAGGCCAAAGAGCTGTCGCCTCTGGCGACTAGCACCGAGGCAGGGATGGGAGCACGCACAATGCTGGCAGTGTTTCTACACTTGCACCCACCCTAGCACTCCCCCGAAAGGGGAGGAAACTGCGGCAAGATGCGAACCAAATGATGTGATAAATATATGAATAAAACACTCAAAGCCCAATTTTTACGTCGGCAAGCAGCTTCTGTTTTAATAGCATCAGGTTCATCACGACAAGAAGCTGAAACCGTCGCTAACAATCTGGTTATGGCTAATTTAAGTGGCCACGACTCACATGGCATTGGTATGCTGCCGCGCTATGTCGATGCGGTACTGGAAGGCGGCTTGATACCCAACACATCTGTAGCTACCTTGCTTGATATTGGCAGCATGCTGACCTTGAATGGCCAGCGCGGCTACGGCCAGGTGGTGGGCGAGCAGGCCATGGCGCTCGGCATGGCGCGCGCTAAAACGCATGGCAGTTGCATCATGACTTTGGCCGATGCGCACCACTTGGGCCGTATCGGCGAGTTTGCTGAAATGGCCACGGCCCAAGGGTTGGTGTCGATTCATTTCGTCAACGTCATCTCACGTCCTGTAGTTGCGCCTTGGGGCGGTACCGATGGCCGCTTCGGCACGAATCCGTTTTGCATTGGTATCCCCGTGAAGGGGCAACAGGCATTCATTTTTGACGTAGCGACCAGCGGCGTTGCCCAAGGCAAGATGCGGGTGGCCTACAACCAAGGCGAACAAGTCAAACCCGGTCTGTTAATCGACGAACATGGCCTGCCCACCACCAACCCAGGCGTGGTAGTGGTACCGCAGCCCAACGGGCTACTGGGCGCGCTGCTACCGTTTGGTGAGCACAAGGGCTATGGGCTGGCGGTGGCCTGCGAGCTGCTGGGCGGTGCATTGACTGGTGGCGGTACATGGCATGTGCCTGCAACAAAAGAAAACACCAGCAGCCGTGCCGTGTCAAACAGCATGCTGACCATTTTGATCGACCCCGCGAAGTTGGGCACGCAGGCCGCGTTTGACCAGGAGGCCGTTGCATTCATTGACTGGCTCAAGCAAAGCCCGGCAGCCGTCGGTTTTGAGGCGGTACAAATTGCGGGTGACTACGAGCGTCTAACCCGCTTGAAACGCGAGCAGGACGGCATTGCGGTAGACGAGCACACTTGGCAAGAAATTGTGGTGGCCGCCAAAAAAGTCGGCGCTGCTTTAAGCTGAATGCCTTGGGCTAAGAATGA
>JAYWGO010000148.1:0-12698 GCA_043778205.1 Polaromonas sp. | reverse complement strand
AAAAATTAAAAAATTAAAAAATTAAAAAATTAAAAAATTAAAAAATTAAAAAATTAAAAAATTAAAAAATTAAAGTCAAAAATAATTTATATGTTGGTTTAAATTTATTTTGGTTTTCATTTTGAATTTTTTTGGTATTTTCTTTTCTGCGCTCTTTGCGCAACCTTCGCGCCCTCTGCGTTCAAAAAAAGGACTTCATGCAAAACTTTCCTTTAGAGCCCATCGAAAAAGCTCCCGTAGCAGAGCTGCGTGCATTGCAGCTCAAGCGCATGCAAGCCACCCTGCGCCACGCCTACGCCCACTCGCCGGTTTACCAAGCCAAGTTTGACAAAGCCGGTGTGCGCCCCGACCAGTGCAACACGCTGGCTGACCTGGCCAAGTTTCCGTTCACTACCAAAAGTGACCTGCGGGACAGCTACCCGTTTGGCATGTTTGCCGTGCCGCGCGCGCAGTGCGTGCGCATCCATGCCTCCAGCGGTACCACTGGCAAACCTACGGTGGTGGGCTATACGCAGAACGATGTCGATATGTGGAGCAACATGGTGGCCCGCAGCCTGCGCGCAGCGGGCGCGCGGCCGGGCGACATGGTGCATGTGAGCTACGGCTATGGGCTGTTTACCGGCGGGCTGGGGGCGCACTATGGGGCTGAAAAACTGGGCCTCACGGTGATTCCCTTTGGTGGTGGGCAGACCGAGCGACAAGTGCAACTGATCATGGACTTTAAACCCAGCATCATCATGGTCACGCCCAGCTACATGCTGGCGATTGCCGATGAGCTGGAAAAGCAAGGCATTGACCCGCGCAGTACCAGCCTGCGCATTGGCGTGTTTGGTGCCGAGCCGTGGACGAATGATATGCGCCGCGCCATCGAGCAGCGCATGAACATTACAGCGGTAGACATCTACGGCCTGAGCGAGGTGATAGGCCCCGGCGTGGCCAATGAATGCATTGAGACGCAAGACGGCCCCACCATATGGGAAGACCATTTTTACCCCGAAATCATCGACCCCGATACCGGTGCCGTGCTGCCCGATGGTGAGATGGGCGAGCTGGTGTTTACCAGCCTGACCAAAGAAGCGCTGCCTATCATCCGCTACCGCACCCGCGACCTCACGCGCTTGCTGCCCGGCACCGCGCGCACCATGCGGCGGATGGAGAAAATTACCGGCCGCAGCGACGACATGATGATCGTGCGCGGGGTCAACGTGTTCCCCTCGCAGATAGAAGAACTCATTCTCAAGCAAAGCGCCCTGGCACCGCACTACCAGTGCATTTTGCACAAAGACGGCCCCATGGACGCGCTGACGGTGGCGGTAGAAACACAGTCGGGCCTAGCCCCCGATGCCGCCGCAGCCCAAGCTGCATCGGCTGCATTGGCTGCATTGGCCCACGACATCAAAACCTATATTGGCAGCAGCGCAGTGATTGAGCTGCGCGCCCCAGGCGGCGTAGAGCGCAGCGCTGGCAAAGCAAAGCGTGTGCTAGACCTGCGCGGCAAGTAGGGCTGGCTTTGGGCTGTGGTTGAACACAGCAAAACTACTTGGGTAAGCAGTTTTTACAAGCAAAATAGCCTATGGCCCAAGGAAATGCTGCACAAGCAGCTATGTTATCAATAGCATTTAGCTTTGCAACTTTGTGGAGGATGGCAACTGCACATGTGCATCAAGCCCCACCACCTGGGCTTGCAGCAAGCGGTTGTCCAAGCTAATAGTGCCCCCTAACGCGCTGACAATTTCAGCGCAAATGGCCAAGCCCAGGCCAGAGCCTGCGTGTGCCGCACCGGCAGAAAACGGCTGGAACAGGCGGGTACGCAGTGCGCTGTCGATGCCCGTGCCACTGTCGGCCACCACCAGCTGCGCCACGGCGCTGTCCGCACCCACCACTGGCCCTACCAGCTCCACACGCGCAGCCAGCACACCACCCCGGGGGGTGTGTTTGATGGCGTTGTGCAGCAGGTTGCGGGTTAGCTCGCGCAACATCCAGTCATGGCTGCGCACCAATGCGGTTTGGGTGTCGATGCCAAAGTCTATGTCTTTGTCGGCAATCAACGGGGCCATTTCCAGGGCCAGTTCGCGCAGCACTAGCGCCCAGTCGGTCAGCGGTGCATCGGCTTGCTGGCGCAGCTGCTCTACTTTGGCCAGCGCCAGCATTTGGTTGGCCAGGGCGGTGGCACGCTCTACCGTGGCGCTAATTTCTTGCAGTGCTTGGGCTGCCGGCACATCACCGCGCTGGGCAGACTGCAGCTGCACCTTCAGCACGGCCAGGGGTGTGCGCAGCTGGTGCGCAGTGTCGCGTACAAACCTTTTTTGGTGCTGCAGCAAATGGTCTAGCCGCTGCATCAGCTGGTTGTTGGCTTGCACCAAGGGCAGCAGTTCGCGCGGTGCGCGCGCTGCCTGCAAGGGGCTGAGGTCGTTGTCAACCCGGGCGCTGATTTGCGCGCTCAGCTCGCGCACGGGGCCTACCGCCCGCTGCACCACCCACACCACAATAGCCGCTATCACCAGCACCAGCAGCGCTTGGCGCCACAGCGTGCTGACCAAAATGTCCCTGGCCAAACTTTCACGCAGCTCCAAAGTTTCTGCCACCTGCACCACCGCCATGCCGCTGCCTTGTTGGCCCACCACGGGCTGCAGCAGCACGGCCACACGCACCGCTTGGCTGCGCGCTGCGCTGGACGCAGCAGACACACCGGGGCTGTTGGTTTCGATCACCACGTCGTCATAAAAATCCACCAAGGCCGCATAAGGCGGTTGGTCAGGAATGCGGCCTGTCCAGGGCTTGAGCTTGTCAAAGCCTGAGACCATCTCGCCACCAAAGCCGCTCACCCGGTAAAACATGCGGCTGCGGTTGTCGGCCTCAAAGGCCTCTAGCGCAGCGTAGGGTACGCGCGGCACCACCCGCATCTGGGTGCCCTCGCCCTGCACGTCCAGTTGCTCGCCAATGGTCTTGGCCGAAGCCAGCAACGTGCGGTCGTAGGCTAAATTGACAGCGGCCAGCGACTGGCGGTACAAAATTACCGTGTCCACCCCAATAAATAGCAGCACCGGCAGCAAAATACCCAGCAGCAAATAACGCCGTAGTGACACCGAACGCGTTAAAGGCACGCGCTTTACACAAGCCTGTGTGCTCTGGCGCACCGCTTTAAGCCTCCGCCTTGAGCAGGTAGCCCAGCCCACGCAGCGTAACCAGCTTGGCGCCCGTGCCTTGCAGCTTTTTGCGCAGCCGGTAGGCCACCACTTCGATGGCTTCGTACTGCACGTCTTGCGCACCCGGAAAGACGCGTTCAAACAATTTTTCTTTGGTCACGGCCTGGCCTGCGCGCTCAAACAGCGCTGTCAGCAAGGTGGCCTCGCGGCTGCTTAGCTCCATTGGCACAGCATGGTGGTAGAAAGCGCCGCTGTCTTTTTCAAAGCTGATAGCGCCGATGGCCCGGCGCTGGGCGGCCAGCTGCGGGTGGGCCATAGCGGGAAATTTTTCAAACACCTCGGCGGCGCGCTGGCCGCGCAGGGCCCCACGGGCCAGTGCCCGCACCCGCGCTTCTAGCTCGTCCAAGTCAAAGGGCTTAGGCAAATAGTCGTCGGCGCCGGTGTTAAGCCCTATGATGCGGTCGCCCACGGTACCCCGTGCAGTCAAAATCAGCACTGGCGTGGCCAGGCCTTGCGCGCGCGCATCGGCCAGCACCTGCAGGCCATCGCGCCCCGGCAAGCTCAGGTCCAGCAGCACCACGTCGGGCGCTAACGCATGCCAAGCCGCCAGCACCTGTAAACCGTCAGCGCAGGTGCTAACCTGCATGCCGCGCAAGCCCAGCGTGCGTGCCAGTGTGGTGCGCATGGCTTCGTTGTCTTCAACCAAAAGTATGTTCATAGCCCCCTGCAGACTAGCACTTTCCCTAGTGTTTTTGGACAGCCAACTGACAGGCAGTGCCGGCACCATTGTACAAACCACTTTCAGGAGACTTTGATGCGCCGTAACGACTTTCTCAAATCTTTGGCGGCTTTGGCCGCTGCGGGCGCCCTGCCTGTGCCAGCCCAGGCTGCCACCAGCATCAAAATGATGATCCCGGCCAACCCTGGCGGCGGCTGGGACAGCACAGGCCGCGCCTTGGGCAAGGCTATTGTGGACGCCAAAGTAGCCGAAACCGTGCAGTATGAAAACAAAGGCGGCGCAGCAGGTGCCCTGGGCTTGGCCCAGTTTGTCAACAGTGCCAAAGGCGACCCCAACGCATTGATGATGATGGGCGCCGTCATGCTGGGCGGCATCATCACGGGCAAGCCGCCCGTGGGCCTGGACAAAGTCACGCCGATAGCGCGCTTAACCAGCGAATACAACACCTTTGTGCTGCCCGCCAATTCACCCCTGAAAAACATGAAAGAGGTGGTGGAGCAGCTGAAAAAAGACCCCGGCAGTGTCAAGTGGGGCGGCGGCTCGCGCGGCTCTACAGAGCATATTGCAGCAGCCATGCTGGCCCGTTCGGTAGGCGTTGATCCCAAGAAAATCAACTACGTGGCGTTTCGGGGCGGCGGTGAGGCTACGGCGGCTATTTTGGGCGGCAACGTAACCGTCGGCGGCAGCGGCTACAGCGAGTTTGCCGAGTACATCAAAACCGGCAAAATGAAAGCCATTGCCGTCACCTCAGAAAAGCGGTTGCCGGGCATTGACGTGCCGACCATGAAAGAGCAAGGTTTTGATGTGATCTTAGGCAATTGGCGCGGCGTGTATGCAGGCCCTGGTATTACGCCGGAGCAGCGCAGCGCACTGACCGCTTTGGTGGTTGCGGCCACCAAGTCTAAAGCTTGGCAAGAAGACCTGACCAAGAACGGCTGGACACCGGCACTGCTGACCGGCAAAGCCTTTGAAGAATTCGTGGACTTCGAGTTCGCCAGTCTGCGCGCCACCATGTACTTGTCCGGCATGCTCTGATCGCTGCGCCTTGGCACCTCTGCAACCTTGAAAGCCCAGCCCGCATGGCCACCACCAAAACACTGGAAAGCGCCATTGGCGCGGCCTGCTTGCTGCTGGGCTTGGGCATTGCGGCAGGTGCTATGGGCATCTCTGGCGATGCTGGCTATGGCGGCGTAGGGCCTAACTTTTTGCCATGGGTGGTAGGCATTGCGCTGTGCCTGTGCGGCGTGGGTTTGCTATGGCAAGCCCAGCGCGGCGGCTGGCATGCGCGCAGCGAACCTGAGGGTGCGGCGCAAGGCGACTGGCTACCTTTTGTGTGGGTGTCTGCAGGCATTGTGCTCAATGCCTTGCTGATTACGCGCCTGGGTTTTATGCTCAGCTGCACTGTGTGTTTTGTACTGGCGGTGCGCGGGTTCCATGCGGCGCAAGGCAAGCTAGACCTGTCTGCCCGCGCATGGCTGCGCGACGTGCTGATGGGCTTGGCCATTGCCGGCCCGGTGTACTGGATGTTCACCAAACTGCTGGCCATCAACTTGCCTGGCTTGACCTCCACCGGCTGGATCTAGCATGGACATTGTGAACAACCTGATGGCGGGTTTTGCCATTGCGATCACCCCTGTCAATTTACTGTGGGCTTTGATCGGCTGCACCATTGGCACCGCCGTGGGCGTGCTGCCCGGCATTGGCCCGGCAGTCGCCGTGGCCATGCTGCTGCCTATTACCACCAAGGTAGAGGCCACCGCCTCGATGATCTTTTTTGCAGGCATTTACTACGGCGCCATGTACGGCGGATCGACCACCTCTATTTTGCTTAACACCCCCGGTGAAGCTGGCTCCATGGTGACCGCCATGGAGGGCAACAAGATGGCCAAAAACGGCCGCGCCGGGGCTGCACTGGCCACAGCGGCCATCGGCTCGTTTGTTGCAGGTACTATTGCCACCATCGTGGTTACCATTGCTGCGCCGCTGATTGCAGACTACGCCGTCAAACTCGGGCCGCCTGAGTATTTTTTGCTGATGATGCTGGCCTTTTGCACGGTCAGCTCGGTGCTGGGCGCCAGCGCTTTGCGCGGAGTAACGGCTTTGCTCATAGGCCTGGCCATTGGCTTGGTGGGGCTCGACCAAATTTCGGGCCAGGTGCGCTACACCGGCGGTGTGAGTGAGTTTTTAGACGGGATAGAGATCGTGTTGGTAGCAGTGGGTTTGTTTGCCGTGGGCGAGGCGCTGTACCACGTGGTCTACCAAGGCCGCGAGGTGGAAACCCAAAACAGCATGAGCGGTGTGCACATGACCAAAAACGAATGGCGCAGGTCCTGGCCCGCCTGGCTGCGCGGCACGGCCATTGGCATTCCGTTTGGCACCATCCCTGCGGGCGGTAGCGAGATACCCACTTTTTTAAGCTACGCAGCCGAGAAAAAACTCAGCAAACATTCGCATGAATTTGGCACTACGGGCGCTATTGAAGGTGTGGCCAGCCCCGAAGCGGCCAATAACGCCGCCATCACCGCCACGCTGATTCCGCTGCTAACCCTGGGCATTCCTACCTCTAACACCACGGCCATTTTGCTCGGTGCATTTCAAAACTACGGCATTCAGCCAGGGCCGCAGCTGTTTCAAACCTCGGCAGCGCTGGTGTGGGCGCTGATTGCGTCGCTCTACATAGGCAATGTGATGCTGCTGGTGCTGAACCTGCCCATGGTGGGCTTGTGGGTCAAGCTGCTGAAAATTCCCAAGGCACATTTGTACGCCGGTATTTTGATATTTGCCACCGTGGGGGTGTATGGCATGCGCCAAAGTTCATTTGACTTGCTGCTGCTGTACGGCATTGGCTTGGCTGGTGTGATGTTTCGGCGCTTTGACATACCTACTGCACCGGTGGTGGTGGGCATGATTTTGGGCCCGCTGGCCGAGGCGCAAATGCGCAATGCGCTGAGCATTGGCGAAGGCAAATGGACCGTATTTATCGAGCGGCCAGTGTCGGTAGGTTTACTGCTGCTGATTGTGGCTATTGTGGTGGTGCCGCGTTTGCTGAAATTGCGCAAACAGGGTTAAGCGGCGCAGCACTGCTAAACGCGGCACTTGCTTAGCGCGGCACTTGCTTAGCGCTGCTCAATTTTTTGCACCACCAAATCTACATAGCTTTGCTCGCTCAAGGTAATTTTGATGCGCACGGGCAGGTTTTGCAGGCTGGGCGCGATCCACATTTGCGCGGAGATGGTGCCGCGCGGGTTGGCCAGCGGCCGTGGGGTAAGCGGGTAGGCCTGCACAGCGCCCAGGGTGGGCAAGGTGAGCGTCTCTGCCGGGCCTATGTCGTAGACCCATTCGTCCACACCGCCGGGGCGGGCCAGCCACAGGCGCACCACTTCGCCCGCAGCCAAACGGGCGCGGCCTGTGCTAAAGCGCTGGCCTAGCTCAACAAACTGGCTGGCGGTGTCTTGCACATTGGCCAAGCCGTCTTCGGGGTGCGGTACGCGCGAGCCGTTGTTCAGCACAATCTCGCGCCGCTCTAGGGTCACTTTGCGTGTGCCATTGGGCACCTGCTCTTCGTACACCTCAGGCTGTAGGCCGGTAATGCCAATACGGCCTTGGCTGGCAAACTGCACACCCAGCGGGCCAATGCCCAAGTTAATGCGCACCTGGTAGCGCTCGCCAGGGGTGGCTACGCTGGTGGGCGTGCTTTGTACCGGGTTGCCTTGAACCGGGTTGCTTTGTACATACGGCAGCCGCGTCCATTGCACTTGGGCGTTGCCAAACAGCTCACCGCGAAAGTAACCGCCCAGTTTGTAGCTCAGCAAAGTGTCGCTGGGCCACGGGCCCTGCGCTGCCAGGCTGGCGGCAGGGTCGGTGCCCTCGGCTGCGCTGGCAGCGGAAGCGTCTGCTTGGGGGCTGCGCAGCGGGCTGGTGTCTGAGGCATTAACCGTCACGTCCAGCAGCTTGGAGACGGTGTCTTGCACCACCGAATCTACCGTCACAGCGGCAGACGCTGTGGGCACAGGCAGGGTGGCTGTAGGCTCTACCGTCGTCTTCTCTACTATGCTTTTAGTAGCTGCTTGTGCAGCATTTACTTGGGCGACAGGGCGTTTTGGTTCAAATTTTGGTACTGGGGCAGGCGGTGCGGGCGCTTTTATTGCAGTGGGCAATACGGTTTGCTGGGTAATTTGCCGGGTAAACAAAGGGTCGGTCTGGGCCGTGATGGCGCTGCCCATAGCACGCAGCTGCTGGCCAATCTGCCACAGCGCCACGCCGTGCAGGGCCAGTACCAGCGCCAGCAGGGCTAGCAGTGAGAGCAGCGACTTTTTTAACCAGCCAACCATGCGCCCACCTTGGCAGCATCACCCACGCGCAGCACCCAGGTGGCCAGGTCGGGGCGCTCGGGGCTGGGCAATTGAAGTTTAAGGGTGTGCAAGCGTTTGTCACGCGCCACCAGCGCCGCCAGCGCGGTAGGCTTGCCAGCGCGCTGCGCCGCATACAGCAGCAGGTCATCTAGCTTTTGCATGCGCCACAGCGTAGTCTGGCTGGCACCCACGGCCAGCCATTCGTCGCCTGGGCAAAAGCCTGCTTGCTCAGCGGCACCGCCGCGCAGCACCATTTTGACCTGCACAACGCCGCCTGTCTCTGCCACCCGCAGGCCCAGGCGCTGGGCTGTTTGGGGCACGTCTTCCACAATCTGCACACCCGTGCGCAAAAGCAAACGGTTCAGCGGTAAATCGGCCGTGCCATGCACCCACTGGGCGATCTCAGCGGCAAAGCTGCGGCCCCCTAGCTGGTGCAGCACCAAGGCAAAGTCGGCCTCGGTCATTGCGCCACCCTTGGCTGGCCCGGCTTTGCAGCGCAGCCACAGCGCGCGCATCACGTGGTCCAGGGTGGTCTTGCCTTCGGCACGCAAAGTCAGGTCAAAGCACAGGGCCACCAGCGCGCCTTTGGTGTAGTAGCTGACTGTGGCGTTGGGCGTGTTTTCGTCTTGGCGGTAGTACTTTACCCAGGCATCAAAGCTGCTTTGCGCCACGCTTTGCACTTTCGCGCCTGGGGTTTGCATTACTTGGTTGATAGTTTTGTTCAGCAGTTTGAGGTACTGGGCGTTGTCAATCAGCCCGGCGCGGCGCAGCAGCAGGTCGTCGTAGTAGCTGGTAAAGCCTTCAAAAAACCACAGCAGCTGGGTGGTTTGCTCGCGCGCGTAGTCGTAGCGGGCAAACTCGGCCGGGCGCAGGCGTTTCACGTTCCAGGTGTGAAAATACTCGTGGCTGATCAAGCCCAGCAGCTGGGTGTAGCCGTCGCTGGGTTTTTTAGCGCCCGCAGCGCTGGCAAGCTGGGGCAGGTCGCGCCGGGTGCAAATCAGCGCGGTGCTGTTTCTGTGCTCTAGGCCTCCGTAGCCGTCGTCTACCGCACTGAGCATAAAAACATACTGCGCAAACGGCGGCTTGGCGCTGTTGCCATGCCACAGGGCCATTTCAGTTTCAACAATTTTTTGGGTGTCTTGCAGTAAGCGCTTGCCATCAAACGTGGGCGGCGCGCCGGCCACTGCAAAGCGGTGCACCACACCGCGCACCGTAAACTGGCCTTGCCAGGCATCGCCCAGCTCAAACGGCATATCGGCCAGCTCGTCGTAGTCGGCAAAGGTGTAGGTTCCAAAGCCTTTTTTATCTACCTTTACGGGGCTGGCCCCAGTAAATACTGCGCAGTTAGCTATAGAAGTAATAGTGTTTAGCTGCAGCTGGTGCACCCGCTGGGTGTGCCCTTGTGCCTGCAAACACAGCGAGGTGGGGTTAAAAAAACCGCGCTGCGCACCCAGCCAGGCCGTGCGCACTGAGTTGTCGTAGGCGTACACCTCGTAGCGCAGCACCAAGGGCTGGGCGGCAGTGTTAGTGGCCTGCCAGGTGCATTTGTCCAGCTGGGCGATGGCCACGGCTTTGCCGTTTTGCAAGCCGCTGAGCTTTTGCAGGTGCTTAGAGAATTCGCGCACCATGTAGCTGCCCGGTATCCATACGGGCAGGCTCAGGCGCTGGTTTTTAGTGGGCTTGGCAATGGTGAGCGTGATGCGAAACAGGTGCGCGTGCACATCAGACGCATCTACCGCGTAGTGCACAGGGGCTAAAGTAGGTAAAGTGGCCATAGGCCTTGAGAATAAACCATTCGCGGGCCTGCACGCCCCGCTGGGCGCAAAATCCGCACTGCGGGCTTTTAGCTTGCCCATGCACCTTGTTTCTGCGCTCTGTTTTTACGCTCTGCTTTTGTACCCTACTTTTACACCCTGTTTTTTGCACCCTGTTTTTACACCCTACCTCCAGCCCCACTGCCACACCATACTGTTCCCCACCACGCCCCTTGCGTTAGCCCCCGATGTGTGGCTGCTAAGCGGCTTCGTCTGTGCTCCGCTAGATGCCCTGCTGCAGCAACAGATTGACAGCGTGGTTGCCAGCGCGCCGCTGCGGCAGCTTACGGTGCCCAGCGGCCAGCGCATGCGGGTTGCCATGAGCAACTGCGGCCCACTGGGCTGGACCAGCAGCCTAGCGGGCTACCGCTACACGCCGCACGACCCCGACACGCTGCAAGCTTGGCCTGCCATGCCAGAGGCTTTTGCCGCCTTGGCCAAAAGTGCAGCGGCAGCCGTGGGCTGGCCCGGTTTTGCGCCCGATGCCTGCCTTATCAACCGCTATGCGCCCGGCGTAGGCATGGGCTTGCACCAAGACCGTGACGAGCGCAACCTCGCCGCGCCCATCGTGTCTGTCTCGCTAGGTGCCAGCTGCAAATTTATGCTAGGCGGCTTGCAGCGCAGCAGCCCAGTGCACTCGGTGGCGCTGCACCACGGTGACGTGGTGGTTTGGGGCGGCCGCTCGCGGCTGGTTTTTCATGGTGTGCGGCCTTTGCCGCCGGGCAGCGCGCTGCGCTACAACCTGACTTTCAGGCAAGCGCTATAACAGCACCACTTTGCCGCAGCGCTTTCACGTTGATTTAATCTGAACATGCACAGTTTGCCTGGGCGTGCTCAAGTGGCGGGCTGCCGGTGGTGGGCCCGTTGTGCAAGCGTAAGTTTTAAGCCTGGCACTGCGGGCAGTAAAACAAGCCGCGCCCACCCTGCAGCACCCGCGCAATGGGTGTAGCGCAAGCCCAGCACGGCGCGCCCTCGCGGTCAAAGGCATAAAAG
The DNA here is from genome assembly GCA_043778205.1 of Polaromonas sp. Lineage (GTDB taxonomy): Bacteria > Pseudomonadota > Gammaproteobacteria > Burkholderiales > Burkholderiaceae_C > JAAFIP01. The sequence continues at coordinate 1,654 of JAYWGO010000148.1, read as the reverse complement.
CGGGCGGCTTCGTAGCCTAAACCTGTTTTGCGCGCAGCAAGGTACTGCGCCCAAGGCCGCACCACGCCAGCGCGCTGCACGCTGCGCTGGGTGAGGGTTTTGCACGCCTTGCCAATGCGCAGCAGCTGGGCAGGCGACAGCATGCCTATTTTGCGCAGCGGGTTAATGCGCGCCAACAGCAAAATATCGGCCCGCAAATAGTTGCCCAAGCCCGCCAGCACCTGCTGGTCTAGCAGTGCGTCGGCCACCACACGGCGCGGGAAAGCTGCCAGCCGCTGGGCAATGTGCTGCGCGGTAACCTGCGGGCTCAGCACCTCGGGGCCCAGCTTGGCAATGTAGGGGTGGGCAGCCTCTAGGCCCGCTGCAAGCCAGGCAAAATCGGTGGCGCTGTACAACACCGTTTGCTGGGTTTGCGTGGTGATAACCAAGCGAACTTGCTTGGGCAACAGCGGCGCCCCCAGCGGGTGCACCACCCACTCGCCGTACAGCTGGTTGTGCGAATACAGCACCACACCGTTGGCAAATTCAGTCAGCATGGCCTTGCTGCGGGCATGTACACGGGTGATGGGCACGCCGCGCAGGCTGCGCGCTTTAGCGGCCAGCGGCGGGTAGCGCAGCGCCAGCTTAACCGGCTGCTGCGCAACAGCCGCATGCACCGCACGGGCCGCTAAAAATACCTCTGGGCCTTCGGGCATGGTGGCTTTGTTACGCTGTTACGCTGTGGCAGCGCCCAGCACGCACGACAACACCGCCACCACGGTCAGCTGCAGGCGCATGGGCAGCCACCCAGCCCAGCCCACAGCCGGGTAGCTGCGCCGGTCCACCCCATAGCAGGCCAGCAAAATCAAACCCAGCAGCGGCAAACCGGCATACGCCGGCATCACCACCGCCACCCAGCCCATCAACGACGGCGCAATGCCCCATGCATAGTGAAACTTGGCATCTTGCACAGGCAAATGCGCAGCAATGCCCCAGTGCACACCACCTAAAAACGACGCAATCACCGCGCCATAGCCCGCCAACGCGATGGCCACAAAACCCTGCACATCGGCGCGCACCGTCCACAGCAGCGCAGCCAGCAGCACAAAAGGCAGCAGCCCGGCGTAGCCCAAACGGCGCGCCAACAGGCTGGGTTGGTGATTTTTCTGCTCCATTTCGAATATCCTTTTTTTAATGTTTTAGCCCTACCGCCCAAGGAAATGCTCGATGAGTAGCTATTTAATTAATAGTAGCCCTTTAGCAGCCTCTTCGATGCACCTTGCACTCCTCCACTCCTCCCACCTACTCCCCTATCACAAACTGCGCCCTGTCCTGGCCCTTGATCCACTGCGGCTCCACCGAAAAGCCGCTCCAGGTAGCCCCCGATACTGGGTCTTGGTAGCGCGGGGCGCGCTTGCCATTGCGGGCCCAATTGCCAAACGCAGGGATCTTTAAAATATCGCGCCGTTTGGCCACCGCAGCAAAGCTGGTACCCAGCCTTTGCGCCAGCTCCCGGTCGGGCACCGTGCCCAGCAAAGCCACCCTGTCCGCAGTCCAAAACACACGCCGGTAGGCTGCAATCTTCAGCGCATAGCGCTTACCCCGCACCACCGGCATGGTGGTACCAATGGCTTTGGCCACATCCACATCCGAGGCCTGGCCCAGCAGCGCCAGG
>JAYWGO010000147.1:0-12701 GCA_043778205.1 Polaromonas sp. | reverse complement strand
TTGAAGATTGCTATTCCAGCTTTTGTACATTAGCGCCGCTTGAGTGTGGCCTTGCTGCAAAATCTTCCAAAATCACGCGCAGGTAAAGTAAGTATTTGCCCGTTTGGTAGTACGACGCGCCTTTTTCCAAATTTTCATCAAGGCCACACTCAATCGACGCTTTGCCAGGTTGGTGTGGGGGCATTTAATGCCTAGAGAGCCAAGGTTTCGGTTGCCTCTGCACACGTAGCCCTGCGTGTTCCCGGTCTTGGGTTAGTGCACTGCCGGTTACCGTCACATACAACCACCCCGCGTGCCTTCAATTACCAAATTTGCCAGGGAGAAGCGATGGGAGCGTGTTATTTGCAAACTGGAGCGAAGGCGCGTCGTACTACCAAACGGGCAAATACTCAGGCGGCCTGCGCGTGATTCGCGGAAGTTTGCAAATAACATGTCCCGTCGCCCGACCAAGGTAAATAGACCTACAAAAGCGTTGCCACGGGCTGCTAAAGAGCCTAAATCAATCAAACCATGACACTACAAAATACATAGCTACCCGTGCAGCATTTCCTTGGGTCATAAGCCTAAAACGCTAAAAAATCTCAAAACATAGGCGTAAACCGCAGCTGCCGCACACCTTCAATCACCACCTCTTCATTGAACATCGCCGCGGGCCGCACCCACAGCCCCATTTGACCGTACAGCGCGCGGTACAAAGTCAAAGGTTCTAGCGTTTCAGAATGGCGCACGGTGCCCACCACCTCGTACTGGCCCCCTTTGTAATGGCGGTACATCCCGGGCGGGGTGGTGATCAATGGGGGAAGGTCGTGGTCGGTCATGGGGCTATTGTCACTGCGTTGGGCTGCTAAGAGCGGGTTGCCAAACAGCCGCGCAGCCGCATTTCACGGTTTTGCAGGCAAGAGTGGGACAATGCGCGTTATGCATCCAGAACAAATCCTCGCCGCCTGCACCTATTTAGTGGGCCAAGTTATCAAGTTTGAACACCCCGCAGACGCGGTGGTGTCGCGCTTTTTCAAAGAAAACCGCAACCTCGGGCCGCGTGAACGCGCCACCCTGGCAGAAACCGCCTACAACGTGCTGCGCAAAAAAGCCCTCTACGACGCGTTTGCCTTGGGTGCGCCCAAAGGCAGCGGTGCGCGCGAGCGCAAGCTGGCTATTTTGGGCTTTTTTGGCCCACGCGACTACGTCAAAGCCGCGCTGACCGACCTGGAAAAAAACTGGCTAGACGCCTGTGACGCAGTCAACCCTGCCGACCCAGATTCTGGCCTGCTAGAGCTGCACCGGCATAACCTGCCTGAATGGCTGGCCAGCGCGCTCAAAGCGCAGCTGGGGGACGACTTTTGGCCCTTGATTGACAGCCTGAACAGCCCTGCGCCGCTGGACATTCGCATTAACGCCTTTCAAACCAAACGCGAAGCCGCACAAAAAGATTTGTCGCGCGAGGGCATCAAGGCTTTGCCTACGCCGTATTCCCCCTGGGGCTTGCGCGTGCAAGGCCGGCCTGCCGTCAACAAACTCAAGGTGTTTTTAGAAGGCAATATTGAGGTGCAAGACGAAGGCTCTCAGCTGCTGGCCCTGCTGGTAGATGCCAAGCGCAGCGAGATGGTGGTGGACTTTTGCGCTGGTGCAGGCGGCAAAACCCTGGCCTTGGGCGCGATGATGCGCAGCACCGGGCGGCTGTATGCGTTCGATACGTCGGGCCACCGGCTCGATGCGCTTAAACCCCGCGTTGCCCGCAGCGGCCTGTCCAATGTGCAAACCGCCGCCATCGCGCATGAGCGCGACGAGCGCGTTAAGCGTCTGGCCGGCAAGATTGACCGTGTATTGGTAGACGCGCCATGCACCGGGCTGGGCACACTGCGCCGCAACCCCGACCTGAAGTGGCGGCAAAAGCCCAGCGACTTGGCCGAGCTGAATGTGAAGCAAGCCGCTATTTTGCAAAGCGCTGCGCGCTTGCTGAAACCCGGTGGCCGCTTGGTGTATGCCACCTGCAGCATGCTGCCTGAAGAAAATGAAATGATTGCACAGGCCTTTAGCGAGGCAAATAAAGAGTTCACCCCCCTTGAAAGTGGTGAACTGTTGTCCCAACTGAAAGTCGAAGGGGCAGAAGGTTTGTGCAGCGGCCCGCCTGATGCACCTGCCCGCTACCTGCGGCTGTGGCCACACCGCCATGGTACCGATGGTTTTTTTGCAGCGGTGTGGCAAAAGAACACGCTGTAAAAATACACTGCAATCGGCTGCCTGCAGGGCGCATGTGCACCCGGTGTCTGCATAGAGTGTGTGTATAAGCACAGCATTCCATGGTTAGCGGTAATGTTTTGTCAGCCTTTTTTGGCCGCGATAGCTTAAAATAGTTAATTAATTCGGTTACAAAAATAACACGCCGAAAAGTTTGTCTTGGGACTGCCATGTTGTTGAAGGAAATTCATGTTCGTTTTTGACTCTCCCGTGTTTGATGCCGTTGTACAGTGGGCTGGTCACGGTTTGTGGAATCTGGCTTGGTGGCAAATTGTGCTGTATGCACTGTTCACCACCCACATTACCATTGCCTCGGTCACCATCTACCTGCACCGCCACCAAGCGCACCGCGCTATGGACCTGCACTGGTTGCCTGCGCATTTTTTCCGCTTGTGGCTGTGGCTGGGCACCGGCCAGGTTACCAAAGAATGGGTCAGCATCCACCGCAAGCACCACGCCAAATGCGAGACCATCGACGACCCCCACAGCCCGCAAGCCCACGGCATTAAAAAAGTATTTTTTGAAGGTGCTGAGCTGTACCGCGCTGAATCTAAAAACATGGAAACCATGGCCAAGTACAGCCACGGCGTACCGAATGACTGGATTGAGCGCAACGTCTACACCCGCTACAGCTGGCAAGGCGTAGGCCTGATGCTGATCATCAACTGGGCGCTGTTTGGTGTAGCTGGCACCGCAGTATGGGCCCTGCAAATGGCCTGGATTCCGGTGACGGCGGCAGGCATCATCAACGGCATTGGCCACTACTGGGGCTACCGCAATTTTGAGGCACCTGATGCGTCTACCAATATCAGCCCGTGGGGCATCATCATTGGCGGCGAAGAGCTGCACAACAACCACCACACCTACCCCACCAGCGCTAAATTTTCGGTCAAGCCGTATGAGTTTGACATTGGCTGGGGCTACATTCGCGCCATGGAAATGCTAGGCTTGGCCAGTGTAAAAAAGGTGCCGCCTAAGCTGCAGTTGGGCATCATTAAGCCTGTTGCAGACGAGAAAACGCTGGAAGCGCTGATAACCAACCGCTACGAAGTGATGGCCGGTTATGCCCGCGACATGCGCGCAGCCTGTGCCCGCGAGATTGAAACCCTTAAAGCCAAGCAAGGCGACCTGTCAGTGTTGACCACTGCCAAGCGCTGGCTGCACCGCGACACCGACAAAGTGCCAGCATCGGCCCAAGCCCATTTGGCCCAAGCCCGCGCGGCGCACCCGGTGCTCGACAAAATGGCCACCATGCGCGATGAACTGCGCACCCTGTGGAGCAGCACCACCGCCAGCCGCGAGCAACTGGCCGCTGACCTGCAAGCGTGGTGCAAGCGCGCTGAAGAAAGCGGTATTGCCGCGCTGCAAGAGTTTTCTTTAAAGCTGCGCTCTGCTCACGCCTAAAACTGAGTTACAGGTCTAAAAACTGCGTTGTCTCTGAACTTTAAAGCCGCTTTTAAGCGGCTTTTTTCATGGTGTGTTGCGCATGCTGGGCCAGCACGCTCAGCCAGTTTGCAAAGCACCCACATTGGCCAAGAGCTTTTCTAAGGCCCGGTCATGGATGCCCACACGCAACAGGCCTTGGTAAGTTTGCACCGCATAGTCGCGCGTGCTGCCGTAGCTGCCGCAAGCTTCGCTAAATATCTGCGCATACTGTGCGTTGCTTAAGAGCCCGCAGTAGTTAGGGCTGCTGCGCGAGAGCGTAAATGCCAGAGCCTGTACGTTACCGCTGGCCGTGCTGCAGCGCAACCAGCGCGGGTCATAGACGCCGGTGGGCATTTCGCGTTGCCATAGCTGCGCTAGCACCTCAGGCACCTGCGCGGCATCGATATGAAACGCCATGCCTTGGCAGCTACCGCCCGATAAAAGGGCAAACACCAGCCCTGGGCAGGCGGGGGTGCCTCGGTTAATGCGGCTAAGCATGTGCAGCGCCCGGTGCCAGCCGTGCACGCGGGCAGGGCGCTGCTCGGTAAAGTTAAACTCGGGCTGCCAAATGAGCGAAGCGTAGCCAAATACCCACAGTCCTTGGTTTTTACCAGCCGCACGCCACGCTTGCAGTGTGCGCTGCAGCATCGGCTCGGGGTCTCTGACAGTCAATTCTGAATGTGCCATGCAGGGTTGTTTACAATCAAGCCACTTAATTTATCGGAGTTTTTTTATGGTTTCGCAAGATGATGACAGCACAGGCTTGGTAATGGGCGTGTTGATGGGTGTAATTGCCTTGGTAATAAGCTTGGTCATAGGCATAAGCATTTACCAAAAGAACAAAACCGTCAAGGCGCAGGCTGCGCCTTTAGCAACCTCTGCGACTGCCGATGCCGGCGCTGCCATCGCCGCTGGGGCCGCTTCTGTAGTGGTAGAAAACGGGGTGGTGAAGTTTTACTTTGAAAGCGGCAAGTTTGCTTTGGCACAAGGCGGCCCTGGCGCGCTTACCGACATTGTTGCCGGTGTGCAAGGCGGCAAAAAAGCCATAGTCAGTGGTTATGTGGACAGCACGGGCAATGCCGAGCAAAACAAAGAAATCGCTAAACAACGCGCCTTTGCGGTGCGCGACTTGCTCAAAGCTTCGGGCGTAGCGGACGACAAAATTGAACTGGTTAAACCGCAGGACATTCAAGCCGGTACCGGCCCGCAAGCCCGCCGTGTGGAAGTAACGCTGCAGTAGCTAAGCTGCTGCAGCCCGCCGTAAGCCGCCTTGTGCATACAAGGCGGCTTTTTTACGTATGACTTAGGCGCTCCCTCACACGCATTTGGTACCCATCTTGTAACTGCCATCTCTGGACGCGCAAGGTATTCCATCGTATGATGGACATGTAATTTAATTACAAGCCTCCCAGTGTCTTGGGAGACTTTTTCTAGCCTACAGCCCATGCCATCAGCCTCACCACAGCACCCCTTACCGGGCATTCCACTGCACCCCGTGGTGGCCCAAGTTACCCAGCGCATTGTGCAGCGCAGCGCCGCTACCCGCAGCGCCTATCTGCAGCAAATTGATGCCGCAGCCCAGCGTGACCGTGGGGCAGACCGCATGGGTTGCGCCAATGTAGCCCACGCCTTTGCCGCCATGCCTGCCAACGACAAGTTCAAAGTGGTGGCAGAAAAAGCGCCGCATATTGGGATAGTGAACGCTTACAACGACATGCTGTCGGCCCACGCGCCGCTGCAGCACTACCCCGCACTTATCAAAGACGAAGCCCGTAAGCACGGCGCTACCGCCCAGGTGGCTGGCGGTGTACCGGCCATGTGTGACGGCGTAACCCAAGGTACGCCCGCCATGGAGTTGAGTCTGTTTAGCCGCGACAACATTGCCATGGCTACCGCTGTCAGCCTGTCCCACGACATGTTTGACGCGGCCCTGCTGCTGGGTGTGTGCGACAAAATTGTGCCCGGCCTGTTGATTGGCGCGCTGCACTTTGGCCATTTGCCCACCGTGTTTGTCCCTGCAGGGCCCATGACCAGTGGCCTGAGTAACAACGAAAAAGCCAAAGTGCGCGAGAAAGCCGCCCAAGGCTTGGTGGGCCGCGCCGAGCTGCTAGACGCTGAGTCCAAGGCCTACCACGGCCAAGGCACTTGCACTTTTTATGGCACGGCCAACAGCAACCAAATGCTGCTAGAGGCCATGGGCCTGCACGTGCCCGGCACGGCCTTTATCAACCCCGACGAAGCCACCGGCCTGCACGTGCGCGAGCTGCTCACCCGCGAGGCAGTCAAAACAGTGCTGGCCGCTGCTAAAAACAAAGCCGCCATAGGCAAGGTGGTGGACGAGCGCTGCATTGTCAACGCCATGGTGGCCCTGCTGGCCACGGGCGGTAGTACCAACCATTTGATCCACTGGGTGGCGGTGGCCCGCAGCGCCGGCATAGTCATTGACTGGGACGACTTTTCTGCCCTGTCGGACGTGGTGCCCTTGCTGTCGCGCGTGTACCCCAACGGCAGCGCCGATGTCAACCAATTTCAGGACGCAGGCGGTCCAGGCTATGTCATCCGCGAGCTGCTCGACGCTGGCTTTATGCACGCGGATGTGCTTACGGTGGCCAGTGGCGGCCTTCGCGCCTTTACCCAAAAGCCGGTTGCCACCGCGCAAGGTCTGCAGTGGAACGACATAGGCGCAAGCCTAGACGACAGCGTGGTGCGGCCCGTAAGCAGCCCATTTAGCGCCACTGGTGGCTTGAAATTGCTCAAAGGCAACCTAGGCCGCAGCGTCATTAAAGTGTCTGCTGTGCCAGAAGACCGCCACATTATTGAAGCACCCGCCATGGTGTTTGACAGCCAAGACGCCATGCTGGCAGCCTTCAAAGCCGGCGATGTAGAGCGCGTCTGCCAGACCAGCCCCGCCCAAGGGGTGATGGTGGTGGTGCGCTGGCAAGGCCCACGTGCCAATGGCATGCCCGAGCTGCACAAGCTCACCCCGCCGCTGGCAGTGCTGCAAGGTAAAGGCTACAAAGTGGCCCTGGTGACGGATGGCCGCATGAGCGGTGCATCAGGCAAAGTGCCCGCTGCCATCCACGTGAGCCCCGAGGCCCTGGCCGGTGGCCCGCTGGCCAAGCTGCGTGATGGCGACATGGTGCGCCTGGACGCACCCGCAGGCACCCTGGAAGCGCTGGTGGACGCTGCACAGTGGGCTGCCCGCCCGCTGGCCACCATGGCCGCCGCACACACCGAATCTAATGGCTTGGGCATGGGCCGCGAACTATTTGCCGCTATGCGCCGCAACGCACTGGCCGCTGAACAAGGAGCATGTACATGGTTGTAAAAGCCTCACTGAACCCGTCTTTCACTTCCCCTGCCGCTGCCGCTGCGGTAGGCGCTTTGCACTCCGTCATTACATCGCTGGATGTCATGCGCGATGCCGCTGTGATTCCGGTGATCGTGCTAAATGACGTGGCGCATGCCGTACCGATGGCGCGCGCGCTAGTGGCGGGTGGTATACGCATGCTGGAGGTTACATTGCGCACGCCGGTAGCCTTAGAGTGCATAGAGCGCATCGCCAAAGAAGTGCCTGGTGCCGTGGTAGGCGCAGGCACCGTGCGCAGCGCACGTGATGCGCAGGCCGCCGCCGCCGCCGGTGCCAGGTTTGCCGTCAGCCCCGGTTTTACCAACACAGTAGGCCAGGCTTGCCGCGACAACGGTTTGGCCCTGCTGCCCGGTGTGGCCACAGGCAGCGAGATCATGATGGCGGTAGAAGCAGGCTACACGCAACTCAAATTTTTCCCGGCCATGCAGGCTGGCGGCCCGGCCATGCTCAAAGCCTGGAGTGGCCCGTTTTTTGATGTGCAGTTTTGCCCTACCGGTGGTGTTAGTGAGCACAATGCCAAAGAACTTTTAGCCTTGCCTAATGTGGTCTGCGTAGGCGGCTCCTGGCTTACACCAGCAGATGCGCTGGCCACTGGCGACTGGGCGCGGATTACAGCGTTGGCTGCGGCAGCTACGCTGCTACGGGCTTAGCTTTTATACCTGCTTAGATACGGCAAATGCTCGATCACATCGGGGTGCAGACCAAGCCACCAAACATCGCACCAACGCGTGGGCCGCCGTTGTGGGAGGACTGTGATGCGCAGGCGGGCGAAAGTGGCCAATGCGAGCCAGATTGGGATCTGGTGGCACAACCGGCACCGGACTATGAGCTTGACCAGCGCATCAATTGATGAGTGATCGACACAGCGATCCAAGCAGCGTTTCAGACCAGCTGCGCAGTAGGACTGCGTGCATCGTAGGCTCAAAACCCATCGGCGAGCAGCAGCTTCATCACCTTGTTAATTGCGTCGGCTGCAACCCGTCAAACGGCAGAGATCAGTGGCTTTTGATTGCCCCAAAGCCGTGCCGTACTTGGTCTCATGCGATTGAATTTCCTATCAGTTCACCGGCTCGCACACCGTCATGGCAGCGGCAGCAGCAATGGTAGGTGAGTTGATTGTGACCGTAGCATTCGCAGGCCATGTCGCTACAGTGTCCTGTGTAGTACAGGCAGTGGGGAGCCTAGCGCTTGCAGGGGCTTGTGGGACGCGGTGTTCAGCGCTAGACTCATTCCCCACTCGTGCATCTTCGCGGCGGACTAGCCCAATTATTTGGAGACTTGTATGGCAGAACTGGACAAAGTGATCAACGATGCTGTTGCGCAGCAAGATGCGCCGTTTTTGGTAGCCATGGTAGGCAACCGCGAAGGCGCAGTGTGGTCAGGCGCAGCGGGTGAGCGCAGCCCCGGCAAGGCGGCGGCGCTTGATACGGTGTTTCGCATCTTCTCCATGACCAAAGCAGTAGGCAGCATGGCCGCCATGATTTTGATGGACCGAGGCAAGCTCAGCGCTGACGCTACGGTAGAAAGCATCGTGCCCGAGTTTGCGCAGGTCAAGCTGCTGGACGGTTTTGATGCCAGTGGTGCGCCCATTTTGCGTGCGCCCAAAGTCAAGGCCACCGTGCGCCACCTGGCTACCCACACCTCAGGCCTCGCCTATGAATTTTGGAACGCTGATGTGGGGCGCTACATGCAGGCCACAGGCGCGCCCACTATTTTGTCAGGGCTGGTTGCGTCCATGAACTACCCTTTGCAGTTCGAGCCTGGCACGCGCTGGGACTACGGCATAGGCATCGACTGGCTAGGCCGCGTGGTGGAGAAGGTAGATGGCCGGCGCATAGACCAGTTTTGCCGCGAAGAAATCTTTGAGCCGCTGGGCATGACGGACACCGCCTTTGAGGTGCTACCCCACATGGCCGCGCGCCTTGCGGCGGTAGGCATGCGCGGTGAAGATGGCAAGTTTGCAGACTTTGCACTCGCACCGCCAAGCAACCCCGAGTTTTACGGCATGGGCCACGCGCTGTATTCCACCGCGCCCGACTACCTGCGCTTTTTGCGTATGGTGCTGAACCACGGCGCGCTGGACGGCAAGCGCATCCTCAGCGCAACGGGCTTAGAGGCTATGCTGGCCAACCAAATTGGTAGCATCCCCATTCCCTGCCTCAAGACCACGGCCCCACCCATTACGGCAGATGCAGAGTTCTTCCCCGGTAGTAAAAAATCCCATAGTATGGCCTTTATGCGCTTTGACGAAGACATCCCCGGCATGCGCCACGCAGGCTCGCAGGGCTGGGCGGGCGTGCTTAACAGCCACTACTGGTTTGACCCCAAAGCCAATGTCATTGGCCTGCTGATGACCCAGTCGCTGCCCTTTGTAGAGCCGCGCTTTGTCAGTACCTATGAGAAGTTTGAGCGGGCGGTTTATAAGCAGTAGACGCAGCCGATGAAATAAGTACCTGTATGGAGGTTTAAAATCGGCTAAAATATAAAAAAATATCAAAAAGTCGCGACTTTTATACAATTTAATATAAAATAGTCGCATGAAACGCTACGTCGACAACCATATCCAGCGTGATCTCGCCAAAAAAATGGTGTTTGTCACCGGCCCACGCCAAGTGGGCAAAACTACGCTCAGCCAAACACTGCTGAGTGCGTCCAAGGGCCAGTACCTGAACTACGACGTAGCCGATGATCGGGCAGTCATCTCCCGCTTGGCATGGAGCCCCCAGGCCAAGCTGTTGGTGCTAGACGAAATCCACAAAATGCCTAACTGGAAGCCGTGGCTAAAAGGTGTGTACGACGGCAAACCCGCAGCGCAACAACTGCTGGTGACCGGCAGCGCGCGGCTAGATACGTTCAGACAAGCTGGCGAATCGCTGGCGGGCCGCTTTTTTGCATGGCGTTTGCACCCTCTTTCTGTGCGCGAATGGTGCGAGCAAACCGGTGCCGTGCCCGAGGCTGCTCTCACCCATCTGCTAGAGCGCGGCGGCTTCCCCGAGCCTTGCCTGGCCGATAGTACCGAAGAGGCCCAGCGCTGGCGCAGGCAATATTTTGACGGCCTGATCCGTAACGACGTGCTCGAATTCTCCCGCCTGTACGAGCTCACTGCAATGAGGCTGTTTACCGAGATGCTGCGCCAGCGTGTCGGCTCGCCGCTGTCCCTAGCGTCTATGGCACGCGACCTGAACGTATCGCCCGTCACGCTCAAACGCTATCTGGAAATTTTGGAGGCGCTGTACATCGTCTTTGTGGTGCGCCCCTGGCACCACAACATCGCGCGGGCTACCCTGCAAGCGCCCAAGGTGTATTTTTTTGACACCGGCCTGGTGCAAGGCGACGACGGCGTGCGCTTTGAAAACCTGGTGGCCTGCCACCTGCTAAAACACATCCACTGGCAGCAAGACGCGCAGGGCAAAGAGGTAGACCTGCACTACGTGCGCACCAAAGACGGTGCCGAGGTAGACTTTTGCCTCAGCCACAAAGCTAACACCGGCGACACGCTAACGCACCTTATCGAATGCAAACTCAGCGATGCCAAACCGCACCGCGCGTTGCACCGTTTTGCCGAGCAATGGCAGGACGCACAAGCCGTACAAGTAGTGCGCAACCTGCGCGCCGAGCAAGACCATGGGCGGGTGATGGTAAGAGACGCGGCGCAGTGGTTGAACGGTTTGGATGCGTGAGCGGGGGCTCGGACTTCAAAAGTACCCATGTCACGAGCACCCATTGAAAGTTTTAATTAACGTGCATACAATAAATAAAAATGCAACTGGGCTTCGACCCTGACAAAACGAACGCAATATCCAAGAGCGTGGGCTAACTTTCACATTGGCCGCTGATCTGATCTGGACTGGGCTACCGCGCTGATAGATAAGATACCCGCTACAACTATGGTGAGCGGCGGTAGAGGGTTTTAGGTTGCATCGGAGAGCGTTCGTACGCTTTGATTTTACGCCCCGCGCAGGGTTGGTGCATGTCATCAGCCTGCGCAAGGCCAACACTAGAGAGGTAAAACACTATGGCAAAACGACCCAATCCTGAATCGACAGACGACGACAACCCCGAATGGACAGCAAAGGACGTAGCCCGTGCCCGGCCCGCTAAAGATGTGCTGCCCGAATTGTTTGGCGCACAAACCGCCAAAGCCATGCTCAAGCCACGCGGCAGGCCCCACGCACAGGTGGTTAAAGACCGCATCACCATCCGTTTATCACCCGATGTCACGGCGTCATTCAGAGCCAGCGGCGACGGCTGGCAAACGCGCATTGATGCGGCGCTGAAAGACTGGCTGCGTACGCACTCACCTGTTTAAAGCTTAACTTCTAAAGAGGAATCACCATGCCCATCGGAAGTAACTTTGACGATTTTTTGAAAGAGCAGGGAGAGTTCGAGCTGTGTACAGCCGCTGCCAAGAAGAGCGCATTGAAAACAGTGCTCTTCGATGCTGCCGATTATTTGGATGACGAAGCAACCATTGCAGTCTATTTGTCCTCCGCCAAAGCCGACAGTAACCCCGCCGTACACACGCAAGCAGTGATTGACATAGCGCGTGCGCGCGAGGCAATCAGATTAGCAAAGACAGCAGCTACTAGCGCACCGTAGTGTACTTACACAACGCGAAAAAATCCTACGATGGCTTCGGGATTTCGCACTGCAATTTGAACATGCGTATGGGCACGAATGGATGAGCCTTCAAATGCCATAGAACCTTCTTCAAAGAACCCCATAACGCTGTCGTAAGGTTGCTCGCCTTTATCCGCGCGTAGTTGATGCACTGTTTGAATCACTTCACAGTCTAGCTTACGCAACAGCGGCATACCTTGAGGATCATTCAGACCATTTTCTGGCAACGGCATTCCGGCTGCTTTGCGGATTACTTTTAGATACGAAAACGCCTGATGCAATTCATCAATCACGCCCGCATCCATCAAATTTAAACACAGCCCCGGATTGAGTAGCGCACCAACCAAGCCTGGAGCGGCGCTGCTGGCTTTTGCCCGGGCTTGGCTAAGCTTTGACCATTCGTAAGCTCTTTGAGGACTGTCAATCCAAAAATACATGCCGGAACCCAACCAGTCATAGCTCCTTGTACTTGGTTTCCACCAGTCTTTATCGGGATTCCATGCGCCAATTTTTAGCAAAGTTTCTGCGACAGACTTTTTGCAGCCATGAAAGGCGATGACCGGAGAAAGGGAGTTGGAGCGCCTAATACGCAATATCTCGTCGATACGATCGACGGCTTTATCAGCCGGCATCAACAGTTAATTGTCGGCGACCAGAATGATTCGCTGGTTTGCTGGATGCAGCAATAATGCCAGCGCGTACCAAAAATTCACGAGCTTGTAAAGGATTGCGCTTTAGCTGTGCCACATATGCAGCAGACTTTGCAGGTAAAACAGCAGGGCGGCAAGTAGGAGATTGGGCTGTGGCAGTTGACTTCATGATTTTGTACCGACGTAAATGAGGTCGTGTTTGGTAGCTATGTCAATGTAACAGAGTCTAACACGCCGATGATTTTCGTGCAAAACTACAACGTAATCCGCAATCTCTCGGCCACACGCATATCGTGCTTGCCATCAAAATAAATATCCAAAAGCGCATCGTGAGTCGCCTTGCTGCTTATCGGTGCAACATCCACTTGACGGCCTCTATTTAACTGCTTAAAGCCCTG